>CAZYOC010000067.1:0-11478 GCA_964648415.1 uncultured bacterium | reverse complement strand
TCGACAGCGCCTCCACCACCGCCCTGAGTTATGACCTGAGCGACCTGCCGGACGATACCCGGTTCTGGTGGAAGGTGAGGGCGCAGGATACCAATACCAGCGGAACCTGGTCGACAGAAACGTGGACCTTTGACGTCTTCATTCCCGACGCCCCCGCACCGTTTAACCTGGTCGGGCCATCCCTGGGCGACACTTGCTGGACCGGCGACACCACCTTGACCTGGCAGGCCAGCAGCGACGCCGACCCCAATGACGACCTGACCTATGTGGTCTGGTGGGCGACCAATGCCGCGTTTACGGCGAATCTTGACAGTACGACAACGAACGCGACCAGTCTTGTCATGAACGACCTGGCTGACGATACCCGGTTCTGGTGGAAAGTGCGCGCGCAGGACGGTTACACCGGCGGAACCTGGTCGAACCAGACGTATGACTTCGAGGTGTTCGTCCCGGAAGCGCCCGGAGCGTTTGCGCTGAGTTCACCCGCCAACAACGCTGAGGTGAACGACGACACGGTGACGGTAAGCTGGGATCCCTCCATTGATCCGGATGTGGGCGATGCGGTGGTGTATACCGTGGAGTGGTCCTCCAGCGATACCTTTGTCCCGCTCTACGATGACACCACCAGCGGAACCAGTTACGAGATCACCGACCTCGCGGACGCCATGCCGGAGATCGACGAGCTGCCCGATGATCAGACCGTGTACTGGCGGGTGCGCGCTACAGACCGTTACGGTATGCAAACCAATGCAACTCCCGCTGATGGCTGGGCGTTCACTGTGCGCATTACCGAAGCGCCGGAAGCGTTTGACCTGATCGGCCCCTTGGCGGGCGATACCTGCTGGACCGGTGATACCACCTTGACCTGGAACGCCAGCAGCGATCCCGACCCGGACGATGACATCGAGTACAAGGTGTGGTGGGCGACCAACGCGGCGTTTACCGAAGGCCTCGACAGCGCGTCCACCAGCGCGACAAGCTACGCCTTGAATGGACTCGATGATGATACGCGCTACTGGTGGAAGGTCAGGGCGCAGGATGAAAATACCAACGGGACCTGGTCAACCCAGACCGCACAGTTCGATGTGTACATCCCCGAGGCCCCGGCGGCGTTCAGCCTGAGCAGCCCGGCGGACGGCGCGGAGACGCCCAACGACACGGTAACCGTAAGCTGGACCGCCTCCTCCGATCCCGACCCGGACGACGCCTTCTATTACACCGTGGAGTGGTCCACAAGCGACACGTTTGTCCCGCTCTACGACGACACGACCTACGCCACGAGCTACGATATCACCGATTTGCAGGATGTATTGGCCGAGCTGGATGAGATCCCCGACGATGCGACCGTGTACTGGCGGGTCCTCGCCACGGACCTGCGTGGTCTGGAAACGACAGCAACGCCGTCGGACGGCCGCAGCTTCACCGTGCGCATCGCCGAGCCGCCCGCCGCCTTCAGCCTGACCGGACCGGCCGATGGCGACACCTGCTGGACCGGCGACACCACCCTGACCTGGCAGGCGTCCAGCGATCCCGACCCGGGCGACGCCATCGAGTACAAGGTCTGGTGGGCGACCAACGCGGCGTTCACCGAGGGATTGGACAGCACCTCCACCACCGCGACCAGCTACGCGCTGAACAGCCTTGACGACGATACCCGGTACTGGTGGAAGGTCCGGGCGCAGGACACCAACACCAGCGGTACATGGTCCTCTGAGACCTGGAGCCTGCGTGTCTACATCCCCGAAGCCCCGGCGGCGTTCAGCTTGCTGGAGCCGGAGGACGGCGACACGGTCTGGAGCAGCGGAACCGAACTGAGCTGGGAGGCCGGCAGCGACAACGATCCCAACGATCCCCTGGAATATGTCGTCTGGTGGGCGCACGACGCGGCGTTCTCCCAAGGCCTCGATTCGGCCACGGTCAGCGCGACGAATTACTCTCTCACCGGCCTGTCCGACGATTCGGTGTACTACTGGAAGGTGCGGGCGCAGGATAACTACACCGAGGGAACCTGGTCCACGGAGACCAACATGTTCCGCGTGTATATCGTGGGCGCGCCGAACCCGTTCACCCTGTTGAGTCCGGCCAACGGCGACACCTGCTGGACCGGCGACACCACGCTGGTCTGGGAGTCCACCACCGATCCCGACCCGGACGACGTCATCACCTACGTGGTCTGGTGGGCCAACGACGAAGGCTTCAGCACGGGCCTGGATTCGACTACCACCGCCGACACCACGCTGGCCATGACTAACCTGCCCGACGACACGCCTTACTGGTGGAAGGTGCGCGCGCAGGATCAGAACTCCAGCGGGGTCTGGTCGACCCACACCTTCGGCTTCCGTGTCTACATCCCGGAGGCGCCCGGCGCGTTCACGCCGGCCCTGCCGGAAGATGGGGCCACGGTGGAAAACGACACTGTCACTGTTTTCTGGCATCCTGCGGTCGATCCCGACCCGAATGATGTTCTCACGTATACCGTCTCATGGCGATCCATGCCCGGCTGGCCGGTGTATATCTCGGCGGAAACCACCGACACATCCCTCACAATAACCGGCATGGAGGATCAACTGGATGAATTGCCGGATGATGTTACGATTACCTGGATAGTGGTTGCGGAAGATCAGTTTGGAAACTCAACCGAGGCTACACCTGCGGAGGGGTGGTCGTTCGACATTCATGTTCCCGAGCCCCCCGAGCCCTTCAGCCTGATCGAACCCATCGACGGCGATACCTGCTGGACCGGCGACACCACCCTGGTCTGGAACTCCACCACCGACCCGGACCCGGACGAGACGTTGGAATACGTGCTCTGGATCGCCAACGACGCGGCGTTCTCGACCAATCTGGATTCGGTGACGCTGGAGGACACCACTTACACCCTCACCGACCTGCCGGACGATACGCCCTACTGGTGGAAGGTGCGGGCGCAGGACACCAACAGCGAGGGGACCTGGTCCACGGAAACCGGCTCCTTCGAGGTGTTTATTCCGGAGGCGCCGTCAACGTTCAACCTGCTGAGCCCGTTGAACAACGTCACGCTCGATACGCCGAACGTGGACATCAGTTGGCAGGCGGCCACCGACGGCGACCCCAATGATCCCCTGACCTATTGGGTCTGGTGGGCGGAGAACGAAGCCTTCACCATCAGCGTGGATTCCATAGAGGTGGCCGGGCAGAATACGGTCCTCATGGGTCTTTCGGATGATACCCAGTACTGGTGGAAGGTGCGTGCGCAGGACGGCTACACCGAGGGAACCTGGTCCACACAGACCTGGAGCTTCAGCGTGGGCGTACCCCAGTCGCCCTATCCCTTCAGCCTGCTTGAGCCGGAAAACGGCGACACGATATGGACCGCGACCACCAACCTCTTCACCTGGGAAAGCACCAGCGACCCGGACCCGGACGAGTCCTTCGCATATCACTTCCAGGTCGCCACCGACCAATTCTTTACGAACCTGTTCGACGAGCAGATCCTTGACGCAGACACCGGCGCTACGGTGGAGAACCTCGAGGACGATACCCGCTACTGGTGGCGGGTCATCGCCATCGACGAGCAGGATAACGCGACCTACTCCAACGAGACCTGGTACTTTGACACCTACATCCCCGACCCGCCGGATCCCTTCACGCTGGCGCTTCCCGATTCCGGGGCGGTGATCGAAGAGGATACCGTTGTGGTCTACTGGAACCCGGCCACCGACCCCGACTCGGGCGATGTTGTCACTTATACCGTACAATGGTCCATGTTCGCCGGATTCCATGAATACGCCCAGGCCACAACCCCGGACACCTTCCTGTCCATCAACGGCCTCGAGGACCAGATCCTGGCCGAGCTGGATGAATTGCCCGACGACATCAACGTCTTCTGGCGGGTGCTGGCGGTGGATCTCTACGAGGACACCACCTGGGCGACGCCGGAGGACGGCTGGTCGTTCCATGTCTCCTACGAGCACTCCCCGCCGTTGGCCTTTGACCTGGTCAGCCCGGCGGACGGCGACACGTCTTTCGTGTCCAACCCGCTCTTCACCTGGGAAACCGCCATCGATCCCGATCCCGGCGACAGCGTGGAAACGTACACCCTGGTCTGGGCGGAAGACGCCGCCTTCACCATCGGTGTGGATTCGGTCATCACTACGGACACCAGTTACACGGTCGAAGACCTGACCGATGACACCCAATACTGGTGGAAAGTGCGCGCGCAGGACACGAACACCGAGGGCCGCTGGTCCACCAGCGAATTCGGCTTCCTCGTTTATGTCCCGCAGTCCCCGGGACCGTTCGCGCTGGCCGACCCGCCCAACAACGAGCTGGTGGAAGACGACACCGTGACGGTGAGCTGGACCCAGTCCACCGACCCGGACCCGGGCGACACGTTGACCTATACTGTGTATTGGTCACTGGATCCCCAGTTCAATATGGCGAACGACACCACGACCACTGAAACGGCCGTCAGCCTGACGTACGTCGATACACCGGTGGACTGGAACAACCGTGCCGGCAGAGGAGATGAGTTCGGCTCGATGCGTCGCCGCAATGCCGAACCTGCCGGCGGCGAACTCGACGAGCTGGATGAACTGCCCGACGGCGAAACCATTTACTGGCGTGTACAGGTTACGGACGAGTATGGCAACAGCTTGTGGGCCTTCCCGCAGACCGGCTGGTCGTTTACGGTGAACATGCCTTCGCCGCCGGACAGTTTTGAGCTGCATGAACCGTTGAACGGCAGCACAGTCCCCAGCGATTCGGTCGAGCTGGTCTGGTTTGAGGCCACCGAGTCCGACCCGGAAGACAGCGTCACCGGGTACGTGGTCTGGATGGCAAACAATGAAGCGTTTACCGAAAATCTGGACTCGCTGGATGTCGGCCTGAACACAACCCATACTATCCGCGATTTGGAAGACGACACCGAATACTGGTGGAAGGTGCGCGCCAACGACACCAATTCACCCGGGCGCTGGAGCAATGAAGCCTGGTCGTTCGATGTCTACATCCAGGAGCCGCCCACCGCGCCGGAACTCGTGTCCCCCCACGGAGACACGCTTGAGAACATCCGGGTGGATCTGACCTGGCAGGCCGCGACCGATCCCGATCCGGATGACGAGCTTACCTACGATGTCTGGTGGAGCACGTTGCCGGACTTCCCGCCGGACCAATCACAATCCACACAAACGCAGGACACCACGGTAACCATCCAGGTCCCCTTCGACGACAGCACCTATTACTGGCGGGTGCAGGCGCTCGATAACGCCTCCAACGGGACCTGGTCGGATACCAGCTTCAGCTTCCGTGTCGCCATGCCCGAGTCGCCCGGTGCATTTGCCTTGGCCGGACCGGACAACGGCGAGCAGATCTCCGACAGCAGCGTCACCCTCGCTTGGGAGCGCTCGGTCGATCCCGACCCGGGCGACGAAGTGACGTACGAACTGTCCATCGCCTGGAGCATTGCTCATGATCCCGCAGCCGTCTTCGAACTGAGCGACACGACCTACCTGCTGGATGGCATCGACGACCTCCCGCCCCCGCCGGGCAACCAGTTGCGGCAGGGAGGCAGCGGTGAGCCGGGACGCGCGAAGGCGATAAGAAACGGCTCGCGTAGAGGTGGGCAACAGCGAAACGGAACACAGCCCGCGGCGATGCAGTTCGCTCGAGGATCACAAGCCAACAGCCTGCTGGTGACCTCGCTGGATGATTCTCTGCCGCTGCCGGACGACGCCACGCTCTACTGGCGCGTGCAGGCGGTGGACCAGACCGGACGCCGCAGTTCAGGTTCACCGGCTGTCGGAAAGAACTTCCGTACGTATTACCCGGACGCGCCGGAAGCCTTTACCCTGCTGCAACCGGCCAACGGAGCCGAGCTGCCCTTCGGGCCGGTGGATGTCGCCTGGGAAGAGAGCAGCGATCCGGACCCCGATGACACCCTCAGCTATGTCGTGGTCTGGGCCTTGAACGAGGACTTCGCGCCAAGCGAGGACTCGATGATGGTCGCCGGCACTTCCGCCACGCTTACCGGCTTGCAGGCCAATACGTCGTATTACTGGCGGGTGCGGGCGCAGGATACGAACACCGAGGGCCGCTGGTCCGATGACGTCTTCACCTTCAACCTGGACGAGGACCATCCGCCGACAGCGTTCCAGTTGCTGACGCCGCAACACGAGGATACCATGTACACCCGCGGTCCGCAGTTGACCTGGCAGCCCAGTGTCGACCCGGATTCCGGCGCGATCAGCTACGTGATCTGGCTGGCGACCGACCAGTACTTCCAGGAAGATGTGGACAGCACCACCACAACCAACCCGGCGCTGACCCTGGCCAACCTGCGTGACGACTGCGAGTACTGGTGGGCGGTGCGGGCGGTCGATCCCGGCGGGAATGGCGTCTGGTGCGAGGATACCTACAGCTTCCATGTGTCCATCCCGCAGGCCCCGGATCCCTTCGAGCTGGTGGCTCCGGAAGACGATGGTATTGTCGAGCAGCCGCTGGTGACGTTCACCTGGAAGTCCACCACCGATCCCGATCCCGGCGATGAGTTGGTGTACCAGTTGCAATGGGCGTGGAACCCGCAGTTCAGCGGGGCGCTCAGCAGAATGACCAGCGATACTACCACGGCCGTGAGCCGCGATTCTATTCCGGATAACCGTGTCGTTTATTGGCGTGTGCGCGCGGTGGACAGCTTCGGGCTGGGCCGCTGGGGCGAATCGCAAAACGGCCGCAGCTTCCTGTCGCTGTTCCCCGATCCCCCGGCGGTGTTCAGTTTGGTTGGCCCGGATTCGGGCGACGCCATGCTTACGGATTCCCTGGAGCTGAGCTGGCTGGCGACCACGGATCCCGACACGCAGGACACTCCGCATTACGATGTCTGGGTCGACACCACCGCCGCCATGGCCACCGCCTGGCAGGTGGGCGACAGCATCGCAGATCCTTCGCTGCTGCTGTACGCCGAGGATGTCTTCCCCGGCATGGCGCATTACTGGACGGTGCGCGCCACCGACTCGAATACTGAGGGCGTCTGGGCGGCGGACACGCTGATGCTCTTCGTCAGCCGCCAGGTCGGCCAGCCGCGTCCCTGGACCGGCATCCCGCGTTCCTTCGGCATCCCGGCGGTGTATCCGAACCCGTTCAACTCCAGCGCTACCGCGGTGGTCGCCCTTCCGGAAGCGGCGGATATCAAGGTGGTGGTCTACAACGCACTGGGCCGTCAGGTGGCCATCCTGGCGCGAGGACGCTATGAGGCCGGCTATCACAAATTGAGCCTCAACGCCGACCGGCTCGCCAGCGGGATTTACTTTGTCCGCGCCCGGGCCGATGGTTTTGACGCCGAGCTTAAGCGGATTGTATTGGTAAGGTAGGGGGATGCTCCCGGGATTTGTCTTATGATGTCATTCCTGCGAAAGCAGGAACCGGAACAAAGTGTAGCTTGCGGTGTCCCGTAGTGTGGGACAGCCGTGAATCCAGAATAAACATGTACTTAAGAATCTTAGTATGTTCGATTCTTTGTAAGAGCCACTCTAAACTTTCAGGATCCTGAAAAAGCGACGACCAGAGTGGACTATCGCTCTGGTCGCTTGCTGTTTACCTGGTTGGACTACTTTCCCTGTAGCGAATCGGTCAGCATGGCGGCTAACTGCATCGAAGGAATCGCCGCGCGTAAATCGTGCTCATGCCTCATCAGCTTTTGTTCCATGACAGAAAGGAAGAAGGCGGCCTGCTGGTGGAAACCCGGCTTAAATTGATCGTCAATCGGGTCCGGCTCAATCGGGATCAGCTGGCGCGAACCTTCATGCTGTACCGCGCCTGTTTCCAGCGGGGCAAACACAAAGCGTTTTCCGGGCGACGTGAAGCTGAATCTCCAGCGGGCGGGGCTGTCCCACGTGGAATGGAACACCGCCAGCGCGTTTTTCTCTGTCTTTCCCTGCAGGGTCATTCGCCACGTCGTGGGATCCTGGGGATCACCAATCGTGAGAACCTGGGGATCCACCAGCGCACCGGCCGCATAGGCCATGAAATCAATGCCATGTATACTGTTGTCGTAGACTGCCAGCTTCACTTCTTCCGGCGAGAATCCGAGTTTGTCACGAAGGAATTTCGGCTCCTCGCCCCATTCGGCGAACGCACCGGTGACATTTTCCAGCCCGCCGGCCATCTCCAATGCTTTGCGGAACACAGAATAGTGGCGCCGGTTGAACGCGACCATGGCAGGAGTCTGATGCTTGTCGGCCAGCTCGATCAACTCATGCAACTCGGCCATGGACAACGCGGGCGGCTTCTCTAACAAAACGGGTATGCCATACGGAAGCAGTTCGCGGGCGACCTTGGTGTTCTGACCGAATGAGACCGTACAGAGAATGGCGTCCGGCCTGGTTTTCTCCATCGTCTCGGCGATGGTTTCGCAGGTTTTCGCAATGCCGTCTTTGCGGGCGCGTTCACGCGCTGCGGAAAAGGCGTCACACACCGCCTCGACGGTCACACCCAAGTCACGAAAAGCTTCTAAATGTTTCGCTGCGATGTTGCCGTAACCGATGACGGCAAGTTTTACGTTACGGGAAACCATCGTTCTCTCTCGTCTTGTTTTAACGGAATATCAACAGGGACATTGCCCCGTTCATGGGATAAATAGGTCGCAGTCATCACCTCGAGCGCCTGCCGACCATATTCGGGTTTACAAATCAAGGGATCATCGCTGATCAGGTTCTCCAACGCGCCTTGCAGCATTTGGAAGATATCCGGACAGATGGACAGATCCTCAGGATACTCGCCCGGGTAGTATTTCGGCGGACGCCCGGGTCCGGGAATCACACTCAGATCCCGTTCGATGATTTCCAGAATCGGGGTTACTTCACAAATACGGATGCGTGCTCTTGTCAGGTCGATTTCCACCGAACTTGGACCGGCGCCGTCCTCAATCTGGTTGATCGTGACCCGAAAATCATCTTCGAAGACCATGATCGTCTGCCCGCCCGGGTCCACGAACTGGTCGCCGCGTGGATTCTTCCCTCGGACGGGATCCACCCAGCCGATGACTTGCTGCAACGTCTGACCGGTGATCTGGCCCGGTACATCGTAGGAGTGTGTGCCAAGACAACCAAGTCCAATGCCCGGACGCTGCATAAACATCGCCCTGGGTTTTCCCCAGTCACCGGACTGGATCTTCTCGCCAAGCCACATATAGAGAGGGTCAAACCGACGGGACTGGTTCACGCTAAGCCGCGCCCCCAGACGCTCGGCGGTTTGAATCATGAGATCGCATTCAGCTACTGAACCGGCCATGGGTTTCTCAACCAGGATCCGTTTGATTCCGGCTTCCATGGCGCTGATGGCCAAGTCAGCATGTGTGGGACTGTTGGTAACCACACAACACAGGTCGATCCCACCAGTTGCGAAAAGCTCACCTGCACCGCTGTACGTTGTGATGCCGGCGTATTTATTCTGCACCGCTTCACGTACTTGCGGGCTTTTATCAACCACCGCTGCTATATTGACAGCCGGTATCCTTTGCAGGGTATCGACAGTTCGGTAGCCATGAGGCCCCATTCCGATTACGGCTGCGTTCACAGTATGCTCCCTTTGTCTGTTTGGAATGTTCTACTGATGTGGGCGTTCCCCGATTAACTCCAGCAGTGTTCCTGCCACACGTTTTGATGCATGGCCGTCCAATTTGTGAAACATTTGCCGGCAGAACTCGTGTTGTTTCCTGTGTAGCTCTTCAGCTTCCGGACCTTGATCCAGAAGGGTCTGAATAGCTTGTTGCAGTTCTTCTTTCGACTGTGGATTGCAAACAATCTTCTGTCGGTTATAATCCATGTCATAATAATCATCGAACAAGTCCAGCGAAATGACCGGTACGTCTAATACCATCGCCTCATAAGCCACAAAGGAGCCCCCTGTAATGATCATCGAACACGAACGGAACCAGTGAAAGATATCAGCGGGTGCGGAGACATCATCGCCAAGCGCTACGATCAATCGAGACCCCTCGACTTCTTTTTCGGCTGGAAGCCTGTAATTCTCGGGAGCGTCCTTCCGATGCAGTTTTACGAGAAACGTGACATCAGGAAACGTGACCGTCATATGTTGCAACACCTGAATCGTGGAATAGAAATGATCATAGGAAATACAATGTCCGGGTCCCGAAAGCGCTATAAGAACCCATGGCGTATTGTCTTTTAACCCGTAATTGTCCCTCAGCAAAGGGTGGGTGGTCCGGTCCAAACGCAGTTTCTCGTCAAGATGGGGCGCTCCACACACAATACAATTACTTGTTTCTGCACCCATTTCGCGCAGCTCTTCCAAATTCCGCTCGCCAAAAATCAAAAAATGATCTGCAATATGGTCAATATAGAAAATTTCATTACTGATACTTCCATGCATAATACAAGCGGTGTGTATGTCCTTGTTTTTTAAAAATAAAGATGTGGCTCGCCCATGAGGGGTAATATCATTACCCACAATAAATTGTTTTGGTTTAAACTGTTTTAGCATCAATTTGATAAGTCCAATACGCTTAAAACAAATATTAAAACTTTGTAATATCTCATAATATAGAATACCATGAAGTACTTCAAGGTTTACTTCAACAGGAAACCGGGGCAACATATCGATATCAGCAACATAAGGAATATTTACAATCTCTTTGTTGATAACATTTTCTATTTTTCTTATTTCATTTTTCCATAAAACTTCTGGATAAATGATTTTGTACTTTTGGGGATCAACGCTGCTGTATAGACCGGGCTTACTGATAATAATCGAAGACTCTACGCCATAATCATCTCTTAAACGGTCGATTACCGGAATCATTTGCCGAAGATGTGTAGGTTCTTCCGGCCAAAACCAAATGTCGCTGTCCGGTTCCGCTGAACGTTCAGGAAGCCGTGGTTTCGTTTTCAGGGAATCGAACAGTTCGGGTGCAATCGACTTAATGCGTCGCTTGAAATCCAGCTTGCGTATGGCGGCCTTTCTGAATCGCTTTTCAGAGATCTCGTCTCTGGCGAGTGCTTGTACCTTCAGATAGAAGGAAGCCAAAGCCGCATCGTACACGTCCACCTGATCTATAAATATATGATCTTTATATTCGGAGTTGTGCACAGCATCCTGTGCATCTTTGATCCACCAGTAGAGTTGGTGGCTCAGGGGTGTTTCCGAGGTTGGCATCTTGTCTCCTGTGGGACAATCGTAAACACAATCCAGGCTGATACATCGATCCGCACCCGGCAACATCGGCAAGGTACATCGCTCAAATCAGGCAAGTCAACCAATGGCCTGGACACTGCTATTGGTCCGTTGCAACTGCTATGGTTGGTTCTGCTTGTCACGGGCGAGTTGCGTGTCAGACGGTTTCGCGCCGATGCTCATCAAGCGATTTCGATGAAAAGTCTGTAGTGCTCCATTGCACCAGGTATGATGCTTTCTGAGCTGCGTCATTTGTCTCAGGACAAGGCGCATCTTTGCAGACATAACGGGTTATTTCAAGAAGATGGAACG
>CAZYOC010000066.1:0-18947 GCA_964648415.1 uncultured bacterium | reverse complement strand
TCCACCTATTTCTTTAATTCAAAAGCACTTAGGCCGACTTTCGCATAAACCGAGTATAAGTGGGTTGCAACGGTTTGTTGCGGATCACCATTGATTCACGGAAGTTTAGGCCAATATTTTTACTTCAAATACATAATTCTATGCACATTAATTACATCATTTGCTTCCAGCTTCACCCAGTACACTCCACTCGGCACAGTCGGCGCTGCTTCCCACACCAGGGTGTGATGTCCGGCGGTCATGGATGTGTTCAGCAGGGTGGTTACTTCCCGGCCCAGCACATCGTAAACCGTCAGCTTCGCGACACCGGTCTGCGGCAGGCCGAAACGGATGGTCACCGTGGAGTTGAACGGGTTCGGCCAGGCATCCTCGATGCTCGCTGTTTCGGGCAGAGCATCCCGGTCTGCTTCCGGGGCCGTCTCGCCGGGATCCACCAGCAGGGCGAACGCTTCGTCGCACTGGACCGTATCCTCCCCACTGATCGCAAACACGCGCCACCAGAAGGGTTGCAGCACATCCGGGTTGTTGCTCAGCGAAAGGATGTCGTAGGGATCCATCGGGTAGCTTTCGGTTTCAAGATCCTGTACCGCCATCTGCCCGTCGCCGTTGACCGCTTCAACGAGGAACGAGTAGCTGACATCCTGGTCCGGGTCGGGATCGACAGATTCTTCCCAGGTGAAGTTCACCGTCTCCTGGTCCACCATCACGGTGTCAAACTGGCCGGGTTCGAGCAGCGCGAAACCGGACGGCGGGTGGTTCACGAACTCGTATTCGATGAAGGTGATCCAGTCCGGCCCGGGAACGGGGACCGCCGCGATATCCGCATCCGGCTGGTACGCCAGCGACGCGGGCGAACCGGGATACTCACTATGCACATCGCCCTTGTGCACCATGCCGGACACCTCGCCCAGCGCGGTGGTCATCACGATTGGCACACCGTAGTTGTCCACCGCCACGCCGGTCATGGATCCGTATTGCGTGTAGCTTTGATTGCCGCTGATGGTCCCGTCCTGACCGTCGATGAAGTACAGCACCTTGTCGGTCATGCCACCGACCAGGAAGCGGTCGTTGAAACCGTCGTACGCCACCCGCAACGGGTGATCGCCGGCCGTGTAGCTTGCCAGCACCTGACTATTGCCCCCGTCAATCTCGAGATAGGAATACGTGTTGGCCTGGTAGTTGGTGACCACGGCCCGGTCGGAGTCGTCATTGATCGCGATTTGCAGGGGGAAATCGCCCACGGGCGCCGAGGCAACCACGGTATGGTTGACCGCGTCAATCACCGTCACCTGGTCGTCAAACGAGGCGCAGACCAGCAGGTAGCTGCCGTCGGGAGTCAGCGCCATGCCGCTGCCGACCCCGTAGCTCGCCCAGCTCACGCCGATGATGCCGCAGCCCACGGTCGCCACTGCGCTGCTGCTGGCGCCGTCCAGCTCGATCACAGTGATGGTGTTGTCCGACACGTTGGCGACATAAGCGTAGTCACCCGCCGGGCTGATCTGTACGCTCATGGGACGCTGGCCACAGGGAACCTCCGCCACGATTTCGTTGGTGGACAGGTCCAGAATGTGCGCGGCGTTGCTGTTGAAGCCGCAGATGACGGCATAGGCGTCGTCCGGCGTGATCGCCACGTCCTGCACCCGGTCGCCGATGGCGATAGTGGCCAGGGTCTCCATGGTTTCCAGGTCGATCACGGTGGCGTTGTCGCTGATGACATGGGTCGCCACCGCCAGCGCGCCGTCGGAGGTAATCGCCACCCGGCGCGGCCCGTCGGCTTCCGGCGTCTCCCCCGCCCACAGGCTGTTGTCGAATGTGATGTTGTCGACATCGGTGAAGTCGTAGAGGTACAGCACCTCATCCGTCAAAGGCGACAGGCCGACACAGATGTCGTCCACCGGCGAAACCGCGCCCGCCCATTGCGAATAGCCCCAGTAGGAGCCGGCGATGCTCTCATCCTCGAAGTCGATGATGGAGAAGCGGTACTGGCCGCTGACCACGAGGCTGTGGTCCGCATTGACACCGACCCAGAACGCGGTGTAGGTCTGGCTGAAGTAGTTGACCTCATCGTCTACGAAGTCCACGAGCGCGCTGACATTGCCGCCCACGCCCATGTAGCACTTCGTCCCATCCCAGTTCACACCGATCTGGTAGGTGCTCAAACGGTGACCGTCGCAAACCACTGAATCCGTGATGGAGTAGTCCGTCAGGTCAATTACATACGCGTGCGCGGTGTTGTCTTCGCTGTTGGCGACAACAAGGGTGGATTCATCACCGGACAGGCCGAAGCCGAGGATGTTCGGCAGTCCGGTAATGCTGTCGGTCAGCTCGCCGCTCTCGGCATCGTACAGCCAGAGCGCTTCTTCCCGGTTGGAAAACAGGACATGCTCGCTGTTTGGAATCACCACGAAGTCCATGAAATTCACATTGTTGCGGCCACTCTCGGAATTCCATGAGAAGGACAACAGCGAGAAGGGAACGTCTTCGATGGTGTTAAGAATCTCCAGGTTGTCCAGGTCGATGATTTCGAGTGTGTTGTCGATATCGGTGGCGACATAGGCCCGGCTGCCGTCCTCGCTGACATGCACCACCCAGGGCTGCTCGCCGGTGGGGAGGATCGCCGCAGTGCTGTAGTCAACCAGATCAATGATGAAGACACTGTCCGCGAAGGCGCAGGGAACAATCGCGTAGTCGTCGGTGCACTCGATATAGCATGGGTACTGGCCCACCTCGATGTTTTCCAGCAGCTCCATCGTGGAGACATCATACACGCTGACATTGTTGGTGACGCGATTGGTCAGAAGGATGCGCACGCCGTCGGTGGTAAACGCCGCACGTCCCATGAAATCCCCTTCCGGAGCCGTGCCGGGATCAAACTCGGTGACGGTCTCGTCCAGATTCCGGGTAGCGGGATGTGGAAACAGGTCCAGATAAGTGGTTCCCGGCTCCACCAGTTGCCAGGATTCTTCCGGCAGATCGCCGTTGCTGGTCGCCTGCTGCGCGAAGAGGGGACTTGTGCTGGTCAGGAGAAGGAGGCTGAAAGCGACAACGAGTAACGAGCGTGGCATGATAAACTCCTCGGCTTGGGTTGTACCGTATCAATCCAGCGGACCGTTTCACCTGAATTGAGCGATTCGATGGGATTTGCCCCGTGCAGCTTGATGCAAGACCTCTGGATACAGATTTACCATTGCTATGAACGAATCGCAAAATAGCGGGCCATCTTCTGGTCGCTGTCCGGGGCTGATATCGTTCATGGTAAGTGAAACGATCCACTATTAAAATAGGCATGAAAGAGCATCTTCGGAACAGCTTGGAGCCGGATTCATGCAAACCGTTTGGAATGGACTCTTGCGAGCCATGGCGTCAGGAAGTAGCTTATGCGCAGGCGAGCGTCGCATCCCTGTAAGCAACACGACGCGGAGGCAAGCATGAGAGGCGGGTGGCACGTGAACATGTACCGGCGTATTGGTGGACTCATTTTGGTGATCTTCTTCGCCGTTGCGCTCAGCGGGTGCGGCGGTCCGGAGAAAGAGCTGGAAGACGTGGTCAGCCAGATCGAAACCAAGGTGGACAAAATCCTCGACATCGCACAGCAGGTGGAAAACGATGAACTCGGCGAAGAGGACGCGAGCCGATACATCGAGAAGCTCAGCGAGGATATTGTTGAACTGGAGAAGCGGTTCAACGAGTTGGCGGACAAACTGGAGACCGAGCTTTCCGATGAGAAGAAAGCCCAATACGGCATCCGTGTCGTAGCCGCATTATCAAAGCTCAACGGGATATAGCAGGAGGTTAGCGCCTCCTTTCCTGTTCCTCGAATTGTTAGCTTTCCGGCCGGGAACCGTTGCACTAACCCGGCCCTTTTTTGTAGGTTATCGCGCTGTGATGACGAACTTTGGAGAGTGACAAACCATGAGTACGAGCCGCAAACGATTTGCACACTTGGACCGCGCTGTTGTGTTCATGCTATTCGCAAGCCTGGCGCTGATGATGATCGCCGGCTGCGGCGGGCCTAAACGCGACATGGAGAAGCTGTACAACAAGCTGGAACAGAAGGTCAGCAAGGCCGACCAGACCTTGCGGCTGCTCGATGACGGCATGATGGAAGCCGGCCCGGCCAACGAGAAACTGGACGTGCTGGCGTTCGAGATCGACAGCCTCAGCGCGAAATTCAACGAAGTGGCCGAACGCGCCTACGGCAGAATCCCGGAAGAAGAAATCGAGACGCTGAAGGCCAAAAAGGGCGATCTGATGGCGCGAAGCCCATTGTAGTCACGCTTTCATGGCGTTACTGACACCAGACCCCGAGCCACCGACTGTTCGGGGTTTTCAGTGTTGGACCAGCGCTCTGTGTGGCATGGCCCGGTTTGCCGTGCGCTTCAGTGTGGATTCTGAAATCACAAACAACAATGGATGGCGCCGGATGGGTTTGAGGCAAAAAGAATGCGAGCAAGCGGGATTAACGCGCTCCCGATACGCTCATCCCGTGATGATTTGAAGAGCAGTATTCACGTGTATTGGAGCCATCGGTTAGAGTGGACGATATCGAGGTGAGCGTATCGGGCCATGCGCCAGAAGCGAGCATAGAACACAAACGTCTCATCCCCTCTTCGCGAACCACCGTTGCAGCGCCGCTCGTTCCCCCTTGTCCAGATAACCGCCCACCAGAAGCAACACGGGATACACCGCCAGCAACCCCACCCGCATCAGGAACAGATCGCCCCCGGGAAGCCACTGCCGGGCCAACAGCACCACCGCCGTGACCACCGTTGTCAACGCCACTCGTCCCCAGGGGAACCGGATCGGATACACCCACTGATTGGTGAAAAAGGTCAGCACCGCCAGCACCGCATACCCGGCGAACGTCGCCAGCGCCGCGCCGCCCACTCCGTGCGCGGGGATCAGCGCATACGCCAGCCCAACTTCGCACACGCCCGCCACCAGCAGCACCAACGGAAACACCCAGGTCCGGTCCTTCAGGCTGGCTCCGCTGGAGAACACCACGAAGATGCCGTAGAACGCCACGCTGAACGCCAGCCAGAGCACATGCGGCGCAGCCTGATAATAGAATGGGTTCTTGCCCAGAATCCGCGCCAGCTCCGGCGCCAGCAGCGTCACCCCCAGCGCCACCGCCAGCGCGATGGTCCAGATGTAGCCCATGGTGCGCGCATACAGCGGGCGCGGGTCCTCCGCTTCCCGCTGCACACGGAACAGGTTCGGTTGAAACGCCACGTAAAACGGCATCGTAATGGACACCTGCGCCAGAAATGCGATCCGGAGCGCAAATCCGAACAGCGCCACCTCCTGCTGGCTGGCGAGGATCTCCAGCATCTTCTGCCCGATGCCGTTGAGCAGGAAGATCACCATCTCGATGGCGATCAACGGCGCACCGTACTTCAGCAGCGTGTTCCAGCCCGTGGTCCAGCGCTCCCGGTTCAGCCGCCGCAACACCATCGGCAGGAAGAACAGCGCCATGACGAGGTTGCTGGCGGCCATGGAGCGTGTAATACCGTCAAGCCCCCAGTCCAGCCAGATCAGGAACCATGCGTTGAGCCCGATCAGCGCAACAAACCGGCCGGCGTTGTACAGCACGAACGCCGTCTTCCTGCCGTCCGCCCGCAGCAGCGCCAACGGTACAATGGTCAAAGTGTTTCCGAAGATGGCGAGCGCCACATCCCGCGCAGGGCCGGCGTACCCACTCGCGCCCACCAGCCAGGTCGACCATGCGCCAGCGGTCAGATAGAGCGTTCCCCCCAACACAAACGCCAGCGTGACACTGAGTCGAAACGCCCGGCTTAAGACACGGGTCCGCTCCTCCTCCGTCTCCGCCAGCAGGTAATGCCGGAAGAACGCCGTCGCCACACCCATGTTGAAGACCACGATGCCCACGTTGAGCGCGATCTGCAGCAGGGACCACGCCGCGAACTCGTCGACATCCACGAAATGCGTGTTCGTATGCAGCCGCACCAGCAGGAGCTGGCTCAGGGGACGGAGCAGCGTCGCGAAGCCGTACACGATGGTGTGCCCGGCGAGCGTGCCGAAAAACCGCGCGGTCGGCGTGGAGGACGGTGTGGGTTTGTGTGGTGGCTGAGGTTCGCTCATGCTGGGAAAATAGGCGAGAATGCCGCTCTGTGGCAACCAGGAACCGCCGCTTTTATGGGATATCTCATTCGGTTGCGGGAGACCTTTTCGGTGTCGTATAATTTTGCCAAAGTACAGCTCAACCTGCCAGGCTACGAGATGCAGTAACATGGCCGGATTGACGATGCGCTCACCGTACTGAAGCTGAACATGGAACGCTCTCCGGTGTCGGCGAATGTCTCCGACAGCGCGGGTGAGATGCACCTGGTGAAGGGCGACACCTCCACAGAGATCGACCACTACGAGCCGGCGGTAGAGACCGAATCGACCAGCCAGAATGCAAAGCAGGTTTAGATGGCTTATCTATGTGTTACTACAAAACCATTACCTTCCAGAACTTTAGTAATATAAATACAACACATTAACAGCTACAAGGAACTCTGAATATTTGATTTCTACTCTTGACTTCATAGACATCTTTATAGTAGCTTGACTTAACATCGAAATTTTGGATTTTTGATAGAGCTCCCGATTAGTATTTACGGCAACTGTTAAACGGTTTTGCTGTGGCCCAAACCATCTCCTAAGGAGTTGTTATGCCTACGCTTAAGACTTACAAGCTATTCATTAGCCACTCTTGGGCTTATGGTGATGCATATGATAAGCTTAAGAAGTTTTTTAATGAAACACCCAACTTTAATTGGATTGATTATTCTGTACCAAAGGATGATCCAATACATAATGCTTCTGATGATGATGCACTTTATAAGGCCATAAAAAAGCAGATTTCACCTGTTAACTGTGTTGTTATTCTTGCTGGTGTTTACAGTACATATTCTTCATGGATTAATAATGAAATTATCATATCCAAAGATGTTTTTAACAAGCCCGTTATTGCTGTTGAGCCTTGGGGATCAAAGAATACTTCTAAAATAGTAAAGGATAATGCTGATATAATTGCTAAGTGGAGTAGAAAGTCAATTGTTAAAGCAATCCGTGACTATTCTATTTAGAGGTCATCATGCGTAAAGCCTTGATAGTTGGTATTGATTTCTATAAAAATTTTCCCAAACTTCATGGTTGCGTTAATGATGCCCATGAAGTAAATTCTGTTTTAGAGACACATACTGATGGTTCTATTAATTTTGGTGTTAAGTTAATGACATCAACAAATGAAGCATTATCAATAGATCGAAAAATGTTAAAGGGTTTAATCGAAGAACTTTTTAATGATAAATCAGATATTGCGCTATTTTACTTTTCAGGACATGGCTATATTGAATCAACAGGAGGATATTTAGTTTGTTCTGATTCTATAGATGGTGATGATGGCGTTTCACTGAATGATGTGCTCTCCATCGTAAACAGTTCGGAAGCTAAAAATAAAGTAGTTATTCTTGACTGTTGTCATTCAGGTGTTGCAGGGTCTAATGGACAACTTGGCGACAAAACAATTCTTGATGATGGGGTTACAATATTAACTGCTTCCTCTAAGAAGCAATATGCAAAAGAAATTGATGGATATGGAGTATTTACGTCATTATTTGTAGATGCTTTACGAGGTGGAGCTGCAAATCTAGTTGGTGATGTTACACCAGGTAGCGTATATGCGCATATTGATCAAGCACTAGGCCCGTGGGAGCAACGTCCTATATTTAAAACCAATGTCGAGAGATTTATTTCACTTCGAAAAGTACAACCTCCGATTCAATTAGGTGATTTAAAATATATCACCACGTTTTTTCCAAATCCCGGCTATAGCTTTTCTTTAGACCCATCTTATGAATTTACTTCAGATTCAGCAGATGACGATAATCTGAAGGTTTTTAAAATTCTTCAAAAATACAACAACATTAATTTATTACGACCTGAAGGTGAAGACCATATGTATTTTGCGGCAATGAACTCTAAAAGTTGCAAACTTACAGCATTAGGAGTGCATTATTGGCGTTTAGTCAAAAATAAGAAGATATAATAATGGAACTAGAGTCTGTTTTTATTGCTTATTCTAAAGACGGTGCACCTAAAGCATATATGGTTGATAATTATCTTGAAAAACTCGGGGTTAATATATATTTATTTGAGAAATATATTAAAACCAATCCAGGACTTCAAATTACTGACGAAATATTATCCAGAGATGATTTAATTTTGATAATATCCAATAGGAGCAGAGATTCAAGATGGGTATCACATGAGTTAGGTATAGCATCCGGATCAAGAAAGAGATCTTAGTCGCTAAAACTTCACATAATTTAATAGTTCCAGAATGGCTTGGAAAAGCACACTGTTATTACAAGAATTAACATGCTAAAGAAATATTTTATCAAAGGAAAGAAGAAATGATTATTTTTAGTTGTAACTATGTTTTTAGACTTATGTGATTGGCCTTATGTCATCTCTATAGCCTTGCGAACATTTATCAACAATGTAAAAAAAAGTTATATAACAGTCATAATATTGCTTATTGTGGTTCCATGATTTTGAAACATGATTTCGACATCGTTAATATTCGGTTTAATAACCTCAAGATTCCTGAAAACTACCAATATTTTTGAGTTAGTACGAGACTAGCCATTATTGATTTCTCCTCTACAAACACGTCTCCATCCCCTGTGACCTTCCCCGCCGATGTGCTTATATTCCAAGTTCATCCGAACGAAACAGGAAGACCACCATGCACGACAAGCTGAAGGAATTGCAGCAGCATCGTGATGCGTTCACCTCCGAGCTGCAAAAGGTCTCGTCGACAGGCGAGCTCGAGCAGCTCCGGGTGAAATACACCGGCCGGAAGGGTTTGATCGCCGGGTTGTTCAAGGAAATCGGGAAGCTGCCCAACGATGTCAAGGGGCCGTTCGGCAAGGCGCTCAACGAGTTCAAGAACTTCGCCGGCGAGCGGGTCGAGGCGATGCAGATCCAGCTCGAGGGCGAGGAGCTGCGCGCGGATGTGGACATGACGTTGCCGCCACGCAAGCCCCGCATGGGCTCGCTGCACCCGTTGGTGTTGATTGAGCGCGAGGTCCGCAGCGTGTTCCAGCGTATGGGCTTCACCGTAGAACGCGGGCCGGAGATCGAGGACGCCTGGCACCTGTTCGACGCCCTCAACACCCCGGAATGGCACCCGGCGCGCGAGCCCACCGACACCTTCTACCTCAAGGAAGGCGGCATCCTGCGCACCGAGACCAGCCCGATCCAGATCCGGGTGATGGAACGCGACAAGCCGCCGATCCGGATCATAGCGCCGGGCAAGACGTACCGCAACGACAAGCCCGACGCCACCCACTCGCCCATGTTCAGCCAGGTGGAAGGGCTGTATGTGGACAAGGGCGTGACCATGGCGGACCTGAAGGGCACCGTGCTGGCGTTCTACCGCGCCATCTTCGGCCCGCAGGTGAAGACACGCTTCCGGCCGCATTTCTTCCCCTTCACAGAACCGTCGGCTGAAGTCGATGTGAGCTGTGCATTCTGCGGCGGCAAGGGCTGCCGTGTCTGCAAGGGCTCCGGCTGGATCGAGATGGGCGGCTGCGGCATGGTGGACCCCAACGTCTTCGAGGCGGTGGGCATCGACCCGGAAATCTACACCGGCTGGGCGTTCGGCCTGGGCATCGAACGGCTGTCCATGCTGGTCTACGACACCGACGACATTCGGCTTTACCACGAGAACGACATGCGGTTCCTGGCGCAATTCGGAGGCAGGCGATGAAGGTATCCTACAACTGGCTCAAGGAATTCGTCGACTTCGACGCGACTCCCGAACAGATCGCCGACATCCTCACCTTCCAGGCGTTTGAACTCGAGGGTATGGAAAAGGTCGTGCGCCATGTGGAAGGCGTGGTCGTGGGCAAGATCCTCGAGGTCGCGCCCCATCCCAACGCCGACAAGCTGAAGCTGACCAGGGTGGACATCGGCGGCGAGGTGCTGGACATCGTCTGCGGCGCGCCGAACTGCCGTGAGGGCATCATCGTACCGGTGGCGAAGCCGGGTGTATCAATGGGCGAATTCACCGTGGAATCACGCAAGCTCCGCGGCGAGATGTCCAACGGCATCATCCTGTCCGAAAAAGAGATGAACATAAGCGGCGATCATGGTGGCGTGCTCGAACTCGACGAGACCCTCGAACTGGGGACCGAGATGAGTACGCTGGTTCCGCCGGAGGACACCATTCTCGACTTCGAGATCACGGTGAACCGGCCGGACGCCATGAGCCACCTGGGCATCGCTCGCGAGATCGCGGCGTATTTCAACCTGCCGCTACGCCTGCCGCCGTTTGAGGTTGACGAAGTCAACACCCGCGCGTCCGATTGGGTGAAAATCGACATCGAGGACCCGGAGATCGGTCCGCGCTACCTGGCGAAGGTGGCGCGCAACATCAAAGTCGGCCCTTCCCCGCTCTGGATGAAAGCGCGGCTGTGGGGGCTGGGCCAGCGTCCCATCAACAACGCGGTGGACGTCACCAACTACGTCCTGCTGGAGCTGGGACACCCGCTGCACGCATTCAATTATCACCTGGTGAAAGACGGCCACATCATCGTCCGTCTGGCGAAGGAGGGCGAGACATTTACCACGCTGGACGACCAGCAGCGGACCTTGAAGGCCTCCGACCTGCTGATCGCCGACCCGGAGAAGGGCGTGGCGGTTGCCGGCGTGATGGGCGGCGCCAACAGCGAAGTCGATGAGAGCACGAAGGACGTGTTGATTGAATCCGCGTATTTCGACCCGGTGAGCGTACGGAAGACCTCGAAGCACCTCGGCTTGATCACAGAAGCGTCGAAGCGTTTCGAGCGTGGCCAGGATCCCGCGATGGCGCCGATCTCGGCGAAACGGTGCGCGCGGTTGCTGCACGAGTTGGCCGGCGCGGAGATCCTGAAGGGCGAGGTGGATGCCTACCCGAAACAGATTGAGCCGTGGACGGTGAAACTGCGGCCTTCGCGTGTGAACCATCTGTTGGGTGTGAAGATCGCCCGCGAGGATGTGGTCGACAGCCTGCAACGGTTGGCGTTGACGGTGACCGAGGCGGATGAGGACACACTCGAGGTGCTCATCCCCACCTTCCGGCCGGACCTGACGCGCGAGGTGGACCTGATTGAAGAAGTGGCGCGGATCGTGGGGTACAACAAGGTTCCCGACGCCACCCAGTCGCGGATCGTTCTGGACCGGCCCTCGTCGGAAGTGGAGCGCCTGATCGAGGCCGCCACCGACACCCTGGTCTGGCTGGGGTACAACCAGGCGGTGACCAACGCGATGGTGCAGGACACGGACCAGACGGCGTTTCACCCCTCCTTGCATCCCTTCCACATCAGCCGAGCGTTGAGCAAGGAGATGAACAGTTTCCGCGCCAGCCTGCTGCCGGCCTTGCTGCGCACGGCGGAGTACAACCTGAACCGTGGGGTTGACACCCTGCGCCTGTTCGAGGTTGGCCAGGTACAGGTGGCGAAACAGGTTCGTGGCGGCTGGTTCAGCGCGAAGGAAGGCGCTCAGGAGCATGCCGCATTTGTGGTGATTGGTCCGTCACGCCCGGCCTCGTTTGATGAGAAAGATCCGCGCGAGTACGACATTTTCGACCTCAAGGGGGATGTAACTGGTCTTTTGTCAGGCATTTGTCTTGACAATCTCCCCGAGCTTTCTTATGATACGGAGGTGAACCTGGACCTCGCGATCAGCATGATCGGCGACCAGGGTGAAGTGCTGCTGAAGGCGGGTCAGCTAAAGAAAGAGACTGCCGCTGCATTTGGCATTGACAAGCCGGTTTACGTCTGCGAGGCGGACCTGCTGGGGCTGCTGGAATACGGCCGGTCGGACTGGATTCGGCGTCCGGGCGCCACGGGTCGCTACAAGGCGTTCTCGCGCTACCCGACCAACGAGCGCGACCTGGCGTTTATTGCGCCCCGGTCGCTGGCGGCGGGGGTGCTCGAGGAGAAACTGAGCGCCGAGGCGGGTGACCTGCTGGAATCGGTCACGCTGTTCGACCTGTACGAAGGCAAGCCGCTGGAGAAGGATCAGCGGAGCCTCGCGTTTCGCTTGGTGTTCCGGGCGGAGGACCGTACGCTGACCGATGAAGATATTAACCCGATCATCGGCCGGGTGGTGCAGGCGGCGGAGAATCTGGACGGCGTGACGTTGAGAACGTGAACGAACAACAGGAAGCTTTTTACATAGACACAACAAGAGAGATCACCGATGCAGATTGAAGATCTTCAACAACTGGAAGCCAAAATCGCCGGGATCCTGGAGAAGATGGAGACCCTGAAGCAGGAGAACAGCGATTTGAAAACGCGGCTGGAGGAGTTGCAGTCGCAATACAACGAGAAAGCGGCGGCGTTGGAAGAAGTAACTCTGGAGCTCGACAAGGCGAAAGCCAATGCTCGGGACTTCGAGAAGGAAGAGAAGATTCGGACAAAGGTGTCGGGCCTGTTGGAGAAGCTCGACAGCTATTAAGTGACAGATGGTTGCTGTGTTGGTTCTGAGCATGACATTTTGATAGAGTCGACGGCTTCAACATTTCAGGATACGGACGGTCCATGAGCGATAAGAACCGGGTGGTCCAAGTGGACATATTTGGCCAGGTGTATTCCATCCGGGCCAGCGTACGAGATGAAGAATACATTCAGTCGATCGCACGGTATATTGACGGGAAGATGCGAAAGATCGACAAAACGATGAAACCCAACTCGGCTCAGAAGGTTGCGATCCTGGCCGCGTTGAATGTGGCCGACGAGCTGCATACTCTGAAGAAGAAGTACCAGGAACAATCGGACCGCCTGGCGGAGTACAAGGAGAAGATCAAGACATTCTCTGAGGTTCTGGACCGGAACCTGATCCAGAAATAGCCGTACCACAGTTGACAAAAAGACCCTGCACCTCGCGCAGGATACAAAAGAAGAACCAACACTTTGAGAATGGGAGTCCGCCTTCGAGCGTGGATGGCACGCCTCCCTGCTTCGGCAGGTCAGAGGACGTCAGAAACGCACCGAGAGGACACCCACCGTGACAGAATACGGTTCT
Organism: uncultured bacterium; assembly: GCA_964648415.1. Taxonomy (GTDB): domain Bacteria; phylum Electryoneota; class Electryoneia; order Electryoneales; family Electryoneaceae. Next base: position 5,864 of record CAZYOC010000066.1, on the reverse strand, counting down.
CTCTTCTTTGGCCTGCGGGGGTGTTGGGTTTTTTATATACAAACGGATAGGAGCGTTACCCCATGGAGGTAGCCATTATCGTCGGTATCGTCGCCCTCCTGGTCGGCGTGGCGGCGGGTGTCGCAGTCGGCTTCCAGGTCAAGGCCGCCGGCGACAAGAAGAAAAAGCAGTCCGCACAGGAAGAAGCGGACCAGATCCTTGCCAAAGCGGAAAAAGAAGCCGAGGGGATCAAACGGGAAAAACTGCTGGAAGCCCGTGACGAAGCCATCGCGCTGAAACGTGAACAGGACAGGGAATACGACAAGAAGCTGGGAGAGCTTCGCAAGGAAGAAAAACAACTGCACGACAGGGAAGTTGCTCTCGATCGCCGTTTCGAGAAGAACCGGCAGATGGAGAAGGAGCTGAAAGATAAAGATCGGGAAATCAAGCGTCTGCTTCAGTCCAACAAGGACAAGCAGGACTTTCTGGATGAGGCGGTGACCAGGCAGAAAGAGCTGTTGGAGCGCACCGCCCAGATGACCCGTGACGAAGCCTTGGAACAACTGAATTCAACGTTGATCGACAAGGCCCGCCGGCAGACCGCCGAAACCATCAAGGAGATGCGCGACAAGGCGCGGCTGGAGGCCAACCGTGAAGCGCGAGAGATCATCATCCAGGCGATCCAGCGCAGCGCCGCCGACCATACCGCCGACAACACCGTCACCGTGATCAACCTGCCCAACGACGATGTCAAGGGCCGGATTATCGGACGTGAAGGTCGCAATATCCGCGCCCTGGAAGGCGCCACCGGCGTGGACATCATTGTCGACGACACCCCGGAAGCGGTGATCCTGTCCAGCTTTGACCCGTACCGCCGCGAGATCAGCCGCATCGCCCTGGAGAAACTGATTTCCGACGGCCGCATCCACCCCGCCCGCATTGAAGAGGTCGTCGAAAAAGCCAAGAAAGAACTCGACGAGAGAGTGCTGGAACTGGGCAAGAACGCCCTGATCGAGGCCAAAGTCCACGGGCTCCATCCTGAACTGATCAAGCTGCTGGGACGGCTGCATTACCGGACCAGCTACGGCCAGAACGTCCTCAAACACGTCACCGAGGTGGCGCACCTGTCGGGCCTGATGGCGGTGGAGCTGGGCCTGGACGCCAAAATCGCCCGGCGCGCCGGCCTGCTGCATGACATCGGCAAAGCCGTGGACCGCGAGAGCGAAGGCACCCACGTCAAGCTCGGGCTGGAACTGGCGAAGAAATACGGCGAAGGCGCGGTGGTGCAGAACGCCATCATCTCGCACCACGAAGACGCTCCGCCGGACAACCCCATCTCCATCCTGGTGCAGGCGGCCGACGCGATCAGCAGCTCACGGCCCGGCGCACGGCGCGAGTCGCTGGAAGGCTACATCCAGCGCATGCACGGGCTCGAGGAGATCGCCGCGGACTTCGACGGCATCAGCAAGGTGTTCGCCATCCAGGCAGGACGTGAGATCCGCTGTATCGTCGAACACGAACGCATTACCGACGCCCTGGCCGACGCCCTGTCCCACGACATCGCGGAAAAAATCGAACATGAATTGGAGTATCCCGGGCAGATCAAGGTAACCGTGATCCGGGAATACAGAGCCGTGGGCTACGCGAAGTAATCGGACATGCTTGTCCGTAGATGTAAGAACGGGGCTCTCGCCGATTGATCGTGTCGGAACGAACCCTGCCCCGCTTTTAGAAGAAACGAACGACAACACCCCCGCCACCTGGTGACGGGGGTGTTGTTTGTGTGACCCCTAGGGGAATCGAACCCCTGTTGCCGGGATGAAAACCCGAGGTCCTAACCACTAGACGAAGGGGTCAACAGCCCACAAGTATAAGGCAAAGCGGCTGCGATTTCAACACTCTATTCTCCGGCCTCCAGTGTGCGCGAGACCGGGAAAGCAAACCCTGTGGATCCGCTGTCACAGTTGGAACTGGAAGAGAGGCTACAGCTCCTGAATCGGGCCGATCAGGTCGAACAGGAAGGGCAGCAGATAGGCGAGCAGCACGCTGACCGCGAGACCGGTGAATACCTTGATGATATCCCTGGCGGTCAGCTTGATGGTCTCGACCATGGGTCGTAAGCCCATGTTATGGGTCAGGCCGATCTCGCGTCCCGCCAGGATCCCGATAAACACCCAGGTGGTGCTCATGGGCATGTTGCTGGCTTCCTTGAACACCAGCAGCACAATGCCGAACATGAAGTCGATCAGCGTGGCGGAACGGATGTCTACCGTGTTGGTCTTACAGGTAACGATTTTCTGGATGGCCCCGCCGCGAATGTAGAACAGGATGGCGTGAAAGATCAGAAGCACTGCCACCGAAGCCAGCATCACTGGCAGGCTGAGGGAGCGAGTCGGGATATAGATGAAGATATTGGCCATGTCCTGCATCAGCCACATGGCCCAGAGGAAGCCGGTGGAGCACCATTGCAGCACGACCCAGTAAGAGGGCGTTTCCCCCGACGTTCGGTAGAAGTATTTTTCCGCGTTCCGTGTGATAAACAGGTTGACCAGCAGCGCGAAGAAGAACGCCACCACGTATCCCGCCATCGACTTGATCACCATGTCGCCCAGGTGAGCCGACGAGAACACGGTGAGGATCAGGAAGGTCGTGCTGACCGGAACACCGAAATAGGTCAGGATCATGATGGTCAGCGGCGGAATGACATGAATCCAGGTGTATTGTTCCGGCACTGGGAACCGGTCCAGCCGTCCCCAGGACATGTCCCCGTCGTTAAGCCACCATCCTCCCACCGACACCAGCGTCAGAATCCCCCCGGCGTAGAGGAACAACACCCACCACTTCCGCTTCCCATTGGAACAGAGAAACGTACCGAGCGTTTGAATCGCATCATTGGCGACAATGGAATACGCCGCCAGGAGAAACCCGGAGATCATGAAGATGTTGCTGAGGGTCACGTTGACGCTCTCCTGTGCACTGTAGGATTGCTGAAACACTGCTGGTGTCTGGCGCAACGACAAGGCGACGTACACCGAGGATGCTGCTGATACGCAACAGCCCGGAGTGTAGGTGGGAATTGTTCAAACGGTGTATGGAACTGGTTAAGAAGCGCTTGCAGAACACGGTGAATCATGCGACGGGGCGCCATCTCAAAGAATCACGGCGGTGATTCTCTGCCATAGCCCACGGTTCGCGCCTTGCTCCCTGACAATGCGGTGCGTATGTTGTGCACATCATAACAACTGTATACAACCCATGGAGAAGATGCGGCGAGGCTTCGGTAATGCGGTTGGTGTGCTCGGTCTGCTTCTGATCTGGCTGGCGGCCGGGTGCGACGCTCCCCGGGAGAACCCTCTCGACCCGGGAAGTGACACCTATGTCCCGCCCGTCACCCCGGACCACCCTGCGCAAATCAACACCTTCTCCATCCTGACCCAATACGACAAGCAGAGCCAGGGCGATGACCCCGTCCGGCGAGGAGTCGCACAGGCCGAAATCAGTGATCTTGACGGCATCGACCGCGTCTACCTCGAAGTGGGCGACACCCTGCGGATGGTCATCTACCTCAGCGCGCAATACGGCCTGTACCGGTACGAGTTCAACTCGTCCGACGAGTTCGGCATCCCCCTGCAGAACCTGATCGGCATTCCCTTTCGCCTGATCGTCTATGACAAACAGGGGCACGTCAACATCAGCGACCGCGCCATGATCACCCGGTTGCTGGATCAACTGCCCACACCGGTCTACCCCAACCAGGACACCCTGTATACCGACAGCACCCAAGCCCTGCGTTGGATGAAATTCCAGTCGGATTACTCGATCTCGTATACTGTACAAGTACGGACCGCTTCCGGCAGCATCGTCTACCAGGAGTCACGGCTTCCGCGTCGCGATCCCATTCCGGGCGAACCCATGCCCGTGGACAGCGTCCAGCTCACCGGCGAACCCCTGCCGGTGGGCGAATACCGCTGGAACGTCTGGGCGTACGACAACCTGGGCAACATGGCCAAGAGCGCGACGTATATCTTCTTCGTCCGCGAAGGAGCAAACACTCTGAAACAACCGGAGACACCCGCATTAGCGCCATTGGCTCGCAACACGACGGGAGAAAAACCGACCCCATGACCGACCCGAAAAAGGTTGAAACCGAACGGCAGGAAAAACTCCTTTCCGGCCTGTTGAAGATTGGACGCGAGCTGGCGACCAAGCGTGACGCGGCTTCGCTGATGAACGCTCTGCTCGACGGGATGCTGGAATCCTTCGGCGCAGAACGCGGGTTCCTGCTGTTGAAAGACGACAATGGCAAATTCATCCCAAGCGCCTCCCGCCTGATGGAAACCCAGGTCCACGAGTTGGGCGAGGCCAGTCGCACCGCCCTGCAGGAAGCCATCGACAAGGGCGAGCCGGTGGTCGCGGAAGACGCCCAGCAGGATCCCCGCTTCGCCGGGTCGTCGTCCATCATCATGCACGACATCCGCTCCATCGGCGTCACTCCGCTGAAACTGGGCGACGAGATCATCGGCGCGCTGTACATGGACAGCCGGCTGGGTGAAAACGCCTTCTCGGATCAATCCAGCAGCATCCTGTCGCTGTTCGGCGCGCTGGCCGCGCAGACCATTGACCAGGCGCAAACCCTGGCCACATTGCACGATGAGAATGTCCGTCTGCGTCGCCAGGCGGGCCGCTTCGCCTTTGAAGAAATCATCGGCACCTCCAAGGCCATGGAGCAGGTGTTCGCCCTGATGGAACGGGTCGCGCCCACCGACCTGCCGGTACTGATCCACGGCGAATCGGGCACAGGCAAAGAGCTGATCGCCCGCGCCATTCACAACCACGGGCCGCGTTCCGAGAAATCCTTCCTCGCCCTGTTTGCCGGCAATCTCGGTGAAGACCTGCTGGAAAGCGAACTGTTCGGGCATGCCAAAGGCTCCTTCACCGGAGCGTACCAGGATAAGGACGGTCTGCTTACCCTCGCCAACGGCGGCACATTGATGCTGGACGAAATCGCCGACATCCCGCCACGTGTGCAGGCCAAATTGCTGCGTGTCCTGCAGGACGGCGTGTACAAGCCGGTGGGCGGCACGAAGAACCTGTACGCCGATGTGCGCATCGTCTCCGCCACCCACCAGGACCTGGCGCTGGAGGTTAAGGAAAACCGGTTCCGGGAAGACCTCTACTACCGGATCAACGGGATCGAGATCCTGGTGCCGCCCTTGCGTGAGCGGCGCGAGGACATCGCCCTGATCGCGGAAAAAGTGCTGCGGCGCTACTGCGAGCAGATCGGACGGGGACACGTACGCTTCAGCAAAGAAGCGCTGTCGGAGCTGACCCGTGCCAAATGGCCGGGCAATGTGCGTGAACTGGAACGGACCGTAGAGCGGGCGGTGGTCCTCTGCCCCGGCACGACCATTACGCCTGAGCACCTGATCTTCACCCGCACCGCCGACGGCGACGAAGGCCCGGAAGACCTGTCCCTGAAAGGCGCGGAGAAACGGCATATCCTGCGCGTACTGAGCGAAACTCAAGGCAACCGGAGCGAAGCCGCCCGTATCCTCGGCATCAGCCGCCGCTATCTGCAGAACCTGGTCAAAGAATGGAAAGAAGAAGGGATTGATGTTTAATATCTGGCGAAGAATTCTTAACAAAATGATTCTCAAGAGTCCGGAGTCCGGAGTTAGAAGTTAGAAGTTAGAAGTTAGAAGTTAGAAGTTAGAAGTTATAGGGTTTCTTGCTAAGAATCGAACATACTAAGATTCTTAAGTACTTGTTTATTCTGGATTCCTGCTTTCGCAGGAATGACATCATGGGACATTTCATTCGAGAATTACTATAAAAGTTAAAAGTTAAAAGTTAAAAGTTAAAAGTTAAAAGTTAAAAGTTAAAAG
>CAZYOC010000065.1:0-19019 GCA_964648415.1 uncultured bacterium | reverse complement strand
GCATCCAACTCGCCCGTGACAAGCAGAACCTATCATAGCTGGCGCAATGGACCACAAGGGCTTGTAGAACACTCGCCAGAGTTTTACTTCAGCAGCAGCAATTTCCGGGACTGGATGAACCCGGATTCGGTCTGCATCCGCAGGAAGTACATTCCGCTGGACAACGTGGCGCCGTTGAAAGAGATGCGGTGTGTCCCGGCGGTGTAGGGCTGTTCGGTGAGACGCGCCACTTCACGGCCCAGCACATCGAATACCGTCAACGAAATCGCTTCATTGCGCGGCAGGTCGAACGCGATCATGGTAGTACCATTAAACGGGTTCGGGTAGGGCGCGTGCAATGAGAACTTCGTCGGCAGCACTTTGGTTTCTTCTTGTTCCACACCCAAAGCGACCGTCATCAGGATCGGCATCACCGTGGAGTCTTCCAGTGTGTTGTGCTGCGCCTTCAGGTGGGCCTCGTAGATCCCGTTCTCGTACCCCACGTAATCCAGGGTGACAATCACATCCTGGGTTTCCCCCGGGTCCAGGGAAAACTCTTCTGGAGTAAAGTCTGCGAATGGCACATAGCGGCGCAGTTCAAAGCCTGCCAACCGGTCGCCTGCGGGATGCTGCAGAAGGCAGCTCAACACCGAGAAATAGGTGTCGTAGATGGGCGTGACGCCAAGACCGGCCAGGGATTCATTGGGCAGGCCGGGGATTTCCAGATAGTAGTCCACAAACTGGCTGTCCGGGTTGATCTGATACAGACCAAGCGGACTTCCGCCAAGTTCCTTGCCCGCCAGCAGCATGGTGTAGCCGTCTTCACCCAGCGGGTTGTAGACCATGCCGCCGACGAAGAGACCACACGCGAACCGCGCCATTTCGTCGCCGGTTTCCGGGTCGAGACCGACAAGATCCTGGTTGCCCGCCGTAACCCACAACAGACCATTGGTGGGATCGTAAGCGATGGCCGTATGGCGGTCAAACGGCCCCTCGATGGTTCGTACCAACTGGCAGTTTTCCGGGTTCATGACCATAATGCGATGGTCGTAACTGCCGTAGAGGTACGTTCCGTCGTAGGCAAGGTCGCGCATCCCGGTATTGTTGGCGCCGGGCAGGTTGGAGCCCGGTTGTTCAAACGACTGAACAAACTCGCCGTTGGTTGTCAACTTGTAGATGTAGTTCGGGTTCGCGTAGTTGTTGCTTCCGGTGACATACAGGTACGGTCCCACCCCTTCAATGCCCTGGATGGCGTTGTCCCCGCAGACATCGGAAATCGTGAAGGAATAACGTTCATCGAGAAATTCGTTGAGCTCGCCTTCGTCAATGACCGGTTCAATGGTCATGCTGACATCCATGGGGGCAGTGCCTGTATTGGAGACCATGATAATATGGTTTTCAGGCTCCGTGCCCTGGATAACAGCCGCCAGCGTATCCGGCGAGGGTGCGAACAGCCCGACAGGCAGATCGAAGTTCACTGCGGTGGTTTCCGCCGAGTCGATCGCGATGTCGTCGTACTCGAAAAACGCGTAGGGCGGATGGTCGACGAAGGCGCCGTGCGAGCCCGGAGGCATCGGAAAGACGCACTGGCCGAGCGTATCGGTTCTCACGTCGAACGTGTCGGCTTCCACAAGGAAGTTGACCAATACGCTGGGGATGCTTTCCAGGGTGTTGGCGTTGCGTACGGTCGCCGCGACGAAACCGTAGTTGCTCGGGCCGGCCATGGTGGCTTCGTAGGCGTCGATACGGCCCGCGCCGAAGCTGTTGTCCTTTCCGGAATCGCCGAGGTCAAGCGAGGTCATCTGCAGCAGCGAGTCGATGTCTTCTGTCGTCAGGCCGGGCGAATGGTGCAGCATCAAGGCCACCGTGCCGACAGTCGCGGGGGCGGCCATGGAAGTGCCGGACATGGTCGTATAACCGCTGCCGCCGGCGGCCAGCGAGGTGACATTGACGCCCACGGCGGTTACATCCGGCCGGAGCAGGCCGACATTATCACCGCCGTAGGGATAGTCCATATAGCCAGGAATATCCTGCCAGGTGACCGGTCCGATACTGGAGAAATTGGCCAGATCGTCGTTGGTGTCCACTGCGCCGACGCAGATCACGCCGCCGCGAGTGCCTTCCTCCACTTCGTCCGGATGACGCCAGGGTGAAGGGCAGGTTCCGGGAACGCGGACGGAAATCGGGGGATTAAAGGTTCCGCCTTCGTTACCGGCGGCGACACAACTGATGACACCGCCGGCGTCCATCAGTTCAAAGTTCGCCCGCCAGGTGCTGTCGGCGGGATCCAGCGCATCCCACAGGCCGAGGGACATATTCATGACATCCACGCCCTGCTCGATGCACATGTCCATCGCCGCCCACATGGTGGCCTCGTAATTACCGGCGACCTGATACTGTACCTTCAGACACATCAGCGTAGCCTCCGGCGCGACGCCGGTCTGTGTACCACCGGTACCGTCACCGCATACCGTACCGGCGACATGGGTGCCGTGTCCGTGTTCATCCATCGGGTCGTCGTCATCATCCCCGAAATCGTAGCCGTGGTTCGGGAACTCATCGCCCCCGTCCCACAGATGATCCGCCAGGTCCGGGTGCTGATAATCCACGCCGGTGTCCATGACCGCCACCAGGATGCCGTCACCGTTCCAGCCCATTTCCCAGGCGTCCGGAACGTTAATATGGGTGAGGTTGTCCGTGATCTCGTCCAGCTCGTCGAGAGATACCGGTTGAGCATTGAATTCTTCGATGGGCTGAGGGTAGTCGCCGTGAATCCAGGAAATATCGTCCCGATAGGAGACTTCTTCGATCACGTCCGGTGTGGCCCACAGCAGGAAGCCGTTGCAGATGCGGAGGGAATTGAACCGCTCCACATTGCCGGCGTCATATTGTTCTTCAATGTACGCTTGCAGATCGCCCTGGGTGCGTTTGGCCAAGTTGTCGAGCTCGCGCCAGACCACCTCGCTGCGTGCGTCACGCGGCAAATCGCGCACCAGGTTCCCCAGGTACTGACGATCCGGCTGTTCGGCCATGAAGACCACCATCTGCACCATATCATCTGCGCCGGCCTCTTCCAGCATGCGCTTGGCCGGCCGGTCCAGCGCCGACATATTGGGTTGCGCCAGGGCGCCTGAGACTAAGAGCATCAGGACCAGCAGGCAACCTATCGTTCGCGTCCTCGTCATCGTAAACCTCCACACTGCTACGGTCAAATGTTTCGGGATGAACCGAAACGGATCTTGTCTTCCGGCTGCTTATTTCAGTAGATGAAGCCGTTGGGTCTGTGTGCCGAACGGGGTGGCGGCCTGTATGTAGTACACCCCGCTGGGCAACTGATCAGCGCTGATGGTAAAGTGGTGACGACCGGCGGAATATGTGCCGGAAGCCACGGCGCTTACAGCATGTCCCAAGACGTTGTACATGGTCAGCTTGACGGTTCCTGCCGCCGGCAACGACAGACTCACACGCGTGGATGAGTTAAACGGGTTTGGATACGCCCGGCTTAGTTCAAACACTGCCGGCAGATCCGCATCGGTTTGCTCACCCACCGTCAACGGATCAGGGTCGAGCACCATCAGTATCATGTCGTAATCGTCCTCGCCGTACTGAGTACATCCCATCGCGTACCGCAGATCCGATCCTTGCACCAGCGCCCGGCATTCGGTGGGATCGGCGAACTCGTAACTGCCGACCCACGCCACATTACCGTTATTGCTATAAGCCAGCAGATACGGTACTCCCTGGGTATACCCATAGGAGGTAGTCAACCCGGCGAGCACATACGTGTCGTCGTTCACCGAGTAAAGAACATCGTAACAGTAGTCGGGTTCTGTACCGCCGCGCGCGCGGGACCACACGGTGTCGCCATTCGTGGAATTCAGCTTCAGGCAGTACATGTCTCCGCCCGGGTTGGCGCCGTAGTTGTAGGCGTGACCGCCGAAGATGAACTCCCCGGACGGCAGAATATCGATGCCGCCGATGTCCTGGCTGTAGTTGCCGGCAAAGGAGCGGAAGTACGACAAGTCACCATCAGCGTTCAGCTTGATAACAACCACGCCGTTGTAACCACCGCAGCCCAGCACAAAGCCACCGTCGCTGGTCTGCTTTACATCGCTGGCGTAGCTGTCCTGAGTGAATGTGTTGGTCCAGAGCGGTTCACCGTCGGCGTCAATCCGCACCACGTAAGTTTCGTAATACGCGCCTTCGCTGGGGGAGTTGGTTGTGCCGACCGCGATGAAGCCGCCGTCTGAGGTCGCGGTGATCGCACGGAACTCTTCCCGCAGATCATTTCCATAGGCGCGGGTCCACAGCGTATCGCCCTGGGTATCCAGGCGCACGATATAGCCTGCACGAATGCCGGAGCCGAAAGACTCCGTGAAACCGGCCAGTGCCCAGCCTTCATGGGGGATGTATTCTACCGAATGGCACCACTCATCAAACTCGCCACCGATACGGCGTTCCCAACGCTGGCTGCCGTCCGAGTTCGTACGCACGGCGTAGAAATCCAGGTCGCCTCTTTGAGGGTGGACAGATTTGCCTGCGAGCAGGTAGCCGAAATCGTAGGCCTGATGCAAATCGTAACAAAAATCGTTGGTTTCGCCGCCATAGGTCTGTGTCCAGGCGACAGTGGGTGCGGCCGCCAGAACGGGGGAGACCGCCACGCTACACAACAACAAAACAAAGAACAAAGATTTCACAATGCGCCTCGTGCTTGTCAACAGTTCGTACCGGATGGAACTCTTGAACCAAATCGAATCTATGCAAAAAACGGACTGGTTGCATGGGGCGGGTGCGCCGCCTCCTTAGAACCGTCCGTGCCGTATCATCCTGTCTGACTCGTAGCTACTGAGGGAAGCTGCACAGTCTCCTTCTCCTGTCGGCTCGTCCGGCGCCCTCGCCTCTTACCCAACCTCACTAATATAAACGATAAACCCGCATTGTGCGAGCCCTGTTTCCCTGTTTTTCATATGATTCGTCTCCCTTCGCTTCCGTTCCTCTGATTTCAGCACGGTTGCAATCCCACGAGTGATATCCGAAAAAACCAAAGAAAAGTGAGGTATGACACGATTTTCGCGCCCGACAAGAGTATATTGCCATTCAGGGAAGTCACGACGTCGAGGGGAGGCGCTTATGCGTAGAACGATCATGCTGTTATTGTCGGTGCTGGTGGCCGGCGCCGTCGCAACCGGGCAGGCGTACGCCGGTGTCAATGCACGTATCGGCTATCTTGTGCCCAATTTCCAGGTACTGCCCATCGGGGATATTATCGACCGGGAAGTCATTGACGAGGCCACGGAGATCGGTCTGGAAGACATGAATGAGTTCTTCTACATCGAAATCCAGGCCACCGAGGATATGCTCGACATTCCTGTGGTCATTGAGATCACCGAGCAACTGGGTGCTCAAACCCTGATCCGGTTTGTCTCCAGCTCGGAAAACTCATTCACCCTGCGTCAATGGATCGACGGCACCCGGCAGGGGTATATCGAGAACGATGAGTTCGTGCAGCTGGAAGACGCCGACTGGTTCTACACCGACTACTCGCAGACCTACTACGCCGAGACCGCCGACATTCTCCAGTTGATCGAGGATGGCAATTTGGTGCGGTCCTCTTTGGTCATCAGCTTGTTTGTCAAGACGCTGGACGGCACTCCGCTGGCGGCGTTTACGCAGACGGTAGAAGTCTACAACCCGAATCCACCGCAACTGATGTCGCCCTCCAACGGCGGCGTAATCCCTGACCTGCCCATCCTGTTTTCATGGGAATGGAACGGCGGCATGACGATGACCGCGGACTGGACCTTCTTCCTGGTGGAGGGAGCGCCCAACGCCGACGGGCAGACCGTGATCGAGGAACGCAACGATCTGAACACCATTTTCGAAGGTTCGCCCACCTCGACCATGTCTCATTTCTATTCCCACATGAGCAACCGGGAGCGTGCGCTGGAGCTGGGCCATACCTATTACTGGATGCTGGAGGTGGATGTCCCCACTGCGTTGCCGGGCAATGAAATCGCCTATACGTCGGATATCTATTCATTCCAGTTCGGCGAAACGGGGGGAAGGCCGCTGCTGGAGCTGATTTCCCCGGTCAGAGATGTCGAGGTGTTCAATCTGCCCATTGTATTCGAATGGGATTACGAGGGATTTCAGAGCCAGCGGCGTGACTGGGAAATCCAGATCGCCCGGTGTGATGAAAACGAGGATCCCGTAAACGCAATAGACAACCCACGGAACCGGTTGTTCGCCGGGCAACCCCACGCCGTCAACTCACACCTGTTGAACCGGTCTAATTTCGACCGTGACGAACCGACTCGGATTTGCTGGCGGGTGCGGGTACAGGGTGATTTCGACAGCGGCTGGCTGGAGTCGGAGGTAGAGACGTTTTATTATGCCGGCGAACGGGGCCGGGGCGGAGGTATGGCCCAGGGCGGGGGACCTGATCGCCAGCAAGGCAGCCAGCAGGGCGGACAGGAAACCGGTGAGGGCGATCCACCACAGCAGGGCGGGCAGCGTTCTGCTTCGGGCGAGCCGGGCGCCGGGGGACAAGGTCAACCGCCACGGAACATCATGACCGATCCCGTCTTCGATGTTCTAAGCAACGTGCTGACACCGACTCAGCTCGCCACCCTGATGATCGATCTGCGCGGGTATTCGCACAAGGACATCGTAATCGAGGGCATCAATGGCCAGGCAATGGGCCAACTTGCCGCCTTCCTGCAACAACACAACTTCCGTGTTAAACAAATCCGCATCGTCGCGGAATAACCGGAGCCGGGAGAGATCATGAACTCGTTTCGAACCTTGATTGTCTGGATACTTCTGGCCGCGGTGACGTTGACGCTGGGCATTGCGCTGGCCAAAAACAAGAACAAAGACTCCATTGCCGTCGCCATGGCGGTCAAAGGTGCGGTGGAGTTTCGAAAGGTGGATACGGATTGGAAACCCCTGAAGTTTGGAGTTGTCTTTACCGATGGCGACATCATCCGCACCGGTCCCGACGGTTTCGCGGCCATCGTTTTTACCGATGACAAGACCGAGCTGAAGGTGCGGCCCAAGTCCGAGATCACCCTCAACGCCGACCGCAATCCGGACTATAACCTGTCCAAGAAGATCGGGCAAACGGTGGGCGAACTGTTCATCGACGCTTCGCAGCCCAAGGGCTTCATTGAAGTGGAAACCCCGATTGCCGTGGCTACTGTAAAGGGGACACAATTCATCTCACAGGTGCGCTCCACCGGCGATACGCGTATCATCACGCTGGAAGGTGTGGTCGAGCTGAAACGGAAGGACAATCAGAACGCGATCGAGGTCCGGGCGGGACGGCGCGGAACGGCTTACAGTGACGGTCGCCTGATCGAAGCAGAGTCCGACCCGAGCTCTGTACCGGATTTCCAGAGCGATACCGGCAAGACAGGCGACGCCGGCAACACCATTGAAATCCTGTTCGAAGATGAGAACGGCGAAAAACGGCGCGTCATCATCGAAGTGGAAGAAGAGGAAGAGTAAGTTCTTCTGATGCAAGGCGCAATGCAGTTCTTGCGCAGAAGGAGATGGCCCGGTTTTCCATCAATGGGCAAACCATGCTGGCGGAACACACCACACATCTGATGGCGGCCGCGCGCGGCGATGAGGAGGTCGACCTGCTGCTCACCGGCGGGCAGGTGCTGCATGTCCACTCGGGTGAGATCCTGCCGGCAGAGCTGGCGATCAAGGAGGGCCGCATTGTCGGGCACGGCCCGCGAAAGGCAAAGAAAACCGTCGATGTGCAGGGCGCGATCCTGGTCCCGGGGTTGATCGATGTCCATTTCCACATCGAAAGCTCCATGCTCACCCCCGCCCGCCTCACGGAAGTCCTGCTGCCACGAGGGACCACCACCATCGTGGCCGACCCGCACGAGATCGCCAATGTCCACGGCAAGGAGGGCGTCCGCTGGATGCATGACGCCAGCGAGCGCCTGCCCCTGGATTTCCGCCTCTGGCTGCCCTCCTGCGTACCTGCAACCCACCTGGAGACGTCCGGGGCCACCCTCACCGCCGAAGATCTGCACGACCTGTCCTTTCTCCCGCGTGTCGCCGGGCTGGGGGAGATGATGAATGACCCGGGCGTGGTGTATGGCGACGAAGCCGTCCACGCCAAACTGATTATGGCCGAAAAACGTACCGGCTTCTCTGTCGACGGTCATGCGCCCGGGTTGACCGGCCCCCTGTTGGACGCTTACCTGCTGGCGGGTATCGAGGCCGATCATGAATGCACCCGCCTGGAGGAGGCCCGCGAAAAACTCCGCAAGGGCATGCGCGTGCTGATCCGTGAAGGGACCGCCGCGCGTAACCTGGATGACCTGCTGCCGTTGATCACCCCCGAAACCTGGCCGTTTATCTCCTTTGTGCTGGATGACCGTCATGTCGACGACCTCGTGCAACGCGGCGGGCTGGACAGCATGATCCGGCAGGCGATACGCGGCGGGCTGGAGCCTGTCACGGCGATTCGGCTTGCGACGTTGACCCCGGCGCAGCGCATGGGCTGGCGTACCCGTGGTCACCTGGGGCCGGGCGCGCAGGCGGATCTTATCGTGCTCGACGAGCTCGAAGCGTTTCGCATCCGGCAGGTGTACTCGGATGGCAAACTCGTCGCTGAAAAAGGCGAGCTGCTTGTCAAACTGCCTTCCGCCCCGGCGATTGAGTCCTCAATGAAGATCGAAGCGCCAACGGCGGAAGCGTTCGCGATTCCCGATCCGGGAACTGAAGTGCTGGCTATCGGGCTGGTGTCCGGACAGATTCTCACGAAAGCGGTGACCGTCCAGCCGAGGGTGCGTCACGACCAACTCCACGCCGATCCCACGCTGGACTTGGCAAAACTGGCGGTGATCGAACGCCACCAGGGCACGGGCAACATCGGGCTGGGCTTTGTGCAGGGACTGCGGTTGAAGCGTGGAGCGATTGCCTCCAGTGTGGCTCACGACAGCCATAACCTGATCGTCGCCGGGATGGACGATGCCTCCATGGCGATGGCGGCGGAAGCGGTGATCCAGGCCGGCGGCGGGCTGGCGGTTGCTGACGGGCGGCGTATGGTCGAAGTGTTGCCTCTCCCGATTGGCGGGTTGATGTCAGACTGGAATGGGCGGGAGGTGGCGGGCGAGTTGGGACGGTTGCTGCACCAGACTGCGGATCTGGGGGCTGAGGGCGATCCGTTTATGGCTTTGAGTTTCCTGGCGTTGCCGGTGATCCCGGAACTGCGCCTCACCGATAAAGGGCTGGTGGATGTGGGCAGGTTTGAGGTGGTTCCGCTTTCGGTTTAGGACCGGAATGCAGGACCAACCGGTTGTGCGGGACCTGCGCCCTCGCCGGTCAGAAAATGGGACTGCTACTCTTTTCCGCAGGTTTATATTGTGCTGACGGTGACAGCAAGTAGAATAATTGGCTTCAGCGACGACGGTTGCGTATCGCTATGCGGAAAAGGTAGCTGTACCAATTTTCTGGGCGTTGGCAATGTGAAATAGTTTCATTTTGGTATTCAGTACGAAAAAAGTGGTACAGTTACCTTTTCGGAGACAGGCGCGAGTATGTTCACCCGTAGTACGGTTTGAAAAGGTAACAGTCCCCTTTTTTCGCCGGTCAGAAAATGGGACTGCTACTCTTTTCCGCAGGTTTATATTGTGCTGACGGTGACAGCAAGTAGAATAATTGGCTTCAGCGACGACGGTTGCGTATCGCTATGCGGAAAAGGTAGCTGTACCAATTTTCTGGGCGTTGGCAATGTGAAATAGTTTCATTTTGGTATTCAGTACGAAAAAAGTGGTACAGTTACCTTTTCGGAGACAGGCGCGAGTATGTTCACCCGTAGTACGGTTTGAAAAGGTAACAGTCCCCTTTTTTAGACATGTAGATGCAGTTAAAGTTTTGTTGTGACTGGATTCCTGCTTTCGCAGGAATGACACGATGGGACAATGTTTTCGAGAAACCGTCTAGTTGCAATACACAGTAGTGTTTATTCCGAAGGCTGTTTCTTTTTTCACTTTCTTTACTTTTTTCACTTCATTCATCCCTACCCTTCCACCTCCACCTCCTTTCCCTGCAAGCGCTCGATCTCATCGCGCACCCGCGCCGCCTTTTCAAACTCCAGCCCCTCGGCGTAGCGGAACATCTGCTCCTCCAGCCGGGTGATCAGCTCCGCCTTCTCCTCGGGCGTCAGCTCGGCAGGCTTGACCCGGGTCAGGTCTTCCACGGCCTCATCCTTGTTCATCGCGGCGGTGGCGGCGCTGGTCTGCGCCATGATCTCATCAACCGTCTTGCGGATGGTCTTGGGCTCGATGCCGTGCTCGACGTTGTACTGATGCTGAATTTCGCGCCGCCGGTTGACCTCGTCGATCACCTTCTTCATGGACCTTGTGATATTGTCGGCGTAGAAGATGACCCGGCCTGCGGAGTTCCGCGCCGCGCGTCCCGACGTCTGCATCAGGCTGGTCTCGCTGCGCAGGAAGCCCTCTTTATCGGCGTCGAGGATGGCCACCAGGCTCACCTCGGGTAAATCCAACCCCTCACGCAACAGGTTGATCCCCACCAGCACATCGAAATTGCCCAGCCGCAGGTCACGAATAATCTGAACCCGCTCCAGGCTGTCGACCTCGCTGTGTAAATACCGGACACGGATGTCCAGTTTACGGAGGTAGTCCGCCAGGTTCTCCGCCATGCGCTTGGTCAGCGTGGTAACGAGCACGCGTTCGCCCCTGCCTACCTGGCCCCGGATCTCGTCGAGCAGGTCGTCCACCTGGTCCTTCGTGGGACGCACTTCAATGGCCGGGTCGAGCAACCCGGTAGGCCGGATGATCTGCTCGACAATGACGCCGCCGGACGTTTCCATTTCGTAATTGGCGGGCGTGGCGCTGACGAACAGCACTTTCGGGACTCGCTGTTCCCACTCCTCGAACTTGAGGGGGCGGTTGTCCAGCGCCGAGGGCAAACGGAACCCGTGGTCGACCAGCGTCAGCTTCCGGCTGCGGTCGCCGTTGAACATGGCGCCGATTTGCGGCACGGTGGCGTGAGATTCATCCACCACCACCAGGAAGTCATCGGGGAAGTAATTGAACAGGGTGTTGGGCGGATCGCCGGGTTTGCCGCCGGTGAAGTGGCGCGAATAGTTCTCGATGCCGTTGCAGTAGCCCACTTCGGCGAGCATCTCCAGGTCGAACCGGGTCCGCTGTTCGAGGCGCTGCGCCTCCACCAGCTTGTTCTGTTTGCGAAGCTCTTCCAGCCGCAGCTCCATCTCCTCACGGATGGTTTTCATAGCGCGTTCGGTGCGTTCGGAGGTGGCGACATAGTGGCTGTCGGGGTAAATGACCACGCCCTTGAGCTCTGCTTTGACCTCGCCGGTGATGCGATGCACACGGCTGATCTTCTCCACCTCGTCGCCCCACAGCTCGACCCGGATGACGTCCTCTTCGTACGACGGCAGAATCTCCACCGTATCCCCGCGCGCCCGAAAGGAGCCGTAGTCGAGGTCCATGTTGGTGCGCTCGTAGAGGATGTCCACCAGCCGCCGCAGGATGTCGTCCCGCTCGATCTGCATCCCCGGCTCGAGGAACAGGCCCAGCTTCTTGTAATCTTCCGGCGTACCGAGGCCGTAAATGGAGGAGACGCTGGCCACCACGACCACATCATCCCGTTCGAACAGGGAGGAGGTGGCGCGTAGCCGGAGCCGGTCGATCTGGGCGTTGACCGAGGTCTCCTTCTCGACGTAGGTATCCGAAGCGGCGATGTAGGCTTCCGGTTGATAATAGTCGTAATAGCTGATGAAGAACTCGACCGCGTTCTGGGGGAAGAACTGCTTGAACTCGCCGTAAAGCTGCGCCGCCAGTGTCTTGTTGTGGCTCATGATGAGCGCGGGAATGCCCAGCCGCTGGATGACGTTGGCCACGGTATACGTCTTGCCGGAGCCGGTGATGCCCAGCAGCACCTGGGCGTCGAGACCTTTCTCGAAGCCTCGCACGAGGGCGTCGATGGCCTGTCCCTGGTCGCCCTGGGGCTGGTAGGAGCTGACGAGTTGGAACGGCGGCATGCTGTTACCCTTGTGATGGCTTGCCGAGCGGCGGCGATGCTTTGGGGTCGTCCTCCCCCAGCGACCAGACCGTGTTCATCACCTCTTCGGCGATCCGGTAGTAGGCCTCTTTGCGTGGCGGGTTGTCCTTCAGCAGGTCGGCCAGGCGGATGGGGTCGCCGAAATAGACACGGACCGGGTTCTTGCGGGTGATCATGGACCAGAGCCCCTTCCATCCAAACTCGCTGTAGCGTGTGTTGGCCACGCGCATGGGCAGCAGGTCGGCCCCGCCCCACATGGCCAGCATCCCCACACCCGGCTTGATGGAACGATCGTTCGGGTCCGTTCTCCGAGTACCCTGGGGAAAGATCAGCACCGCTTCATCGTTCTTGAGCTGCTCGGTCAGCAGACGCATGGCCTCTTTGTCGCTGCCGGTGCGGCGGATCGGAATGGCGCGGTGATACCGCACCCATTTGCCGAGTAATCCCTTGAAAAGCTGGCTCTTGGCGGCGTAGAAAATCTCACGCGGGATCGCAGCGCCCACCACACCCGGGTCGATGAGGGACTCATGGTTGCTCACCACCAGCAGGCGGCCGGTGCGGGGAGCCTTCTCCAGTCCGTACATCTTCAACCCGAAGAAGATCCGGCAGAAGGTGAGTATCAACCAGGTTTCAAACTTCACCGGCCAGCGCTTCGGGCCCCAGGTCAGGTGGTTGTCGGTTGTGTCGGTCATGGTTGTCACTTCGTGAATGTGCTGCGTTTGTCGCCGGTCATCCATCCCCGGATAAGCCTGTCCGGGCTACAACTCGAATCTTGCTTTCGCCAGCCGGAGCACCTCGTCCACCTGGCCCTTGATGCTCATCCCGGTGGTATCGATACTGACCGCGTCCTCAGCGATGGTCAGCGGGCTGTCGGCGCGGGAAGAATCGCGTTCGTCACGGCGTTGCAGCTCCTGTCGCACCGCCTGGTGCTCATCTTCGCCGCCGTTGTTGTGGTAATCCGCCACCCGCCGCCGCACCCGTTCCTCCAGGCTGGCGTTCAGGAAAATCTTCAGGCCGGCGTCGGGGAAAATGACCGTGCCGGTGTCGCGCCCTTCAAGCACCGACGGTCCCTCTTCGCCGAGCCGGCGTTGCATCTCCACCATGCGTTTGCGTACCGAGGAATGCACACTTGCCTGGCTGGCGGCCTCGGATACCTCTGCTGTTCGAATCCGGTTTGTGACGTCTTCGCCGTTAAGCCGTACCCTGGTCGGCACACCCGGCTCCAGGTTGATCTCCACCGATTCAGCGATGGAAAGAACCTCCGCCTCGTTTTCCGGATCTTTTCTCGCCAGCAGAACCGCCAGGCCCAGGGTGCGGTACATGGCGCCGGTGTCGATGTAGCGCCAGCCAAGCTGTTTGGCCACCTCTTTGGCGGTGGTGGATTTGCCCGACGCCGCCGGGCCGTCAATCGTGATCACGTTCAATCTATCTGCCACACGTACCCTCAACGTTGCTCGAATCGGATGCAATATACACGTCCATCCCGCGGATTTCCTCTCCGGACAGCGCTCCTGCTGCGACAAAAAACCCGCCGGAAGGCGGGTTTGCAACGTCGCTTTTCGACGGTGATCAATCGAGTTTGATCATGTCGCGCGCCATGGGCGTAACACTCTCCGCGCCGCCGGGCCGGACGATCAGGGTGTCTTCAACCCCCACGCCGCCGCCGGGATAAATTACCTTGGGCTCGACCGCAATGACCATCCCCTCTTCAAGAGGCTGGGTGAAACGCTTGGCGATCACCGGCCACTCATCCAGTTCAATGCCCACGCCATGCCCCACAAAACGGACCTTGTTCGGCGCGTGATTCATGAAAAACTCGCCAAGCCCGTAAACTTCCGCCTGTTCCAGCGTCCACATGTACAGGTCTTCCGGAATCGCCCCGGGAACCATCCGCTTTTGCAGCTCTTCCAGCATGTTGACGCAGAATTCGTGGGCGATGAAGAAGTGCTTCTGCAGCGAACCGAAGTAATAGGTGCGCGTCATATCGGTGAGGTATCCATCGACACCCGCGGTGATATCCACGAGGATGGGCCGGTTTTCCACGATGAGGTTATTGCCTGCGCCGGCGGGTGCGAGGCGGTTGCGTCCCGGTTGGGCGATGGGGCCGTCAAAGGCGGTCGGTGCGGCGGCGGATTCCCCGCAGGCGACCACACCGGCCGCTTCCGCGTTGAAGCCCCGGGTCCGGCCCAGCGCCTGGTCGCCGGCGCGACGCAACATGGTCTCCATCTGCGCCTGGACCTCGTACTCCGGCATGCCCAACTTGAAGATCGAGGGAAGCGCCTCAAAGCCCTTTACCAGCGTTTGCCCGCTACGGCGCACGGCATCCAGCTCCGCTTCCGACTTCACCATCCGCTGGTTGCGAATAAGGGGGGTGATGTCCGCAAAGCGTTCCGCTTGCGTCCAGACCTTCGCCTGCATGCGCTTGAAATAGGAGACCGGCAGCACGTCCTCTTCCAGGCCGACTGCGCGCCACTTGTTGAACCCATCTTCGATGAGGGCGTTGTGCAGCCTGCCGAAACTGGGCACGATCTCAATGTCAAAAGGTGTGTCAGGCGCAATCAAGTCCTGTCCACGCCAGGCATAGAGAACGGGTTCGCCCTCGACAGGGATCGCAAGAGCACCCTGGAAAACGGATCCCGTGTAGTAGATCAGGTCTGCCCGTTGAAACAGAACAGCTCCTTCCAGCTTCTGCCGAGCCAGCTCTTCCTTGAAAGTATGCACACGGTTTTGAAACTCTTCAGGCGGGGGATTCAGTGCCATGGTTGATGAACCTCGTTGCCTCTCGTCCTTCCTGATTCTCCTGATAACTCGCTAACGTGTTGAATATATGCCGCGCGGCCGTGAAATAAAACACCGATTTCACAAACCGACTCTGCTGCCGACCTGGAACACCACAACCGCGACCGCCCATGCTACAAAAAAAGTATAGGCCGCCTGGAAGACAGGCCACTTCCAGGAGCCAAGTTCTTTCTTTACAACAGCCAGCGTCGCCAGGCAGGGGACATAGATCAAGACAAAGAACATCATGGCCAGCGCCATGGCGGGGCTGTAATCGGGGTTGTCCACGAAACGCTGTTTCAGCATGGAGGTCACGCCTTCATCATCTTTATCGCCCAGTCCATGCACAATACCCAGTGTGGAAATGATGACCTCTTTGGCGGTCAGGCCGCCCAGCAGGCCAATGGAGATCTTCCAGTCGAAGCCGGCCGGCCGGAAGACCGGTTCCAACCCACGACCAATCCGTCCCAGGAAGCTGTATCGGATGGCTTCCTGCGCCGCCTCGTTTTCAACCCGCTGCAACATGGCATCCAGGTTGGACAGTTCCTCGCGTGTGGGCGGGTTGCTCGCGGTCAGCTTCCAGTCAGCGGTGGTGGACTCGGTTTGCGCTTCCACATGCTCCGTATATCCCGGAGGTTTGGGGTAGTACAGCAGGAACCAGATCACAATGCTGAGTCCCAGGATGATGGTGCCGGCCTTGCGAATGTAAAGCGAACTGCGCTCCCACATGTGCATCAGGATGGCGCGCACGGTGGGCATGCGGTAGGGCGGCAGCTCCATCACAAACGGAGCCGTCTCCCCGCGAAACATTGTCTTTCGGAAGATCAGCGCAATGATAAATGACAGCAGCCATCCTGCGAACCAGACGCTCCAGAAGACCAGACCGGCCTTCTCACCGAAAAACGCGGCGGCCAGCATGGCGATCACCGGCACCTTCGCCCCGCACATCATCAGCGGGGTGACCAAAATCGTGATCATACGGTCGCGCGGGTTGACCAGGGTCCGGGCGCTCATCACCGCCGGCACCGCGCAGCCCGTGGCGATCATAAACGGAATAAAGCTGCGGCCGTGCATCCCGAACAGATGGAAGAACTTGTCCATGACAAACGCCGCGCGCGCCATGTACCCGCTGTCCTCCAGAAAGGACAAACCCAGGAAAAGAAAAACCACCAGCGGCAGAAACTCAATCACACCGCCCACACCGCCGATGATGCCGTCCACCAGCAGATCACGCAACGCGGTCGAGGGCATCGTGCTGGTCAGATAATTGCTCAGCTTCGAGAAGAGCAAGCCGATCCCCTCACCCAGCGGGTTCCCCAGGGCGAAAGTCAGTTGATATATCCCAAACATGATCGCAAAGAAAAGGATCATTCCCAGGTAACGGTTCAGGAAGACCTGATCCAGTCGATTTGTGGCGGGGCTGATCTGATTTGTGTGGGTGCGCTTGACGGCTTCGCGCACGGCACCATGGATGTAGGCATAACGCTGCTCGCCGACAATCTGTACGCTGTCCTCATTGTAATGCTTGCGCAGCCATTCCCGGCCGCCCGCAGCGAACTCCAGCACGACAGGACCGTCCTGATGCTCGTCCTCCACTTTGCCGACGACATGCTTGTCGTTCTCCAGCAGTTTCACGGCAATCCAGCGGACGGGATACTTCGCGGCAAAATCAGGATCATTCGCGATGATTGGGGTGAGTTTGTCAATTTCGCCTTCGACTTCCCGCCCGTAGTGAATGGTGCGCCCCAGCAGTTTCCGTTTTCCCTCATAGACCTCAACGATCATATCCAGCAGTGCGCCGATACCATGCCCGCTCCGCCCCACGGTTTTCACCATGGGCACGTCCAGAATGGTCCCGAGCTGGGACTCGTTGATCTCCATTCCGCCCGCTTCAGCTTCATCACTCATGTTCAAGGCGCCCAGCACCGGAATGCCCAGCTCCTGGAATTGCAGGCAGAGGTAGAGGTTTCGTTCGATGTTGGTGGAGTCGATCACATCAACCACGAGAGTGGGACTGTCCTCCATAACATATTCACGGGTGACAATCTCCTCGGGGGTATATGCGGTCAGGCTGTAAGTGCCGGGCAGGTCGATGAACTCGATCCGGTAGCCGCTGTGGTTACGGTAGCCGATCTTCTTCTCGACCGTCACGCCGGAATAATTGCCTACATGCTGGTTCTGGCCGGTGAGAGCGTTGAACAGACTGGTCTTGCCGGAGTTGGGATTTCCGGCAAGAGCGACTCGAATGGTGTTCGAGTCCCGCGCCTCCGGGAAACCGTGCTCTTCGGGATGAAAGATCTCAAACCGCCGCCAACCACGCCGCCGGCGTCTGCGTTCAGGATGTCTTGGCATGCGGCGCCTCGATGATAACGTCCTTGGCTTCAGCTCGGCGAAGCGACAACAAATAACCCTGTAACTCTATCTCAATGGGATCCCGCAGGAGTGCTTCCCGGACAACGCGGCCCTTCGCACCACGAATGAAGCCCATGTCGATCAGGCGTTGAAGGATCTCACCCTGCGCTTCCACACGTTTCACTCTGAAAGCGCTTCCAGGGTGCAGGTCCGCCAGGCTGTACCGAACCTCTTTCACCTGGTCCTTCTCTCGCGCGATCGGTTGCGGGCCGCTCACCCATAAAAACACCGCACTGGCCAGTTCCTTCGGCAGTGTCTTGTCTTCGCCCGCGATGTGGACACTCACATCTCCGTTGTGACGGCCGGTGAGCTGAATGTTCGCGCCCGGCAAGAGGCCCCGCTGGATGATGGAGCGGCGATCCGACTCGCGTCCCAGGATGCGTGTAATATGCCCCTCCTGGCCCACCTCCAGATCCAAAAGACACCGTATGCCCAAGGCTTCCGCCAAGTGTCGCTGCTGCTTCCACACCCCGCATTCCGAAGTGGGATGCTCCTCCATACATTCCCGGTCCATTCGTGTCAACCAGTTGTCGCGAAAATGGGCGATCAGGTCCCGGTCCACTTTCGGACAGTAGGTGATGAACTCGGTGAATGCGGTCAAACGATCCATGGTCGCCAAGGAAATCGCATGTTCCATGGAACATGCGTCCTTCTCGGCAGTCTCCTCGTCTACCTGCAACAGATCCATCAGGAAGGTCTTGAGAAACTGGTGGCGCTGGCTGATCCGAAACGCCAGTTCACGGCCGTCCCCAGTCAGGTCGACATACTCATGCGCCTGGTAATCCACCAATCCTTCCTTCGCCAGACGCTGCAGGGCGGAGATCACGCTGGAGTTCTTGACATCTTTCGCTTTTGCAATGTCACGAACTCGTGCGACTTTGTTCTGCTGGACAAGCCGGAAGATGATCTCGAGGTAGTCTTCAAGACTTTCGGTAAGCGCGCCGACCTGCATGGTCTCCTCTGGTAGAAATGCCTACCAAAGGTAGAACTTTACGGTACGTTTCACAAGCCTTCGCCCCCGCAGTCTCCTCAGAGGCGAGAAGGTTCGAGGTGAGAATGGTGCAGCATCGCCGTAGCACGGGCGTCCCGCCTATGAATCATGCGGTCGCTTCCGCCGCGATTTGCTCGTTGACCTCTGCTACAACCGCATCCACATCCTCGTAGCCCGCATCCTGAATGGCCTCTTCCACGGTTTTCCACAAGGGGGTCCCGCATTGGATGCAGATGATGTTGCGCCGGGTAAGCAGCCCGATCGCCTTCGGGGCTTCTGCGGCGACATCTTCCAGGTCCATGTCCTTCGTTATCTGTTGACTCATGATCGTTCGCTCCGTATCAGGTTCGCCTTTACCTGTTGGATGCAGGAATAATGCAAACGTTGAAACCGGCCCGCCTCTCGCTGAGGGCGATACAACCCGCTCGGGAGAAGCCCCCAACGATGAACCCAAACGGGTGACGTAGCCATAGACGGTTTATCGCTGCCCGGGTCCAAACCGAAAGTCGGCAAGCAGTTACAATTCCAGTATATACAGACTGTTGCACAATAGGAACCAATCTCATTCCTGCGAAACAGACTGTCGCAGAATGCGAGAGGAATCTCATTCCAGCGAAAGCAGGAACCGGAACGAAGTGAAGCTTGCGGTGTCCCGTAGTTTGGGACAGCCGTGAATCCAGAATAAACAATTCCTTAAGAATCTCAGTATGTTCGATTCTTTGCAAGAACCACTATACAGACTGTTGCACAATAGGAACCAATCTCATTCCAGCGAAGGCTGGAA
>CAZYOC010000064.1:8727-19022 GCA_964648415.1 uncultured bacterium | reverse complement strand
CCGCCTTCGCTGGGGATGACCTCATGGGACATTATTTGCGAGCATCACTATAGCTTAAGAACCCCACTTTCAGGAACGATGAGGGTGCGATTTCGTCACAGCATCCCTGCGAGGGAGTGCGTACATTGTCAAGATGAGACAACCAAGCCGTCCAGGAGACCGCATGACCCCAGAGGCGACCGCCGGCGACCCCCACGCTGCCCCGTTTGAGCGCTTGACGGCCACCATGCCGAAACGCATTTCTTACGCCCTGGGCCGACTCTCCTACTGGCCCATCAGCGACGATACCATCCTTTTGCTGCAGGATACCTGGGAGCGGGTATCCGCTGTCTTGCACGAGCAGGACGAGGCCAACCGCGAAGCCATCTTCGAGAACTTGTGCGAAATGGCGGAGACGTTGACCGAGCTGGACGCCGATGTGCTCACGCTGGCCGTGGGCCTCCTGGAGCCGGTGGTACATCGTCTGGAGGAGCCGGTGGAGCAGGCGCGCCGGCTCTACGGCGAAACCGGTGCGGCGGTGCTGAAGGGCGTGATCCAACTGGAAGGGGTGGTTTTTGACCCGCCGCGCGACATTGACGGCCGCCAACCGGAATACTTCCGTCGCCTGCTGCTCGCCCTCACGCCCGACTTGCGCTCCCTCCTGATCCTGCTGGCGCGCCGCTTGATCGAAATGCGGCATGTCTCACGTTTGCCCCGGCCCCAACAGCTCAAGCAGGCCCGGGCCGCCCTCGACGTGTACGCTCCCCTCGCCCACCGGCTGGGAATCGGGCGCTTCAAGTGGGAGCTGGAAGACCTCGCCTTTCAGACCCTGGACCCGGACACCTACACCCATTACGCCGAGCTGGTCGCCGCAGAGGCTCTCGGAGATGTCACAGCCAATGTGGATTCGTTTCTGGCCAACCGTCATCCCGGCTATCGCTGGCGGGAGGATTACATCCTGAGTGGCCGCAGGAGGGTGGAGTATCATCTCGCACTGGTCGGCGCTGAAATCCTGAACCGCGCGTTCCGGGAGGCGTTCCACCGGCGCTCGCACAAGCTGGTGATCCTGCCCGGGTGTATGCGGAAGCTGCCGGAGAAGCACTGCAAGGCCATCCGCAACGGCATGGACCAGACGTGCAGCGGTTGCACCCCGAAATGCCGTGTCAACCAGGTGACGCAGTTGGGCAAGTGGGAAGGGTTCGAGACGCGCATCGTGTCCCACGCCTCCAGCTTCACTCACTGGCTGAAGGAGAACGCCGCCGGCCAGGATATCGGCGTGGTGGGAGTGGCCTGCGCGATGCACCTGATCTTCGGCGGGTTGAAGATGAAAGGGCTGGACATTGCGGCGCAGTGCGTGTTCCTCGATTACTGCGGTTGCAACAGTCACTGGCACAAAGAAGGGATTCCCACCGACCTCAACGACAACCAGCTCCTGCGAATCGTGCAGGGACCGGCGAGAACACGTATTGTCGCCTGACCTCTCTCGGGATTCAAGCCGCCCACCCCATAATAGTAGACTGCGTCTGGTTTGTTATTTCCAGGCTCGGGCCATCAACCCGCCGCCCTTGAGATGATCCAGCGGCAGGTCGGCCAGCATGAACCGATGCGCGAAGGGGAACACCAGCAGATAATACGGCAGCAGCAACGGCGCGAAGAACACTGACCGGTCAAGCAGCCGGAACGGGATCCCCTGCATCAACCACCAGCTCACCATCCCCCAACGGCCGTAGGTAAAGCGTGTCTTTGCAGTCGCAAAACCCGCCTCGCGAAGCTTATCCTGCAGTTCTGTATCGAGATAGCCGTCTCGCACATGCTCGCCGACAAAGAATTCCTGGTCGTGACGATCCTCCAACCGGCTGTCGGTTTCCGATGCCGGGGTGTGGATGAAGAGCTGTCCGCCGGGTTTGAGCGCCTTGCGGATGTTGGATAGCACCTTTACATCCTCTTCGATATGTTCGAGGATATCCACCGCAATGGCGAGGTCGTACTTGTTCTCCTCCCGCAGATCTTCCAGCGGCAACATGTGCAAGCTGCACCGGTCCTGAAAGCCGGCCTTGCGGAAGTAAGTCACACAATCATGGACCTGCTGCTGGGTGATTTCCACGCCCTCGACGGTGAGATCGCTGCGGTTGCGGAGAAGCTGGTCGGTATACGGGCCGAACCCGAAACCGGCGTCAAGCACCACCGCCCCCGGAGGCAACTGAGAAATAATCCGGCCCAATTGGCGTTTCACGTGCCGTACCCGAAGAAAGCCGAGTTCAAAGGCTTTGTACGCGAGACGGCGGAACAGCGCACTGTGACGCATGGGAATGGCAAGCAGGTTTTTTACGCGATCGTATTCCATCCTGGCCTCGGTTTGGCTTCGTGTGTGGGCAACAAGATACGCAATTGAGGTCGCGCGGGGGACCGAGGAGAGAAGCCGGGGGAGATTGAGAGCGGCTCCGTGTTGTGATTCTCAAGGCTCCAGCCGGCATCCGTACGAGTTGGTTTTTTAGGTTTTACGGCTTGTTTGACCGACGAGGGCGTGGGTCCGTCCTGCACGATGCACACTCAAGCCGAATCACTGTCTTGCCGCTTACTTTCCTTTCGGAAGGGTGTTGTGATGGGGATCTCGCCCAGGATTTCGATAGCGGCCGGATCCACACGCAGGACTGCTTCCTCCATCTGGCCGCCGGGTTCGAAGTGTGTTCGCGCCAGCTTCAGGAAACGTTTCACAATGGCGTGACCGAAAGCATCCAGCGCTTTCAGTTCACTCTGGTGAAAGCTCCCCTTGAAGCGCTCCAGCTCCTCGTCCGCCGCAGAATGGAGGTCTCGTTTCAGCGCTTCAATCCCCCCCGCGAAGGTCTGCCCATGCAACCAGTCCAGGAACTCGGCCACCTGCTGTTCTACGATTTCCTGGGCATCGGGCAGCACGGCGCAACGACGTTCAGCGTCCTTTTCGAGCTGATGCTTAAGGTCCTGCTGGTCGAAAAGGCGTACGTTTGCGTGTTTCGCCACCGAAGGGTCCACATCACGCGGCACGGCCAAGTCGGCGATGAACAGCGGCTGTGGGGCTTCGGTCAGCAGCTCCCGGCTCACCACATACTCCTGCGCACCAGTGGCGGTGAAGACCAGATCGGCCCGGCTCAGAAACTCACCCAGCCTGTTCCAGTCAGCGGCGGTTGCACCATAAGCCGCGGCCATCTTCTGCGCCACGTAGGCGGTGCGATTGATCAGCGTGGCGGGCAACATCTTGCGTTGGAGGGAGGCCAGCACGGCTTCCGTGGTCTCATTGGCTCCTATCACCAGGATCTGTTTCGGTTGCGGCAGTTTGTCCAGCAGGAGCTCCACCGCCGCGCCGGGCACACTGCGGGCGCCATCGCCCAGCGTCGTCTCCGCTTTGACTCGCCTGGATACACGGAAAGCGTGGTGGAACAGCTTGTGCAGCACTTTGCCCGGTCCCCCGAATGCGCAAGCCTGGGAATAGGCGTCCTTGACCTGGCCACGGATCTGTTCCTCGCCAAGTACAAGGGAGTCCATACCGCTGATGACCCGGAAGAAGTGCCGCGCCGCTCCCGCGCCGACATGCCGGTAGCTGATGTCCAGCAACGCCGTGGTATTGTCCACACCGCGCGCCCGGTAGAAGTCCACTATTTCACGGCCATGACGCCCCTTGGTGGAGTGCGCCCGGTAAAACTCCACCCGGTTGCAAGTGGCGACGATGGCGACCTCCTCTACGCCGGACAGGCGTTTCAACTGCAACACGGCCTCACCCAGCTCACGCCGGGCGAGTTGAAACGGCTCCCGTTCGGACAACGTCGCCGTCTTGTGGTTTACACCGAAAACAGACAGGACCATATCTCAGCAATAGCAAGGTGTTAGGTGACTTGATCGGGCAGAACAAGGTAGGCGTTTCCATGAATACAGGCAACTCGGAGGGAGGAGAAAGGGTGGTGCTCGGTCATGACATTTATCCTACGCGCCGGGTCCGTTCTACACTGATTTGACAACACACGGGGAAGTCGGCGGGCAGAACCGTAGATCACGATGGTGTTCTGTTCGGCAGTCGCAGCTTTGTGGAAGATTCGACGGTCGGTCTTGACTTGCTCCGACGCTTCATCGCAGATTCGAGAACCGTGTCGGCAAAGGCTCAAGCTACGCAGCCGCCAGGAAAGGGTAACGTGACCAGCAGCGTCGCGAAACATGGTCTGCCGTTGCGGATCGACCAGAATTAAGGGAGGAATTCGATGCATTCAACCCGTCTGCTCAGCCTGGAAAAACGGATCGAGTTGTTCCTCCGTACTCTTCCCGAGCATGCTCTGCCCGATAACCGGTCTGTTGAGGTCGCCTTTCACGCCTGTAAAGCCGAAACGCCCTTCGGAGAATGGGATCTTGCGCAGTTTGCACCTCTGAAACCGGGCGACCGTTGGGGTGGAGCCTGGGAGTATGCCTGGTTTCGTGTGACATGCGCCATCCCACAGGAATGGTCCGGGCAGGAACTCGTGCTGCAACTGGACGTGGGCGGAGAGGGATTGGTGTTTGACAACGGTGGAAATGTACTACAGGGGATCTCCAATGGTTCCGTATTCAAGGTGGAAAGTGCTCGCGATCTGATTTCACTTCCGGACTGCCTGCGGGATGATGATTCGGTGGAGTTGTACATCGAGGCGACCGCCAGCGGTCAGTTCGGGATCGCCGACCCGGTGGCGCACCGCTACCAGGATCCTTTCGATCCCCCGCCCTTCGAGGCGCGCCTGGCCCGAGCCCGGGTAAGCCGCTTTCGGCAAACCGTGTGGGAACTGCTGCTGGACATCCGAGTCCGGTATAGTTATCTCAAAACTCTGGCAATAGGATCCCCCAGGCGTATCCAGGTTACAGAACAGCTTAACGAAGTCATGGACACCTATCTCGACGATCCCGTAAGGGCGGAGATCACTGTGGACTTGCTTCGTTCATTCCGTACGGGAGATGGAGGCGGAACACCTCAAACGGCCGTCGCTCTCGGGCATGCGCATATCGATACCGGGTGGTTGTGGCGAATTGAAGAGAGCAAGCGGAAGTGCGCCCGCACCTTCGCCAATCAACTGGCTCTGCTGGATCGTTACCCGGATTATGTCTTTGGGGCGTCCTCGCCGCTGCATTACCAATTTGTGAAGCATCGCCACCCGGAGTTGTACCAACGAATCAAGCAACGCGTGGCCGAAGGCCGCTGGGAGCTGCTGGGCGGCATGTGGGTGGAAGCCGACACCAACCTGGTGTCCGGCGAATCCCTGGTGCGTCAGCTCCTCTATGGCAAACGCTTTTTCCTGCAGGAATTCGGTGTGGAGGTGACCAACCTGTGGCTGCCGGATGTGTTCGGCTACAGCGCCGCTCTGCCGCAGTTGTTGTGCAAGGCCGGGATCGACAGCTTCCTGACACAGAAACTGTCATGGAACGATGTGACGCCGTTTCCCCATACGAACTTCCGGTGGCGCGGCTTCGACGGCAGCGAAGTGGTGGCGCATTTTCCGCCGGAGAACACCTATTGCAGCGAGCTGTTGCCGGCGACGCTTTTGCCGGCCGCAGAGCGAAACCGCAAACAGGGTGGGGGCAGGGGCTGTTTTCTGGCGGTATTCGGGATTGGTGACGGAGGAGGAGGACCGCGCGAGGACCACATCGAGCACAGCCGCAGAATCGGCGACCTGGACGAAGGAGTGCAGGTGCTGTTTGGACGTGCAGACCATTTCTTCCGCCACCTGAATGACCACAAAGCTGATCTGCCGGTGTGGGATGAGGAGCTGTACCTGGAGTTCCACCGCGGGACCTACACCACCCAGGCGCTGGTGAAAAAACACAACCGACTGATTGAGAACCGTGTGCGGACGGTCGAGTTACTTTGGTCCGCACTGCCCGGTTCGCAGTACCCTGCCGACCGGATCGAGGAGCTTTGGAAACGGACCCTGCTGCACCAATTCCACGACATCCTCCCCGGCTCAAGCATCCGCGAAGTGTACGAGGACAGCCGGCAGGATCACGAGGAGATCCTTTCCGCTTGTGACGATCTGATCCATGATGCCATGGGACGCCTGGGAGTGAGCGATCCGGAGATGCTGACCGTATTTAATCCTGCCCCGACGCCCTTCGAAGGCATACTGCCTCTGCCGGATAAGGTCCGGGACTGGGTGATGGTGACGGAAGCAGGCGAAGCGGTTCCCTTTCAGGACAGCGAGACCGGGCGCTTCTTTGCTGTGACCGTACCTGCGCTGGCATTTCAGGTGTTGCAACGGACGGGGGGAACTCCTTATTCACCACCCGACCCCGACGACGGATCTGCCATAGAAAATGATTACGTCCTCTATGAATTCAGTAAGGATGGCGAGTTGCTGCGCGGCTTCGATAAGGAGCGCCAGCGTGAGATCCTTGCCGGCGACGAGCCTGGTAACCGGCTTTCGCTCTACGTTGACCGTCCCACTGACTGGGACGCCTGGGACATTGATTACAGCTACCGCAATAACCTGGTGATGTGCGCGCAGGGATTGCGGCCGCCGAAACGTACACGCGGGCCGCTGTTCCAGGAAATCGTTTTCACACTGGGTATCGGCGACTCGGTGATCGAGCAGCGCATCGTGTTAGCGGACAACAGCCGTCTTCTGACCTTCCACACCACCGTCGACTGGCGCGAGGAGCATCGTATGCTGCGGGCCTGTTTCCCGGTGAATGTGGACACTGACCGGGCGACCCATGACATCCAGTTCGGCCATGTCCTCCGCCCCACGACACACTCCACGCCTGAAGAGGAAGCGCGCTTCGAAGTTCCGGCGCTTCGTTATGTGGATCTGTCCGGCGATGAGTATGGAGTCGCGTTGCTGAACGATTGCAAGTACGGCTATCACGTATGGGACAACCTGTTGGACCTGAACCTGTTGCGTTCACCCACCTGGCCCGACCCCACCGCCGACCGTGGTTGGCACGAGTTCACCTATGCCCTGCTCCCCCATCCCGGTCCGCTGTTGACATCAAGCGTGATGGCGGAGGCGGAAACACTGAACCGCGCCCCGGTCATCTTCCCCGGCCTCGCTGCCAGCGGTGAGCGTCTTCCCTGGCGAGTTGAGGGGGAGGGCATTGTGCTGGAAACTGTCAAACAGGCGGAATCCGGCGAAGGGGTGATCCTGCGCCTGGTGGAGCGACACGGGCGGACTTCCACTGGTTGGCTGACTGTGGACACTCCGGGAATGCTCCATGGGACCGACCTGTTGGAGCGTCCTCTCGAACCGGACGCGCAAGAATCTGACGTGACATCTCGAACCCGGAGGTCCTTTACGTTGCGGCCTTTTGAGGTACGAACCCTGCTGTACACCCCTGGTCCTTAGCCCGGATATTTCACGAACGAACCACGGCAATGGTTCTCTGTCATAGCCGAGGGTTCGCGCCGTCGGTTTGGCGCGCACCTTGGGACACAGTATCCCTCTTTGACAACCCCGGCAGCGGGTTGTATTGGACGGCGACAAACTGTAGTCGTGTGATTCAAAGCCGGAAACCCTTTAAACCAGTTCTATATCAAGGGTTAAGTTGGCGAAGCATGAATACTCGTGAAAAATCCGGGTTAGCCCTTTACTCTCGGAGCCATGAGAAAACTGTAAAGATTGTGTGTGCGAACTTGACAAGCTCAAACATTTCAACGCACATTATCGAATCGGTTCGATATGAAACATCGGTACACGGAGGCAGCATAAAGGATTGGTAAAGCGGGATTCGGCGCAGGGCCAACCAGTGCATGCAGCGACACGCGCCGGGTCGATTGTCGAAACGATTCGAGTTGAGGCTCATGGCAGCTACCATTCGAGACGTCGCCAGGCGCGCCCAGGTCGCGCCCTCCACCGTATCCGCGGTGCTCAACAACAAGGGCTATGTCCATCACGACACCCGCGCCCGTATCGAACAAGCCATCCGTGACCTCAAGTACATCCCCCGCCGCAGCGCCCGTTCCCTCACCACCCAGACCAGCGGCAACATCGGCTTCATCGTCAATGAAAACCACTTCACCCGCGCGGAACCCTTCTACACCAAGGTCTTCCTCGGCACTGAATTCCAGGCGCGCAAGCATGATTTCTACGTGTTGCTGACGTCCGTCGGAGATACCTACAAGTCCTTCCGTGACATGCCCCGTTTCTTGCTGGAACACAACGTGGACGGGGTGATCATTGCCGGGTCGGCGCCGGAGAAACTGATCCAGGACGCGGTGGACCAGGGAGTGCCGGTGGTATTGGTGGACTACGCCAACGGCGGGCGGAGCTTGACCCGGGTGCTGATCGACAACCGTCACGGCGCCCGGCTTGCCACGCAGCACCTTCTCGAGCTGGGGCACACGGAAATCGGGTTCATCGGCGGCAACCGGCCGCACCCCAGCCGGATCGAACGGTTTGAGGGATTCGAGACGGCCATGCGCGAGGCCGGGCTGGATGTGAAGCAGCAGTGGGTGCAGTTAAGCGATACACGGTCTTCGGTGGAGTTAGGCGAGGAGCAGTTCCGGGAACTCTGGCGCAAGCCGGACAACCCCACCGCGCTGATCTGCTTCAACGACGCCATCGCGATGGGCGTCTTGCGCGCCGCGAAAGTTCTGGGGATCTCGATTCCCACCGACTTATCGGTCGTGGGATTTGACGACGTCGACTCCTGCGCCCACACCTCCCCGCCCCTGACCACGCTCCGTGTACAGAAAGAAGAACTGGGGATGGTCGCCATGCGCACCATTCATGACATGATCCTGGGCAAGCAGCAAGCGCCCGTAAGCACACGTATCGGGGTTGAACTGGTGGTCCGTCAGTCCACGGGCTCGGTTTCCCCCAAGCAGAGAGGCACAGCACATCGTGACAACGTGTAAACCCTTCAACCGGCGGTTGTTTCTGCAATCGCGGCCCCTGGCCTTCGAAGCGCGCGCCGTGCTCAACCCGGCGACCGTACAGGTTGGTGAGGACGTACACTTTTACTACCGCGCGGTTGCTGACAATATGGTCTCCGCCATCGGCTATCTCCGGCTGCGGTATGAGGGCGACACGCCGGTGATCGTCGAACAGTGGGACAAACCCCTCCTGGCCCCGGATACCGACTGGGATCAATATGGTGTGGAAGACCCGCGCGTGGTCGAGTTCGAGGGCCGGTGGTACATGTTCTACACCGGCTATGACGGCAAGGATGCGCAACTGGCGTACGCTGTCGGCGATTCGCCCACGTCGTTTCCCGAGCGCCACCTCATCGGCCCCCGGGTCACGCGTCGTGAGGGCCTCGAGCTGGTCAAGGGCAATACCGCCCTGGAACCCCAGAAAAAGTACTGGACCGAATGGGGTAGCCTGGACGGGTTCATCTGGGAGAAGGACGCCACCATCCTGCCGGAGCGGTTCGACGGGAAAATCGTCTTCATCCACCGGTTGCAGCCCAACGCCCAGATCGCGTTTCTCGACAGCCTGGACCAGCTCGAGGACGCCGACTGGTGGCGGGAGCACATCCGCACCCTCGACCGGCACATCCTCCTGCCGCAGGATTACTGGTGGGAGGCGAGCCACATGGGCATGGGGCCGGTCCCGTTGAAGACCGGGCACGGCTGGCTGTTCCTCTATCACGGCTGCACGTTTCCGCCGGACAAGGTGTATCGCGCCGGGGCGGCGCTGTTGGATCTTCACCACCCCGCGAAGGTGATCGGCCGCTACCCGGAGCCGTTGTTTGAACCGGAAGAGGACTGGGAGCTGAAGGGCGATGTGAACCACGTGGTCTTCCCGGAAGGCGTGGTGCAGCGCGGGGACGTGCTGGACATCTTTTACGGCGGCGCGGACTCGGTGATCGGAGTGATCTCGGTGAAGCTGAGTGAGTTGCTGGAGTGTATGGGAGTTAAGTGAAAAAAGTAAAGAAAGTGAAGAAAGTGAAAAAAGTGAAAAAAGTGAAAAAAGTGAAAAAAGTGGAAAACGTGGAAAATGTGAAAAAAGAAACTGATAAATGATCGCATGGCCCGATTTGCACGTAGCAAGAGGGACTAAACGAGATAGGGTATACAACCTTCGAGCCGCTGAAAGACACAACGCGGCGGATGAGCAAGTCGGGAATCACAGAATGTGGAAAACGTGGAAAACGTGAAAAATGTGAAAAAAGAAACTGATAAATGATCGCATGGCCCGATTTGCCCGTATCGAAACGTAGCGAATGGACTGATGTGAACAATGTTCGAGCCGTTAAAAAGCATAACGCGGTGGATGAGCAAGTCGGGAATGACAGAATGTGGAAAACGTGGAAAATGTGAAAAAAGAAACTGATGAATGATCGCATGGCCCGATTTGCCCGTATCGAAACGTAGCGAATGGACTGATGTG
>CAZYOC010000064.1:7021-8627 GCA_964648415.1 uncultured bacterium | reverse complement strand
AACAATGTTCGAGCCGTTAAAAAGCATAACGCGGCGGATGAGCAAGTCGGGAATCAGGATAACACTGATACTCGCGCATAGTCGATGTCCCGGTCATGCGTGTCCGGGAAAACACAAGCTGCTTGAGACGAGGAGAAAGATGCATACCACGACCCGGATCCTGCTGGTCTTGATGCTGCCGGCGTTGCTGGCGGGATGCGGGCGTGAGAACCAATCATCGTCGGGCAAGGTCGAGCTTCTCTACTGGCCCTCGACCAACCCCTATGAAATCGAGCTGGCGGAGCGGCTGGTCGAGGAGTGGAACCGGGCGCACCCGGACACGGTCGTGAAGATGCAGCCCCTCCCGGAGGGGCGCAGCGGCGAGGAGGTGCTGATCATCGCCGCCGCCGGGCAGACCACGCCGGACATCTGCTCCAACGTGCCCCCGGTGATCGTGCCGCTGCTGGCCAAGGCCAACGCGCTGGTCCCGTTGGACAGCTTCGCCGACGGCCGCCGCTACATGCAAGACAGGCTGCCGGAAGGCATGGCCGTAAACTTTATCAACCGGGACGGGAAGCTCTACCAGGTCCCCTGGAAGGGCAACCCGATCATGATCCAGTACAACACCGGGTTGTTGCGGGAGGCCGGGATCGACTCCCTGCCCCGGACCTGGTCGGAATGGAACCGGGCGGCGGAAGCGGTGACGGTGGACCGGGACGGCGACGGCCGTCTGGATCAATGGATGGCCAATGTGCAGGTGGAATCGGAATGGCGCAGGCGGCTGTTCGATGTGTACGCGTTTTACATCGCCGCGACCAACGGCGGCACGTTGCTGGAAGAGGGGCAGGTGGCCTTTGACAATCCGACGATGGTGGACGTGCTGAAGCTGTTCCGGACCGGCTTCGAGGAGGGCTGGTATCCCAAGTCGATTTTCGCCGGCGACTTGTTCCTGCAGAACCGGCTGGCGGCAATTGTCACCGGGCCGTGGAACATCGCCCATACGGAGAAGCGGAAGCCGGAAGGGTTCGAGTACACGTTCGGCCCGATCCCGTTGCCGGACGACCACGAAGGTGAGGAGTGGACCTTCGGCGATCCCAAGAGCATCGGGATCTTCAGCACCAGCGAGCACCCGGAGGCGGCGTGGGCGTTTGTCAAGTTCATCACCAGCCCCGAAGCGGATAAGCTGCTGCTGGAGATCACGAACCAGCTTCCCTTGCGACGGGATCTGCTGGGTGACAGCCTGTACGCCGGGTATTTCGACGCGAACCCGTTGATGCGCGTGTTCGCCGAACGGGTGCCCTTTACGGTGGGCTTCGACCAGCACCCGGCGTTGCAGGAGGTGTTTGACGCGGTCAATACGGCTTTCGACGCCTGCTGCATCAACCTGGCGATTCCGGCGGAAGAAGCGGTGGAACGGGCGGCAGAGCGGAGCCGGCATATTCTTGCGATGAGGAAGTAAAAGAAGTAAAGAAAGTAAAGAAAGTAAAGAAAGTGAAAAAAGAAACTGATAAATGACCGCATGGCCCGATTTGCCCATATCGAAACGTAGCGAATGGACTGATGTGAACAACCTTCGAGCCGTTGAAAGACACAACGCGGCGGATGAGCAAGTCGGGAATGACAGAAA
>CAZYOC010000064.1:4622-6921 GCA_964648415.1 uncultured bacterium | reverse complement strand
GATTTGCAGGTATCGAAACTGATTCCACGTGACAATGTAAACAATATTCGAGCCGCTGAAAGACACAACGCGGCGGATGAGCAAGTCGGGAATGACAGAATGTGGGAAAACGTGGAAAACGAAACTGATGAATGATCGTATGGCCCGATTTGCCCATATCAAAACTGATTCCACGTGACAATGTAAACAATATTCGAGCCGTTGAAAGACATAACACGGCGGATGAGCAAGTCGGGGATCAGATGGCGCTGAATTCGCGCAATGAATTAAGAATAGACTCCGCCGGACAAGCCGTCGGGCCACAACGAATAAGGGTCACAACAGAAAGCGAAGGAAACCAGGGGAAACGATGAGCGAGAACACCCTCATCAGGGCGATCAAGCAGGGACGTCACGGGTACGGCCTCACCGCGCCGTATTTCGTGTTCTTCCTCGCCTTCGTCGCCTACCCCATCATCTTTTCCTTCATCCTCGTCTTCCACCGCTGGTCCATCGTCGGCCCCATGGAATGGGTCGGTCTCGCCAATTTTCAGGAGATGCTGGGCGACGGCCTCTTCTGGAAAGCCATCGGCAACACCTTGATCTTTCTGGTAATCCACGTCCCGCTGCAAATCGCCTTCGCGCTGGTAATCGCGGAAGTGCTGAACCGCAAGCTGGCGGCGCGGGGCTTTTTTCGGGCGGCGTTCTTCCTGCCGGTCGTGGTCTCCGGCGTGGCGGTGACGATCCTCTGGAAGCAGCTCTACAGCACCGACCTGGGCATCCTGAACCAGTTGCTGAGTTTCATCGGGATGGGGCCGGTCCCCTGGATCACCGACCCCGGCCTGGCGATGCCCTCCATCGCCCTCATGGCCACCTGGAAGAATGTCGGCCTGTACATCGTGATCTTCCTGGCCGGCTTGCAGAGTGTGCCGAGGCACCTGTACGAGGCGGCGGACATCGACGGCGCCACCACCGTGCAGAAGTTCTTCTACATCACCATCCCGGCCATCAACCCGGCCATGGTGATGGTGGTGATCCTGTCCACCATCAACGGGTTCAACCTGTTCATCGAACCCTACGTGTTAACCGGCGGCGGCCCCATGAACTCCACCCTGTCCGCCGTACTCTATGTCTACAAACAGGCCTTCAACTTCTTCCGCATGGGCTATGCGGCGACCATCGGGTTCACCATCGCCTTCTTCATCATGGCGGTGGTGCTGGTGCAACGGCGTTTTGTGGAACGGGAGGTCTGACATGAAAAAGCCCCTGTTCTACATCATCTTGCTGGCGGCGGCGTTGATCTTCCTCTACCCTTTCGCGTGGATGATCGGCGCAACCTTCCGTCCCGAAGCGGAAGTCATGAAGTTCGGCCTGTGGGGCAGTGAGTTCACCCTGTTCAGCTACAAGACGATGATGGACAAGATCCCCATCTTCCGGGCGCTGCTGAACAGCATGATTGTGTCGTTTGTGTCCACGGTGGCGGTGCTGGTGCTCTGCTCGATGACCGGGTACGCCCTGGCGCGGCTGAAGTTCGCCGGACGCAATCTCATCTTCATGGTCATCCTGTTCACCATGATGGTGCCGTTCCAGGTCACCCTCATCCCCATGTACGTCCTGATGGTCAAGCTGAACCTGACCGACACTTACGCCGGCCTGATTGTCCCGTTCACCATGAGCCCGTTCGCCATTTTGCTCTTCCGTCAATTCTTCCTGCAGGTCCCGGAGGAGTTGATGGACGCGGCGCGGATCGACGGTCTGGGCGAGCTGGGCATCCTGTTCCGGATATTCTGGCCCTTGTCAAGACCGGCGTTGATCACCGTGGGGATCGTGCACTTCATGACCATCTGGAACGAGGTGCTGTGGCCGATCATCATCGTGCGTGAGCGTGAGCTG
Organism: uncultured bacterium; assembly: GCA_964648415.1. GTDB lineage: Bacteria > Electryoneota > Electryoneia > Electryoneales > Electryoneaceae. Next base: position 5,050 of record CAZYOC010000064.1, on the reverse strand, counting down.
ATGACCATGCCGCAAATGGTGGCGTTGTTCGAGGTGGGCGGCCAGGCGGAGAACCTGGTGGGGGTGAAACTGGCGGCGGCGGCGGTGCTGGTCGCGCCGGTGGTGATCGCCTACCTGTTCCTGCAACGGTATTTCATTGAAAGCATGGCGACGACAGGGCTCAAAGGATAGTGGAAAACGTGGAAAACGTGAAAAAGGTGGAAAAAGAAACAGATGCCTGATCGCATGACTTGATTTGCAGGTAGCCCGGACATGCTTGTCCTGGATACAAGACAGAAAAAACCAAAGGATGGATTAGAATAGAGCGTATGGCCCGATTTGCAGATAGCCCGGACATGCTTGTCCGGGATGAAACAAAGCAATACAAACACGTATGGCCCGATTTGCCCATATCAAAACAGATCCTGTGCGATAATGCTCACAATGCA
>CAZYOC010000064.1:0-4522 GCA_964648415.1 uncultured bacterium | reverse complement strand
CAAAACACGGCGGATGAGCAAGTCGGGAATGAGAGAATGTGGAAAACGTGGAAAAAGAAACTGATGAATGATCGCATGGCCCGATTTGCCCATATCAAAACAGATCCTGTGCGATAATGCTCACAATGCACGAGCCGTCAAAGCACAAAACACGGCGGATGAGCAAGTCGGGCGACGACTGACAACAACCGAATCGAACGCAGCATAACCAATCGCAGGAGCGGCTCAACCACTGAGGGGGAGTGCAAAGACGTGACAAACGGACACCGTACACCGATCCGAAACAAAGCGCCCCGGCGCATGTCGAACCGGTTCGAGATGCTGCTGCCGTCGCTCTGCGCGCTGCTCTGCCTCCTCCCCGCAACCTTGATCGCGCAACCTGCCGGGGACGATGCCGCAGAGCAGAGCATCGTCCTGAACACGGCCCACCTCGAATCGCTGCAAGAGGTGGTCACGGTCAAGGGCCAGCGTTGCCGTATCGTCCACATCTACTGTGAAGCGCCCGACTACGAGTGGGTGGGCGACGACGACGAGGGCATCGCCTGTGTGGACGACGTCGCCCGCGCCGCACGGTTCTACCTCAACGAATACGACCGTCACCGCCGCATCGAGGACCTCCGTGTCGCCGTCGAAATGCTCGAGTTCGTGCTCGTCATGCAGGCCGACAACGGTGAATTCTACAACTTCATCTGGCCGGATTACACCATCAACACCGAGCACAAGAACAGCCGCGCCACATTGGGCTGGTGGGCCGCACGCGGCTTCCGCAGCCTGGCGCTGGGCAGACGTGTTCTGGACGGCTACGACGACGACTTCACTGAGCGGCTGGACAGGGCCTGCTCCCTCACCATCCGCCGCTTGCACCAGATGTACCTCACCGCGCCCGATTCCATGGCCGGCCTGATCGCGCCGGATGTCGCCGCGGTGTGGACCCTGGGCCTGCTGGAGTGGCGGGAGGTGCATCCGTCCGACGACCTCGACGAGTTCATCGCGCAAATCGCCGGGACCATCTTTGCCAAATGGGGCAGTGACGGTTGGTATCCGGGCACCGTGCATCCTGCCTGGCGCAATGTCTGGCATGCCTGGGGCGCGTTGATGGTCCAGGCTCGCCTGCGCGCCGGACAAGCATTCGAGCAGGAGGAGTGGCTGAAACGAGCCCTGCAGGAAGCCTACGGTCTGCATCGTTACCAGGTGAATACTCGTTTCCTGAGTGAGTTCCGCATCGAACTGCTGGACAGAGGCAACCTGGTGGGCTTCGACGACGAGCAACCAGCAAGAATCCTCCGTTCCGGTGAAATATCCCAGGTCGATGGAGTCAAGGAGTTTCCCCAGATCGCGTATGGTATCGGGTCGCTGGTGGCCTGTCAACGGGCGGCGTATGACTTCCTGCGCGAAAGTGGCCGGGAGCCTCTATGGGGCGAAGTGGAAGATGTGGCTGTGTTCGCCGGGCTGGCTGCTTCCTGGCTGCGTGGCAACAACGCGGCGGGGCGGCCCATGTACGACCCGGAAACGGGCCGCACCTGGGACGGTCTTATCAGCGAAACGGAGATCAACTACAACAGCGGCGCGGAATCCACGATCGAGGGCCTGTTGATGTTGCAGGCCATCCGGGGCCTGCCGCTCGCGGTAGAAGCCTATTTTACCGACCGGCAGGATCCCGCTTTCTACGAGAGTGGACCGGGTTTTCTCAACGAAAAGACCGGCGCGGTGTTCAAACTGCGGTCGCACCCCATAGGAGGAGGACAGATTCCAAGAGTCCGGCTGGAAGTGGAGCGGCCATAACCGAAACACACAGATAGAAACGACAACCACGGGGGAGTCGGATTAACCAACAACTGGATTCATGTTTAGTGGTGTACGGAAAACTCAAGGCAAGTAGTCTTGAACAGCAAGAGGAGGATGGTATGCAGTACCGAGCGAGATTTGTCGTGTTGGCGATGGTGCTGCTGGCGTTGACCTGGACGGTCGCGTCGGCGAACGAAATCGTCAACCCCGGGCTCGAGACCATGGAGCCCAACTTCTGGACGGCCAGTGACGACGCCAATTGCGTCTGGGACAACAGCGAAGCCTACGCCGGGGAATACTCCCTGAAGCTGATGAACGGCGGCTGCGACTGGACCAGCGCCAACCAGGCGGCCACGTACTGGAACAACATGGACGCCGTGCTGTACACGATCGGTGCGTACATGAAAACGGACGGCGTAAACACCGACCCGGCGGGAGATTCCGAAAAGAGCGGTGTGGTGTTCTATTTCAAGGATAACGGCGGTGCGGACATCGTGGATCCGGTCTACATCGACGTGGACCAGACCACCGGCACGACCGACTGGACCGAGTATACCGATGAAGTCCTGCTGCCCTCCGTGCCGGCGGAATGCTACGCCGTGGCCTACATGGGCGATGACGCGTCGGGCTCCATCTGGTTCGACTCCTTCATGCTGGGCAGCGATCCCTGGACTGCCGGCTTCTTCGGCGAGGGCGCCGAGACCCCGGTGGGCTGGATGAACTGGTACAGCACGGGCGATGTCGGCTACGCCATGGTCAGCGACGAAGAGGCCTACGAAGGTGACTACAGCGTCAAGCTGATGGAAGAGGACGACCTCGGCGACGAGATGGTGTTCTACAGCGAACCGGTCCAAGCCACCGCCAACTCCTGGTACTTCGTGTCCGTGATGGTCAAGTATACCGACATGAACACCAACGAGCTGTTCTACCCGACAGAGACCATCGGTGAGAACATCAGCGAACGCGGCAACCTCTGCTTCTTCTTCCACGCCGGCGACATCGAAAACGGCTGGAGCCCGACCGGCGGCGACCAGTTCCTGTACTTCGACCAGCGCACCGAGATGAGCGACGGCTGGGTGATGCTGAACACCGTGGTCCAGGCGCCGGAAGACGCCAGCGGCTTCTCCATGCGCGCGCGCTTCAACCCCACCGTGATGGGAACCTGCTACTACGACAACTTCACGTTCGTGGAAGTGTCCTACGGCGACAACGTGATGGCCAACGGCAACCTGGACACCTACGAACCGGCGTACTGGAGTGTCGAGACCGACGGCGGTACGATGACCTGGGCGGATGACGACGCGCAACACGGCAACCGTTCGCTGAAGATCGACAAGACCGGAACCGGCGAGCCCGGCATCTGGCGCAGCGCCAACCAGGCGACCACCTACTGGAACAACATGGACGCCGTGCTGTACACCATCGGCGGTTGGGCGAAAACCAGCGGCGTGAACACCGATCCGGCCAATGACGGCGAAAAGATCGGCTTCATGTTCTACTTCCAGGATGACGGCGGCAGCGACATCGTGGATCCGGTGCTGATCGAAGTCGACCAGACAACCGCCGACACCGATTGGACCGAGTACACCGATGAAGTGCTGTTACCCTCGGTCCCGACCAATGTGTGGTGCGACGCGTTCATGGGCATGGACGCCACCGGGACGGTCTGGTTCGACCAGTTCCAGCTTGGCAGCGATCCCTGGACCGCCGGCTTCTTCGGCGCGGATGTGGAAAACCCCGCGAGCTGGATGAGCTGGGCCAGTGAAGGCGATGTCGGCCTGGCGGAGCATTACAACGCCGGCGACCAGGCCTATTCCGGCGAGTATGTCGCGAAGCTGATGGAAGAAGACGAGCTGGCCGACGAGATGGTGTTCTACTCCATCCCCTTCACCACCAACGCCAACGCCTGGTACGAGTTCAGCGCGATGGTCAAGACAGCCGACATCAGCCCGCTGGACAACAACCTGTGGCCCACGGCCAAAATGACCGACAACATCAGCGACCGCGCCAACTTCTGCTTCTTCTGGCACACGGGTGACATCAACAACAGCTGGAACCTGACCGGCGGCGACCAGTTCGCCTACATCCAGCAACGTGAAGCCACCCAGGACTGGACGAAGTACAGTGTGCTGTACTGGGCGCCCGATGAGGCCGCCGGCGCATCCATCCGCGCACGGTTCAACCCCACGGTGCAGGGCGAAGTCTGGTACGATGACTTCTGCATCCGCCAGGTGACCATCCCCGACGTGTCGGTGGAGGAAGGCCCCTGGGCGGTCGGCCAGTCCACGCTTCCGGACCGGTTCGAGCTGTCGCAGAACTACCCGAACCCCTTCAACTCCAGCACGAAGATCGCTTACCAGCTCCCCTCCGCGGGTCATGTCATGCTGGAAGTGTACAACCTGCTGGGTCAACGGGTGGCGGTGGTGTTCGACGGCTTCCAGCCGGCGGGCAGCCAGATGCTGACTATTGACTCGTCGCACATGGGCAACCTGGCGACCGGCATGTACTTCTATCGCCTCGCCACGCCCAACGGCGCCGCGGTGAAGAAGATGACCTACATCAAGTAGGGTGGTCGGCTTTCACAAGTTGGATCCCCTCCGGGTGGTGTTTATGCCGCCCGGAGGGGGGCTTCATTCGAGTGAAAAAAGTAAAGAAAGTAAAGAAAGTGAAAAAAGAAACTGATTATACAGACTGTTGCACAATAGGAACCGATCTCATTCCAGCGAAGGCTGGAATC
>CAZYOC010000063.1:0-19083 GCA_964648415.1 uncultured bacterium | reverse complement strand
TTGACTCATCAAGAAACAAGCAGAAACGTTCATACCTGGCGCAACGGAGCACTAGCCGATTCTCTGCTCACGACTGACCTGAGGGCAGACGACGATCGAAAAGGGCAATGGAATCGACTCCTGTGGCGCTTCCTCGCAACACACTCCACAGGATTTCAATCCGAAAACTCTTTCATAGAATTGAATTGCATCCGGCCGCGTTTTTCACTCCTGATTCTTCACCTCATGCAAATCGGTCTCAAAGGCTGTATGAATCGAGAAAAACGCCCTCACCTGAAGGCGAGGGCGCTCAAGGTAGCGCTGCCCAGTGTTCGTGCGGGGGGCGCACACAACAGGGACAGACGCTTACACGTTTTTCTTGCCTTACTCCAGTGGATTCATCTGGTAGAACTCGACCTCGTCCTCCGGGTAGCCCAGTTCCGTCCAGTCCAGGACACCGTCCGCGCTGTGGCACTGCTCGCAGCTCAAGGCGCCCTCACGGCGGATGGCGTGAAAGATCTCGAGCGACGCGTCCTGCGGGATATACCGCGCCTCCATGTGCTCGCCGTTTTGCAGCTCCTCGAAGTGGTCGTCATGCCACCCGTCGGTCTGCATGAAGCTCATAAACTTGTCCATCAGGTAGGTCTTGAACATGAACCCGTACATCATCCCCATCATGCTCTTCTGCAGCTCCTTTTTCCCCGCTTCCTTGGGGTCGCCGCTGGTGTAGTAGTGCGGCAGGTTGTACGGCACATACATACCGCCGAAAGGGGTAATGTTCTTCGTGTCGATGTGCTGGCGGCCATTGAACCGCTTCATCGCGTACAGCTTCGAGGGTTTCTTCTGCGCGATGGGCCGCATGGTTTCTTCGTACCAGCCCGCGTAGTCAAAGTCCTGGTATTCCGGCCACACGTTTTCCGGCTTGTAGAACCGGTACAGCCCCTCGCCGTTGGGATTGTCGCCGATGGGGTTGCCCAGGAAGGTGCCGTCGCCGTTCCACCACCGGTACATGATGCCGCCGTCATAGCCGTCCACCCGCTTCTCGTGGTCGGTGTAGACGTAGATTCCCGGGTGTTCCTCGAACTCCGACGTCGCGAAATCACGAATGGTCGCGTTGTCCGGTTGCAGGTTCGGGATATGGCAGGTCTGGCAGGCGACTGTCTCCGTGTGCATGTTGTAGAAGTCGGCCAGCTCTTCATCTTCCACGTGCGGCTCGCTGCCGTGACACTTCTCGCAGCTCACCTCCACTCCCACCAGGTCGTTGGCGAGCTGTGTAGTGGTATGCGTACCCTTGGCGATGTAATGGCCTTCGGTGGTGTGGCACTCGATGCACTCCATGCCCGCCGCGGCGTGGACATCCCAGCTCGGCGAGAAGGGCGTCCCGCGCTTGCTGCCCGGATGGGCGATACGCGGGCGTTCATGGCCCTTGTTCAGCAGCGACTCCATGTACCCGGTCCCGGCGCTGTCGATGTAGATATCCCCGCCGAAATTGTGCTGGTGGCACCGCAGGCAGTTCTCCGAGGTCGGCGAAGACTCGATGGACATCATGGCGGCCATGCTGCGGTCCTGGTCCCAGCGAGCGCGGCCGTTGTCATCCACCACCACCTGCTTCTGGTTCATATCGTACCCGGTGGCATGGCAGATCAGGCAGTCGATGGCCTCCCACTCCTTCTCCTGGGTATGGTAGGCGGGCATGATCTCGCCCAACGGAGCCTGATACTGGCCGCCGATGTGGCACTGACCGCAACCTTCCGACAACACGGTCCCGTCGTCCAATTCCACCAGCTCCGCCCAGGCGGTGAACGCGAAGGAGCCCGGCTTGGGACAGGGACGGTCGATCTTTCCCATGGGGAAGTTATCCGCCAGCTCGCCGTTGAAGCCGTAAATGTCCGGATGCCCCATGCTGTAGAAACGGTAATGCACCGAGGTGGTGATGTTCTCGATCAGGTCGACGGTCTTCACTTCGCCGGTGTAGGCGTCCTCGATCTGGATCTGCTGGTGGCACTGCAGGCAGGTCTGCGGGCCTTCATAGCTGCGGATGCCGGCCTTGCGGAACCGGTCGATATGGTCGAATCCGCCGGCATTGGCGGCCAGCAACTGGGCGGCGATCTCCTCGAACTGCTCCTCGGTGACCGGTTCGCTCGTGAACTCGATTTTGCCGGGCCGGGAGTCGGCGGGCATCATGCTGTTGATGATGCCGGACCAGTTGGCGGCGACCAGCAGGACGGCGAGAATCAACGCCGCGACAAGCGCCAGGATCTTGGTGGTGGTGTCCATCTCTGCCTCGCATCCCACATGTGAAGGGTTTGTGAAAAAACGGAACAAACAGGCGGCGAGCCGGTTTGCCGGTGTTTCGTCGCTGGTTTGATGCTGAGGGCGGAGAAAGGTTGTTTCAGGTACTGGAGTTAGGGGAGTAGAACACGAGGAGGTAGACTACTCCATCAGAGGACGGGCGTGTGGCAGAGGACGGAATGTGTGGACCGTTGCACCTGAATTGAAGGGTCCAATGGGATTTGCCATTTGACCCGGGGCATAGTGAAAAGGGGACTGTTACCTTTTCAAACCCTGCTATCAGCTAACATTCGCAACGATGTGTCCGAAAAGGTAACTGTACCACTTTTCACGGTCTGTATCACTATCAATAGTCGGAAAAATGGTACAGTTACCTTTTTGATTCATACTGTACTAAACATAAAACCTTTCGCGGCAAAAAGGTAACAGTCCCTTTTTCCTGAATTGAAGGGTCCAATGGGGCGATCCGTTATTCAAAACCGAACGTGCGTGGTCGCCGGTCCTGCGTCCATGCGTCATACACTACGCCCGGCAGGTTGGGCAGACCCAGGTTCATGAAATAGCCCCAGTCCTCGGCGCTGGTCCGATAGGCGGCTCCCAGGGACAGGCGCAGAGCGGCGTCCATGAACACGTACCCGCCCAGGTGCAGCATCCCGCCGAAGGAGCCCACGTCGTTCGTGGTAAGCCAGTCGGACAGATCCCGTCCTCCGCCCCACCCTGTCGCGCCTTCCACGAACAGCTCACCGTCAATGCGTTCCAGGTACAGCAGCCCGTACCACAGGCCGCCGTCGGGGAACAGGATGGGCGTATGAAACGCCACTCCGCCCAGCGCCATCTTGCCCCGTTTCAGAGCGTCCGGCAGGTTGCTGTCGGTGTAGCCGCGCGGTCGCACGATGCTGCGCGAATACTCCAGATCGCCGCTTTGCGCCTGCACCGTTCCATACGCGCTGAGCACGAGGCCATCGGCAGGGCCGGGCATGGCGAACCGTCCGCTCGCCTGCACCAGGTCGCCATGGAGACGGCTGATCGGTCCCAGCGACTGCTCGGCCAGAATCCCACCCGATAGAATATGGCGCGGGATCGGATCGCGACGAGCACCGTAATAACTCTGGTAGTTCAAGCGCAGCTGCACACCATGATACCGTTTCGCTTCGAGACCATCGAGCAGGGCGTACTGGGCGTAGCGCTGGCGTGTGATCCACCCGAGTGATGCGTTGACCTCACGGTTCCAGGGACCGGAATCCAGGTAGAACGGCGCCCCAAGCGACGCGCCGCCCTCGAAGCGCAACGGATACGGCTGATCCGGCCGTACACCAACCACCGCACCGGTCGTATCGCGGGCCGGCAAGTATCGTGTGGCGTCGTCGGGGTAGACCCTCATGTAGGCGGAATAGTCGGCGAAGGCATGATGATAGACGCCGGAAAGTGTGACATCCGGCTTGCCCGTTTCGATGCCTGTCAACGCGATGGCGGTCCACTCTGCAAAGCCCAGGGGATCGCGGCCGTAGGTGGTCCCGCCCACCGTCAGCTCGTCGTAGAGCATTTTCCCCGCCGGCGCCCAGAAACGCGGCAGGAGCTGGCTTGTGATCGAATAGGACTCAAAGGCGTTCGCCGGAGCTCTCGTAAACGCCGAGTCGGCTCGGTTGAACAACGCCGGATCGATCTTGTCGATACTGAAGTCGACTTTAGTATGCGCCATACTCCCTGTATCGAGCACGGCCAGCACGAACCCATCAGCGGTGTAATGGGAATACGCAATTTGTCTGCCGTCGGGCGACACCGCCGGTTCAACCGCGCCGGAGAAGACTCGAGTGCGCCGGTGGGCGACATGGTCCGTGATGTTGATCTCGAACAGGTCGAGGATGCCGTCCACATCCGCCGACACCCACAGCGTGTTGCGAGGTGAGAACGCCGGATCCCAGGTGCAGCGCGCGCCCTTGATCCGGATCCGGAACAGCTTGCCGGTTTCCACCATCAGCAGATAGACCGATTCTCCCTTGCCGCGATCGGCGACAAAGGCGAGGTGTTTGCCGGACGGGCTCCACACAGGATGCGTGATCAAGCCCAAAGCAGTTGTGAACAGAGTATCCGGATCAACCATTTCCACCCGGCCGTCGGCCAGTTGGGTCAGCTTGCCGGTGAACAGGGCGTGGGCGCCTGACGCCGTCGGCCCTACCCAGGCCAGCGATCCCGTCATGGGCGACCAGGCGGGCGACCAGCCCCGGACCGGACTGTCCCCGTTGATCGGCATGTGCTGGTTGGCTTCGCTGACATAGACCAGGCGGGTGATCTCTTTCTTCGCTGCGCGGACGTCCCGGACGACCTCGGACACGATGAAGCCGTCATTGAACACCGTCACTCCAGGATCCGGCGAATACCCGAGGTTCGGTCCCTTGTTGACGATGCCGCCCACATCGGCGTTGGTGCGGACCAGCCGCGCGGGACGATCGTAGGACTCCTCACGTGCGACCAGGTCGCCTTCCGGCGTCCAGACCGGCCGTCTCCACCCGGTTCTGGGCAGCTCCAGCCGAGTATCGCCCGTGATGAAACCGCGCGCTTTGCGTGCGAACATCAGGTCACGGATTTCGCTGCGTGTCTGTGCCCTCAAGCGCTCGTATTTCATCGAGGGCGACGAACCTGAAAACGCCTTCTTGAAGGCAAAGCCGGTGATCAGGGGATACTTCGCCTGGTTGGCCAACCAGGTCTTGAACTGCTCCCGGCTGAACTGCTCGATCCAGAGCATATCCAGCAGTTCCGAGCCGCCGACATAGGCGCGATTGGCGATGGGATGCACCCGCCCGGGTACGGCAAGCTGGTCCAGACGCCAGGTCGTCCCGGAAATCATCGGCGTACGCCACAGCATCTTGTGAAACGATGAATTCAGCCGTCCGCCGCCGTTGCTGCTTTCGGTGATGATAGCCTGTCCCTCGAGAGCCCAGTCAGGTTGCAGGCCGGCCGGGGCGATCACCTCCCCGAACACCCTTTTCAACGGTTTGGTGATTCCGGCGGTGGTGGACAGTTGCATGGTGTGGGTCAACTCGTGGGAGAGCACCCGGTCCAGATAATACCCGCCCTGGGGCCGGAGCTGCTTGCTGAGCACCGGATGCAACGGCGTTTCCACTCGCATGGGGAAAAGCGTTGCATGCGCCCGGTTGACATCCCAGTCTGGATTGAGCAGGATGTCCACCTGCGGGACACGGCCGCCATACCAGGTTTGCAAGGTGTCCAGGTGGGCGCGGCTGCGACGGAAGGCATAGACCGCATACTCCTCATAGCCTTCGGGGAAATGGACGGCGACTCCGCCGATACGGTAGGTCCGCCAGGAGCGTTCTTCCGGGTACAGGCCGGCGGTCGCCGTAGCGGCCGTCAGCATACCGGCCAGCACGAGAAGCAGCGTGTATGTAAAGCGGGAACGTATGATGGAGCACCTCGTCGGGTTTCGTTCACGAACTTCCAATATAGTATACACGGGACTTCAACGCAGGACATACTCCCATTGTGAAATGGCTCCATTTCCGCGAGATTATGCCATGATGATCTCCGCGTGTGAGTCCAGAAAGAATAGGCTGGGGGGCGTACCCGCAAGACGTGCGACACACCAACCGTCACAGACAGCTCTAACCCGGTTTCAGATCGTGTACGATATTTCTGCGAGACACTCTCACCTTGCGCTCTCGGAGTCTATAAAATTTTTGCAAAACCAGATTATTCATTTGTTTCTATACAGTGTATTCGTATCTTACAATTCGAGTTCGCGATTCCCTCAAACTCTTCCAAGGAGGTGTGGATGAAAGCCACCGATTTCAACCTGTCGAAGGACATTCAGTTCAATCTGGAGACAGGCCAAACCATGTTCAAGGGCAGCCGCCTGGTGATCTTTTCTTCAGACGCCATCGGCCTGCTTCGCCAGAACCTCATCAACGAGCTGGGGATGGAAAAGGCGCGAGCCTTCTTCCTGCGGTTCGGCTACGAGAACGGGTTCACCGATTTCATGCAGATGAAGGTCGGGTATGAATTCGACTCGGAGATGGATCTGCTGGCGTCGGGGCCGGTAATTCACACCTGGGAAGGCATTGTGCAGGCTACTCCCAAGGAGCTGGAATTCGACCGTGACACGGGCCATTTCTACTTCACCGGGGTGTGGAAGAACTCGTACGAAGCCGAGCAGCACCTGACCCACAACAACGTATCCGACGACGTGGTCTGCTGGTCGCTGATGGGATATGCTTCCGGATGGTGCACCGCGTTCTTCGGCAAGCCACTCCTGGCCATCGAGCCGGTGTGCATGGGCAAGGGCGACGAGACCTGTGAGTGGAAGATCCAACCTCCTGATAAGTGGGGCGACGAGGCCAAGCCTTACATCGAAGCACTGAAAACCTACTGGGAGGGCATGTAGCATGGCGGAAAAACTGGTGAAATACTACAAGTTCGTCCAGGACGAAAAAGGCTTGCAGGGCAAGATGCAGCTCGCCATGAAGACCGGCGTTCCTTCCGCCAAGGCGGCGCTGAGCCCTGACAGCCCGGATGTGTTGAAAAAGTTTCAGGAGGCGATCAAAGCGATCACGGGCAAGAGTGCGCCGATCATCTGACCCTGTGTCGACACAACGACTTCCACCGGCAAACAGGTTCCTGTTTGCCGGTTTTTTCATGAATCATCCCGCTTGCCGCTTGCCACCGGCGGTATTCCAAACCTATTCTCCAGTATGGACCAGCAGCAACGTCACAACGCTCTGTGGGCGTTTCTCAAACAACATCCCGCCTGGGTGCTGTTCATCCTGGCGCTGGGCATGCGTCTGCTCCAGCTCGCCATCCTGACCGGTCAACCGGGATTCAACCTGCCGATCGTCGATGAAGTTCACTTTGACAGGATGGCGCGCAACCTCGCCGACGGCGAACCGATGCATTATGGCCCCTTCTTCCGCCCGCCCTTCTTCTCCGTTCTGCTGAGCGGATTGTACCTGATCTTCGGCAAGCAGTTCGTGCTGGCGCGTATTCTGAACATCCTTTTCGCCTCGCTGGCGGTCACGGCGTCCTACCGTCTGGGCCTGCGCCTGTTCGACAGACGCATCGCCTTCACCGGCGGGCTGCTGCTGGTGTTTCACGGGTTCTTCATTTACAACAGCGCCACGGGGCTGGTGTCTCCCTTGTTGACCTGGCTGACGGTGGAAGCGCTTCAGCTCACCCTTTGGGCGAGACGGCATGCCAAGCTGTGGCCCTCAGGGGGCGCCGGACTGCTCTGGGGCCTGGCGGCCATTGCCAAACCCGTAGCATTGTTGCCCGCCGGGCTGGTGATGCTGGAGAACCTGGTGCGCCGCAACGCCGAGGTGAGCCGACGTCAGAAAACCACGGCGCTACTGCTGCTGGGATTGTTGCTGCCTATCCTGCCGGTGACCATCCGAAATGCTCGCATGGGGGACGCCGCACTGGTTACCACCAACGGCGGCATCAACCTGTTCATGGGCAACAATCCCATAGCCAACGGGGTCGTGGTATATCATCCGGAGCTGGGTGTGGGATGGAATGAAGCCAACGCTCATCTCTGGGCGGAAGCGGAGGCCGAGCGGCAGCTGACTCCCTCTGAAGCCTCTTCTCTTTACGCCCGGTACGCCCTGCGATTCTTGATCTATCAACCGGACCGCGCCATTCCCATCCTGCTTGACAAGGTCTATTACACCCTCAGCGGCGCCATGTTCACAAATAATCGGAACCTGGACTTCCTGCTTCGTGAAAACCTGCTGTTGCGTATCCTGTTGCCGATTGGCTGGGGAGTCATCTTTCCTTTCGCGCTGGTTGGGATGCTGTTGAGTGTTCGCCTGAGCGATCAGCATCGCCTCGCTATGATGGTTGGGTTCAGCTATCTGGCGGTATGCGTTCTCTTTTTTGTTCTGGCCCGTTTCCGTTTGCCGGCGGAAGTGATCTTTGTACAGTTCGCCGCCTTCGCGGGTTGGGCGGTTGCCGGCAGCCGTGAAAGTGTTCTCACACCACGCCTGCGGTTCGCCGCCCTTGGGATGATACTTGGCCTGGGGATCCTGGTGAATGCCAACCTGAAACACCTGAACCGTGAAGTGGATCGAGCGCACAGTTATTACCTGAACGGCCAGTTGCTGGCCCGTGAAGACCGCTATACAGAGGCGGCCTCTGAATTCCGCAAAGCGCTCGAAATCAACCCGAACATCCCGATCCTTCGCCTTTACCTGGGCCAGGTTTTGCAGGAGCAGGACAGCCTGGACCAGGCCATCGAGCTGTTCCAGCAGGAGTTGGCCCTGCTTCCAAACACGGTCTATTTCAGCGAAATGCTGGCCCAGACCCATTCCCAGCTTGGCCGGGCTTATGCGCGCAAAGGCGAGCTGGATGCGGCGGAGCGTTCCTTGCGCCAGGTTCTGCGTTACAAACCGGAAGACAGCCCCATTCGCGAACTGTTGACCAATTTGATTTACATTCGAGCCCTGAAATACGGCGTTGATTCACATTGGGAGGAAGCCCGCAGGAGTTTTGAGGAGGCGGCCTCACTCAACCCCGACTCCCCGGCCCCCGCATTCGCATACGCCATGGCCTGGTATTATGCCGGCGAAACGGACAAGGCGGAACGGATTGTCAAGATCATTCAACGTCGCCATCCCAATTACAACCCTGCCCGACGCTGGCTGGAAGAGGACTGGAGGCCGTCCCTGGCGGAGCTGGCGGCGTTGCTGCCCGGACCGCCGGAATGGCTGCCGCCCTACTACCCGAATTCGACCCTGAAGTAGCCGAAATCCGCTGATTGACTCAAGCGAAATCCCTTGCACCTCCATCCGCGCCTGTCTACATTGTACGGCGCACGCTGACAAGCTTTGATAACTGGTATTTCTTACCCCGGAGAAAACAAGGAGCCATGGATTCTACTACTTTGACCCGCCAACTGGTCTCGCTGGGTCTGAACGAGCGCGAGGCCAAGCTTTATTACTCCCTGCTCCAGGTCGACGAGGCCGCTCCTTCCGATCTGCATCGCATGTCCGGCGTCCCCCGCACCAAGGTCTACGAGACCCTGGAACGGCTTGTCAGCGCCGGTTTCTGTTATGAACGCATCGAAGGCCGCAAGCGCTTCTACCGAGCCGTACCGCCGGATGAAGTGCATCACGATATGCTTCGCCGCTGGGAAGCACAATCCAGGCATCGCACGGATCTCGCCGGGAAAGTCTTTCAACAGCTTGGCGAACTGTCCAACAAATTCCAGGAGCACCGCAAAGGCATTGATTTCATCGAAGTCATCCGCAACAAAGCCCAGATCAGTCATCGCTACATCACGCTGGTGTCCGAATCGAATGAAGAAATCCTTTCTTTCGTCCGTCCCCCATTCGCTTCCGCGGACCCCGAAGAAGGCAAGAAGCAGGACGAGGCGGAGTTGGCGTCCTTGAGAAGGGGCGTGAAGCACCGTTCAATCTTTATGGTCGATAAAGAATGGTGGTCGTTTATGAAGAACGACCTGGAAAAGCTCGGAAGCGAAGGCGAGGAAACCCGGCTGATTGATGAATTACCGTTGAAGATGTTCGTTTTTGACCGCAAGAAAACCCTGATCGCTTTGCCTTCCATCCCGGGCGCGTCCGGCGCCGATTTTTCAATGATCGCCGTGCAGGATCCCGCCTTCGCCAATGCGTTCAGCATCTTGTTCGACGTGTTCTGGGCGCAGGCGAAGACCCCGGCAGATTGGCTTCCAAAGTAGAATAGCCGTTACAGGGCCGCCAGAACAAAGGTTGTCAGCAATAACAATGTGCCGGTTCCGATGATAACCAGCATGCGACTGAAGGAGCCGGCTTCTGTGCGTGTTTTATTAATGATGGTTGCGCTGTCCTGGACGGCTTCGTATTGCGTCCCGTCCATGAACTCGATCGCCATCACTCCCACTTCCACACGATCAATATTCTCAGTTGGTTCGTAGTAGGTTCCCGTACCGCCATTGACAATAAAATGCTCGTCGGAAAGCACCGGTCCGGTCAGCTTGATGAAGACATCCCCATAGGTGGGCGCAAGCAGATCCCCGACCATATTATACACCAGGACTTTTAAATACATATATTTAATAATCTTCGGACTGGTATTCTCCACTTTGCCGTACAACTCCAGCATACCGGCTTCGTTCAGTTCATAGCTTCTCAATTGCATTTCATAAGGCGCATCTTCAGCCGACTGGCTCGTCTTCAGCCCCACGAAAAGCAGCAACACCGTCAATATAATCCAGCCTGGTAAGCCTGTTACCCGCATGACCCGTTTCTCCGCATCCTGTTTGCGAACAGCCTCCAACTCGTCCCAAGGTAATGCCCGCACTTCGCAATTCCAACTCCGTAAGATGCAGGCCGGTTCCCGGATTGAGGATCCTGGACAATCCGTTTTCTACCGGTTGATGTGATCCTTCAACTCGTAGCAGAGGATTTGGTATTCCTAAATTTGGGCTTTATATTTCGCTTGGCATGATTTGAATCAAAGGATTTGCAGGATGCCGAAGAAGATCCTCATCGCGGAAGATGATCGTGGCGTTGCCGATGTGCTCCAGAAGACCCTGGAGTACAAAGGTTACGATGTCGTCCGTTGTGCGGATGGCCTGGAAGCCCTGGAAACGCTTGAATACACCACGGTTGACCTTGTGCTGACCGATTGGATGATGCCGAAAATGGACGGCATCGAGCTGATTCGGAAGATTCGTCAGACCCTCGAGCCAGCCCCGTTGATCGTCATGTTCACCGCCATCGGCTCGCCGGAAGCGCGCCGTCACGCCATGTCCTGCGGGGCCGACGGGTTCCTGGCGAAACCCTGCAAAGCCCGCGACATTATCCAGTGCATCGAGAACCTGTTCGCCCGCCGCGAACGAACCACCCCCACCCGGATGGAAGTGACGCTGGACGAACAAGATGGTCCCATCCCTCCCTTCTGCTGCATTGGCATCGTCGCCAGCACAGGCGGGCCGACCGTGCTGAACAGGCTTGTCAAGATCCTCCCTGCATTTCCCAGCGCGGCTTTTCTTGTCGTATTGCATGCACCCCGCTGGGTGCTCGAAGAACTCGAGCAGACACTGCAACGGCGCACTTCCATGAATGTGCTGATCGCCGCTGACGGCCAGGAAATCAAGCCCGGCGCCATCTACCTGCTGCCGCCATCCGGCGAATCCTTCATCCGGGGCAATCCACCGCGTCTGTTTCTCGTGGAAAGCGAGGATGAGGACTTCATAGAAAGCGCCGCCGACCCCCTTTTCAAGAGTATCGCTGAAATCCATGGACGGCGTAGCGTGGGAGTGGTGCTGACCGGAATGGGTGTTGACGGCGCTCGCGGGACGCAGTACATCTCCGCCGCCGGCGGCGAAGTGTTCGTGCAGGATCCCGCCACTACGCCGGCCTCGGCAAAGCCCCGGAGTGTCATTGATTCCAATCCGTCCGCCATCGTACTGACCATCGAAGACCTGCCCAACACCCTGAGTCGCCTGGTGGACAAGCTCGTCGGGGCGTGATCACCCGCCGAAGCGTTGCTGAAGCACTTTCTTCCGGTACTCGAAAATCTTCTTCACCTGCCGCCGGACGAATAGCCGTTGCACCCACTCGCCCAGGAATCCGAACGGCATGACATAGCGCACCTCATCCCGCATCAACGTACCACCTTCAACGGGTTTGAAGCTGTGCGTATGATGCCACATGATATACGGCCCCTTGAGCTGCTCGTCCACAAAGCGGTAGGGCGGCTCGTATTCCGTAATCAACGTGCGCCAATGCATGGGCAACCCGAACAGGTGGATGACATAGTCAATGATCCGTCCCTGCTGGATGGTGAAGGGTAACGGTGTCAGGATGCGAAACTCCATATCACCGGGAGTGATCTCGCCCAGATTAGCCGGCTTCTCGAAAAAGGCAAAGACCTCATCGATGGGGCGCGGAATGAACTGCTGTGCTCGCAATGTAAAGACTCTCATGATGACCTCTTCCGGTTGTTCCACAATGAGGCAATGCGCCTCCGGGGATAATAAGTACAAAAATCGTACCTGAATCATGGGAAGGACTCCTGCGAGCCCGAAACCGCACACGCCTTGAATCCAGACTGTCGCCGAATGCCCCAGGAGTGTCATTCCTGCGTTGCAGACTGTCGCAGCCTGCGAGAAGTTTCTCATTCCAGCGAAGGCAGACTGTGTCAGAATGTCCAATGGATCTCATTCCCGCGAGGCAGACTGTATCAGAATGCCCAATGGCTCTCATTCCCGCGAAGGCGGGAATCCAGACATGTCTATGTACTACAACATGTTAACTATGGAGACCAAACGTTGAAAGCTACTCTGTTTCTGGATTGCTAACATGTTATATTCTTGCACCTTGCCTGGATTCCCGCCTTCGCGGGAATGAGAGCGGTTTCTAGTGAGAGCGGTTTCTATTTTGATACAGTATCTATCCCGGGAACCAAGTATTTTTATAAACGTATGCTCTCCAACACGGCATAATTCTGCTTTTATGCTTCAGACCTGAGCCGGAAACAGCTTGCGAGCGTATATTCACAGGGAGGGCGTCGTCACGATGGAGACGCTGCGGTGTTGTGCGCTCGACTCGTGGAGCGTTTCACGTGAAGTGAGCGATACAGCTTGTCACGAACGAGTTGAGTGCCAGGCGGTTTCGCGAAGATGTAACGGGTTACCTCAAGCGAAACCAACGCCGCAGGCAACCGTTTCGTGACAAGCCCAAAGGGAGCGCGCCTTATCGTCCATAGCTGCGTTGCGTCCCTTTGAAATCACCCGCTATGCCTTCAGGGATGCGCCTTGCTCTGAACGATAATGCGCAGCTCAGAACGATTCATAGCTGGCGCAATGGACCACAAGGGAGGAGGTGGTGCTGAAGAGAACGCTGGAAAACGTAATCCTGGTGATCGGGATTTTTCTGCTTATCTACCAGGTGGTGTTCTTCATCCGTGAAGGCGTCATGGTGGTCAGATGGGTGGGCGCCGGCCGTCTTCCCGTCCGATTGGATGCCGAGCCGGCTCCTGATGATCCGGAAAGCGCACAGTGGATCATCTCCGATGTCGACAGTACGGCCTTCTCGCTGGGTAACCAACCACAGGTCGGCGACAGACTCCTCCTCGCCACCAATGAGGACGGTGACACCTTGCAGGCCGGAGAATTCGCCGAAACCATCCAACGCCCGCACCAAGCCTACTTTCTGACCCTTGAACGGAACGGACATGAGTTTCGGGTCGCGCTGACCGTTAAGAAGCGCCAACTCTGGAACACTGTGTTCACGGTTATTGTCGAGCTTCTGCGCACCCTGATCTCCTTCAGTTTCGTCCTGGTCGGCCTGTGGGCGTTGTACAAGCGACCCGATTCCGGAGGTGTACGCGCCCTGGCGCTGTTCAGCTTCGGCATGTCGGCCTTTATGATCCAGGGTGTGGTCGCCATGCCCGACTATTACGCCCTGTACGAGATCCCCTTCGACAGGTTTTTACGCTACCCCATCGTTGCGTTGATGCTCTCCTTCGGTGGCTTCTGGCTTAACCTTCAGCTCTATTTCCCACGCGCGCTGCTTTATGTTCGCCGTCACCCGGTCCTGATCCATCTGCTGGTGTACAGCCCCCAGATCATCGCGGGTGGTTTGGCCTTGGTCGCCGCTTTGACAAATCTGACGCTCGACACACTACCGTTCTGGGGAATCCCGATCCTGATAACAATCCAGACAGTTCTCGGCTTTGTCATTCTGGTCATGCGGCGCGAGCGGACCCGTACTCCCCTCGAGCGCCGCCAGCTTACCCTGGTGCTTTACGGCAGCGGCCTGGGACTCGGAATCCTGGGCTTCCTGATCGTCTTCAGCCTTCTTTTCCCCGAAGTGATGGCGAAGCTGACCGGTGCAACCATGCTGTTCATCGTGAATATCATGTTCCTGGCCCTGTTGTTGTCGCCGCTATCGTTTGCCTACGCCTTCGGCCGGTATCGCCTGATGGAGGTCGAGGGCCGCCTGCGGCGAGGAACGCGTAACATCCTGATCTCCTCCACTCTGCTCATGGTCATCGTGTTGCTGGTATACGGCGCGGGCGAGATGCTGCTGCATAGTTTTTCTGTGGAAAGCCGCACCGCGACCATGCTGGTCACCCTGGTGCTGGCGCTTGGCTTCATCCCGGCGCACCGGTACAGCCGCGACCAGGTCGAGCGGCGGCTTTATCCGGAACGCAACCGTCTGAAACACCTTGTCAACGACTTCCTTCGCTCCACCGCTTCCATGCCTGACCGCGCCACCCTTTGGCAACGATTGGAGGATCAGCTCCGGCGCGCCATGGGCATCACCATGATCGTGCCCATTTACCGGGATGATGACAGCGGTTCCATGGTTCTGTCGAGCCATGAAGCGATTCCCATGCCGGAGTTCTGCGAGCTGGTGCGGGTGCTGGAGCGTACAGGACGCCCTCTGCTGGTGGATGAAATGCTGGCGGCTGGCAAGGTTGACGTGGATGCAGAAACCAGCCTGTGGTTACGCAAGCGCAACATCGCGCTGCTGCTGCCCATGGTGGTGCAGTCGAGGTTGATCGGCATCCTGGGCGTCTGTTTTGAAGAGGGACGTGAGGACATGGCGGCGGAAGACCTTGGCCTGCTCTCCTCGCTGGTGACTCAAGTGGGACTCCAGAGCGAGAACCTGCGCCTGCTGGAAGAGAACTTTGAGAAGAAACGTCTTGAAGAACAACTCGCCATGGCGCGCCATGTGCAGGAGCGCTTCCTCCCCAGACAACTTCCTGACACGCCGGGGCTGGATGTGTTCGCCCGCTGCATTTTTTCACTCGAGGTGGCGGGGGATTATTACGACGTTGTTTCGCTGGCTGGCGGGCGGACATTGATGGCGGTGGGAGACGTGTCCGGCAAGGGCGCGGGCGCGGCGCTGATCATGGCCAACATGCAAGCCGCCCTGCGCACCCTCAGCGGCATCGACATCGACCTGGGAGAAGTGGTGGGCCGTATCAACGACATGATCGTCCGCAACACCGATCCCGAACAATACATCACCTTCTTCGTCGCCATCTTCGAGCCGGATACGGCGACCCTGATCTACGTCAACGCCGGCCATAATCCGCCATTCGTGCTGCATGGCAGCGGGGAACGCACCCTGCTGGAAACGGGCGGGCCGGTGGTGGGAGCGCTGGAAGGCTTGCAGTACGAACAGGGCCGACTGAAACTCCAACCCGGCGATCTGCTCATTGCGTACACCGACGGCGTAACGGAAGCCATGAATGAGCATGAGGTGGAGTTCGGCGAGGAACGGCTGGAAGAACTGCTGCGCGGCAACCGTACAGCGAAACTGGAAGACCTGGTGACCACCATCCAGAAGCGGGTGGAAGGCTTCTCCGGGGTGCGCGATCAGTTCGCCGATGATTTCACACTGCTGCTGGCGCGGGCAAAAAGTAGCTTGGAGGTATGAAGAGCCAAATTGGCCCCCGTGCAGCTTGTCGAGGTTTGATATGATACCTATTCGAGTTCGACATGAACGTGATCCGTTGAGATCATGGCGACACTTGAAAGTTTTGTCGCATTAACGCCGTCAATGGAGGAGATCCCCGCTTGTGCTGGGGATGACATCATGGCAAGATATGCTTTCGGATCTCACCTTCAACTCATACCATTCCTGTGCGTGTCCGGATGAACCACTCCAGGCCGAGCACGAACGCCACCAGCAGCAGCACCCAGCCCAACCCGAAGGGTCTCCAGGCTCCGCGCACCACTTCTGTCCCCGGTTTCTTCGGCAACAGATCGGCCAGCGTATCCATCTGAGCGGGCATTATCACAGCGCCCGACGTTGCCTGTGCGAGGGCGCGCAACCGGTCGATCCGCATGCGGCGCTCCACTGCCTCCAGGCTGAACTCGTCCACCACGAACTGCGCTTCGCGTGTGACTGCATCCTGCTGTGTAACGGCGATCCTCGCTTCGGCGCTGTACGCGCCCGCACCCCAGGGCGTGACCGTCGCACGGTAGAGACCGTCGCCCTGTCCCGCCAGCAACACGGTCCGGGTTTCGCCGTCATGTGATACTTCCGCCGCCACTTCCAGGCTGTCCAACGGCCGCATGGCTTCGTCACGCACCCGCGCACGCAGCAGAATCTCCTCGCCGCCGGTGAACAACGGGCGATCAGGCTCGAAGACCACCGTCTGCGCCTCCGGCCGGGCGGTCACCCAGCGCAGGGTACGGTCCCACAGGGCGTCGTAACCGTTGCCGCCCGGATCAATGGGCCGCCGTCCCAGGTCCCATTTCCACAGGTTGCCCGCGAACCAGGCGAGGGTGCGCGGCGGCGTTTGCGATACGACCACCACCGGCCGGTCGCCTGCATCAGTGGTCGCCACCATCAAGCCGCCCATGGGGGCATATGGCGGCAGGATCAACGGCGGCGGCGGGACATCGCTCTCCTCGAACCAGCTCCCGTCGAGGGTTAACACCGGATGACGGGTTGCGGGTATGGGGATCACATTTTCACGGCCACGCGCGCCGTCAAGCCCGCCGAAACGCGGCGCCATCGACACCATGCTCTGATGATCCGGCCGCGCTCCGGTTACAAGCACCACCGGCAGCTCTGTGGCGGCAACCGTTGTGATCAGGTTACGAATCGAGGGCGACACGGTGGGAAACGGCAAAATCACCGTAGCGTCATACTCTTTCGTGTTCGGCGAAGATGGAATGCCGCCCCTGAGCAGCGCTCCACCCGGACCGCCGCCGAGGACAACCTCGACCTCCGTGTCCTCGTTTTCCTCCAGCGACTGGATCAGGAAGCCGGCGTCGGAACTGGGCGCGCCGGCGATGAGCAGCACCCGGCGTTTGCGCTCCTCCACCCGCACCGTCGCGCGGCGACGGTTGTTCCCCGTATCGGTCTCCCCTTCCAGCGGCAGCGCTTCCACGTGGTAATGCTGTAACCCGCCGGCGGTCGGGGTGACCGGGAACCGGAGAACGGTCTCCTCGTAGGCACTGCGCACCTGCACGGTATCCTGCGCGACCAGGTTCCCGGCGGCATCCTGCACTCGCACCTGAACACGTTCCCCTTGCATCTGCGCCGTGCGGAGGGTGGCCTCGAGGACCGCCTTCTCGCCGACATAGGTTCGCTCGGGGGCGTCGACGGCGGCAATGACGGCGTCTTTTGGAGCAATGCTGTCGCCAACAGCCACGGCGAACACCGGCGCACCCAGGCGTCGAGCGCCGCTCTCGGGTGAACCGCCGCGGTTCACGGCTCCATCAGAAATCAGCACCACCGCATCGGGCGCGCCGGCGGGATCCTGCGCGAGGGTGCGCAGCGCCTGAGCCAGATCCGTCACAGCAGCATCCGGCGCGGGGGAATTGGTCCGGTCGAAGGGAGCCGTGTTTTCGCCGAAGGCCAGTGCTTTCAAGTCGGTATGCGGTTCGACCTCCTCCCACAGGGGATGCTCCAGCACGCCCTGGACCTGCTTCCAACGATCGCCGGAAGCATCACTGAACGACATGCTCTCGCTTCGGTCCAGCAGCAGGGTGATGCGGCTCTGGCGCGGACGTTCTTCCTGCCAGCGCAGCTCGAAACCCGTGGCCAGCAACCAGACCGCCAACAACGCGAGCAGCCTCAACGCAGCGAGAATGGCCCGCACCCACACCGGTTTGGGCGGACGCGTCCACCGGTAACTCCAGATCGCAAGACCGGCCAGCAGCACCGCACCGAGTAGAGTCCAGCCTATGCCCGGGGTAGTATGCAGGGAAAATGCGAGAGGCAGTAGTGTCATACCGTCGCCCCCAGGAGGGAGAGGTTGGGATCGGGTTCCAGCGTCAAGGGATCGCCGCCGGAGTCCGCGAGCTTTTTCGCGCCCAGCCAGGCGATCATGGCCCCGTTGTCGGTACACCATTCCGGTGGCGGAACGACGACATCAAGACCGAAGCGCCGGGCGATGGTTTTCGCTTCGCCCCTCAGCATCCGGTTGGCCGCCACTCCCCCGCCCAGGATCAGGCTCCTCACCTTCTCCCGCCGGAGCGCCAGCTCTACGCGGCCCCCAAGTTGTTTGATCACCGCCAGTTGGAACGAGGCCGCCATGTCCGCCTCCCAGTCCGTCTCGCAGCCTTTCTTCAGATGCTCGACTTCCCGCAGGGCGGCGGTTTTCAAACCGCTGAACGAGAAATCCAGGGGCTGGTCAGTGGCGGCGATGGGCATTTTGAAGCGCCCGGGATCGCCATCCTCCGCCATCCGGCTCATGGCCGCGCCGGCGGGATAGGGCAACCCAAGCAGGCCGCCCACCTTGTCGAAGGCTTCGCCCGCGGCGTCATCAAGAGTACCGCCCAGGTATTCATAGTCACCGAAGTCCCGGATATGGATCAGCTCGGTATGTCCGCCGGAGACCAGCAGCGCCAGCGCCGGCAGCTTCATCTCATCGCCCCGGGCGGCGGCGGCCCAGAGATGGCCCTCCAAATGGTTGACTCCCACAAACGGGATTCCCAGCGACACCGCCAGTCCCTTGGCGTAGCTGACTCCCACCAGGAGCGCGCCGATCAGGCCCGGGCCATAGGTCACCGCCACGGCATCGAGGTCGGAAAGCTCATGCTCGCTGTCCGCCATGATCTCGCGAACCATTCGGGAAAGGGTGCGTTGATGCAGCCGTGACGCCAACTCCGGCACGACACCTCCCCAGCGGGCGTGGACCTCCTGAGTGGCGATGCGTGTGGCGATCACAACGTCATCTTTCACCAGCGCGACGCCGGTTTCATCACAGGATGTTTCGATCCCCAGGACGATCACGCGATCTCCGTTTGCTGCGTTAAAGTGGCTTCTACTGAATACCCCACGAGTGTCATTCCTGCGTAGGCAGGAATCCAGACAAGTTGATATACTACATCAT
>CAZYOC010000062.1:0-19196 GCA_964648415.1 uncultured bacterium | reverse complement strand
CTGTTGCACAATAGGAACCGATCTCATTCCAGCGAAGCAGACTGTATCACAATAGAAACAGCTCTCATTCCCGCGAAGGCGGGAATCCAGGCAAGGTGCAAGAATATAATAAGTTAGCAATCCAGCACCAGAGTAGTGTTCAAGAGGGCGTTTCCATAGTTAACATATTGTAGTATATATACATAACTGGATTCACGGCTGTCCCAAACTACGGGACACCGCAAGCTACACTTCGTTCCGGTTCCAGCCTTCGCTGGAATGAGAGACATCAGAATTCGTGCAACAGGTTCTATACCAAAATGGCCAACGAGTGTCATTACTCCCGCTTATCCCGTCTTGCTCTAATGCCTGAAGCGCACAGCAAACCGGGCAATGCCACTTGTTGCGTGAACTATCCGGGTTCGTGAAAAGGGGACTGTTACCTTTTCAAACCTTGCTATCACCTCACATTCACAACGATGTGTCCGAAAAGGTAACTGTACCACTTTTCACGGTCTGTCTCACAATCAATTGTCGAAACAATGGTACAGTTACCTTTTTGATTGACACTGTACGAAACATAAAACCGCTCGCGGCAAAAAGGTAACAGTCCCTTTTTCCGGAAGCGTCCATGCCACCTGTTTCGTGCAATGCCCAGGGTAAATCCCATGGGACCACTAAAAGCTATAGGTGAATCCCAGCGAAACCGTCTCCTTGAACCGGCCCGCCAGGTCCAGCTCTTTGTCGTACAGCCATTTCGCGTAGAGATTGACCATGATGTACCTGGTCACGTTCATGGTTACAGTCGACTCCAGGCTCAGGTCCACTTCTTTCCAGTACTGGTTGCCCGCCTCGTCCGCTTCGGAGTAGTAGAACGCCTTGAATGCGATCAGCTTGCTGTCCATCTTGATCTTGTCGGGGATCAGCGGGGTGGTCATCTCGGAGACGAATTCCAGGCCGCTGTCCTGCCCGGTCATCCGCCCACGTTTGCCGGTGGTCTCGTCCAGCAGGACATTGTGGTCCACGTGTTGCCGGAAGCCCACGCCGACACGATTCAGCCAGGTCTTGCCTTCCTTGTTGCGCCACAGGTCGCGCGCGATACCTACAGCCTCTGAATAGGTCACCGGGTTCAGGTAGACATTCTCCTCACCCCGGCTGTCGTAGAACTGGGTCAGGACACGGCCGCTGACGAACGGGTCGACCGCCAGATCGAAGGTCATGCGCCAGACCGATTCAAAGTCGACCAGGTCGTCGGATTTCTGCGGCTCGGTCCAGTTGCGTTCGCCGGAGGTCTGGTTCTGCGTCTGGCCGAATTTCAACTTCAATGTATTACGTGAGTTCAGCAGGTCGCTGAGTTGTTTCTCGGCGATGCTGTTCAGGGTGAAGATCCAGGCGAACGATCCGGCTTCATCGGACTCCCAGTTGTCGGAGTAAGCGTTCTGGGTTTGCGTCAGGTTGATATCCGTAGCGAGTTCCCAGCCGGTTTGGCTGTCGTCCTGCGCGAAACTGGCGCAAAGCGGGAAAAGTCCCAAACTGATCAGGACCAACAGGTATCGGTGATGCATGGTACTCTCCTCCCTATGTGCAGGTATGCCTGGTATGCTGCAAATAATATCGGTTCAAGGGCGCTTTGCCGACAAGTAATGAGTGGCTTGGACAAGGAACCGGGAGGCTGTTATGAGCTGGATTTTTCCATGCGACGGTTTGCACGTAAGCCGGGCGCCACTATCTTGAAGATACGCTACCAATATCTGGGGAGGGGTTCATGAACCGCCGCCGAAAGCTGTCTCGCTTTTTGCCGGCAGCAGGCTTGTTGTCTCTCGCTTCTCTGCTGTGGATACAGCCGGGACAGGCTCAGTCGCCCGACGCGCCACTGGGACTCCAATTGATCTGGAATACCCCCGCCTGGGAAGCGGCGGTAAAGGACTCGCTGCAATTGGAGCGTGAGTTTGACTGGTTCAAGCGGTCTAATGCCACCTACCTGGTGTACTGGATCGCCAATGAAACGGAACACGAGCGCCGGTTCGGGCAGGCCGGGTCGGAGCAAGTCTCTATGCGCGTCATGGCCTCTTGCGCAAGTCCACCGTCCATGTCGGAAGCGTTTGCGAGAGCGAAATCCCGTTCCGGGGCATCCGTGCACCTCCAGCTTCCGCAGGTCGTCTTCCACTATTGCCAGCCCTCGGAAGTCCCGGTCTGGGACGAAGCGACAAAGAGCGAAGCCTGTTCGCTGCTGGCGGTGATTATTGATGACATCCAGGACCGCTCCCTCGACAGTCCCGCCTTGATGGGCTACCACATCGTGGATGAAGCCTTTGCCCAGACCCACCTCGGGCGGAATTCGCAACGTGTTCAGGACATGCTCGAATTCGCCATCGCGAAGATTCGTGAACGAGATCGTGAACGCCCGATCTCGATTACTCATTCCGGCCGGGCGTTGTATCACGGCGGGATGGGCAAGAAAGACAAGGCGTTCCTTCAGAGCTTTCTCGATGGCGAAGTGATCCGGGGCTGGAACATTCTCTTCAACGAGGCCTACATCTTCCACTCGGGTGAAGAACTGGCGAAATGGTTCTACAGCGGCAAGTATATCCGTCCCATTACCTGGCGCGACAGCTTCGAGGGGCATGTTTATCATACGGTTCACAACAACGATCTTCACCACCACTGTAAAACCAGCCTGGAGATCGAAGAGTACGCCGAGGTCTGGGACGAGGATCCTGACCTGACCGGCCCGCGCCCGGAATGGCATCACCAGATGGGCATCATGCGGGCGTGGTGGTATGACAACGACAAGCGGCAATGGTATATCCGGTATCGTCGCCCGACACGGCATGAGTACCGCATGAATGCTCTGAGTAACCTGGCTGTAGGCGCGCGCGGGATTGTGGCCTATCCCTATCACAGTATGAAGCGAGCTCCCGGCGGCGGCGAGCTGGACATTTATCAGCGCTATGTCGCTGGGGGGCTCTTGAGTCCGCACGAACGTACGGCGGAAGACGGTTTCCGCCGGCCTTTCTCGGTGTCCGACGGGGTGTCGGATTATGATCCCGAGGATCCCTGCGGGCGGTATTACGACTACTCCTCCGTGTATCCATTTGACCAGGTGGCGGGGTTGTATGGAGATCTGCAGACCCTGTTGCCGATACTACGCCAATTGCGCTGGTGGTGGGCGGCGACCGGCGTGGATGAGGCCCGCTCGCAAACAGCATCGTTACGTCAACAACTTGAGGAAGCACCCGCGCGGTATGAGGGAATCCCGGTCCCGCGACGGTTCCATCTGCGAGCTGTCTACGGGGAGGAAGAACCCCGGATCCAGTACGGGAACACGCCCGACCTCAGGGCGAGCACTATTGCCGTGGGGATGTTCGATGATCCGGACCATGCTCTCAAGAGCGGTGAGGACTGTGAGTACTACCTGGTGGTCAACCAGCTCTGCAACACGGTGACCGGGGATACCGTGATGGATGCGCCGCCGCAGGAAATTACACTCCGATTCGAGTTTGCCGATCAGACAGATGTCATCTTCGAAGAAATTGAGTACCGGACGCAGGACGATTCCCGGATCGTTGAGAATGTCTTTGATCGCGAGAAGCAACTTGGAACGGTGAAAGTGCAAATCGATCCCGGCGATGGAGTCTTGCTTCGGGTGAAAAACACAAAGCAGTGATGCTCACCAGTCGGTTTCGCGCCAGTTTCAAATAGACAGAGAAAGCAGCTCCTCTAAGCACACAGCAAACCGGGCCATGCAGCCTGTCTAAAGAATTATCCGGGCTAAGGCGACAACTGTTGTGAGTTTGAAAGGGCGTCCGAAGGTGGCTTGGGGCCGATCAGAAACTTTCGCTTATTGCTCCGGTTGCGCGCGTTCTTAAATGCAGTGCGAATGCTCTCCAGTAAAGCGCTCAATTCAAACGGTTTGACAAAGAAACCATCCGGCGGACAGGGGGCGTGGCGGATCAATTGTTCATAGTGATAGTATCCTGTTATCAGAATCACGACGGTGTCGGGACTTTCCGACTTGATCTTTTCCAACAGAATGAGGCCGTTCTGGATGGGCATGTGGATGTCGCTGACAACCAGCTGAGGACGGTATTCCCGGAAGAACATTTCGCCTTCCTGACCGTTGGTGGCCATCAGGGTCTCGAAGCCGATGCTGTTCAGGTAGGAGGTAAGGATGTGGACGGCATCTATTTCATCATCCACAACCAGCGCCAGCGGCATGTCTTTGGTTGTTGATACGTTGTCCATAGTGACCTCCATTGTAAACGAACCGAATCCCCAATCTGTGGATAACAATAGTAGTTTACGAACCTGCGGCTTCCATTGCAAGACCAAAGAAAAATGGATTCTGAAATCACAAAGTTTGCAAAGTCAAAAGGTGCAGAGATGCTGCAAAACCGGTAGCGCGAGCTTTCATCAATGAGTTATTTTAATTTATATGGTCTCGTGCGGTGATTCCACTCTCCTGTTCCGGGAGGCGGGCTCGCTGTGACCTCTGTCATGCAGTATGAAATCCGGTCGCTGCACGTTATATACTGGTACGGAGCGTTTTGCCGAACATCCAGCAGAGGATTTGTCATGCATCGAAAACCAAGCATCCTGATTTCCCTTTTGACCTTGTGTCTTTTGGCCGGGTCTTCCCTTCTCGCCATGCCGCCGCACCCGGAGCTGCTGGAGCGTATTGAGCGGGGCGAGATCGCCATGCCCCATTTCCTGCAAAACGAGGCGGCGATTCGAACGGCGGGTGTGAATGCGCCCGGTCAGGCCGTGCAGTTCAACCCCGAGCTGGATGAAATCTTCAACGCGCTCGTTATCCTGGTGGACTTTACCGACAATGTCTCTTCCGTGGAGGCCACGTTCTTCGACGACCTGATGTTTGAGGACGCCAACGGCACGGTGCGGGACTTTTACGACGAAGTGTCTTACGGCGAGCTGGAAATCAGCACGGTAGACTTTCCCAGCGACATCGCCTGGGTGAGGGCGCCTGAAACCTACGCATATTACGTGGACGGCCAGAACGGTACCGGCAGCTACCCGCAGAACTCCCAGGGCCTCGTCGAAGATGTGGTCGAGGCCGTCGATGATGTAGTGGATTTCGGAGATTACGATCATGACGGAGACGGAGATGTCGACGGCTTGTTCGTGGTCCACGCCGGACCCGGCGCGGAATACACCGGCAGCGACGACGACATCTGGTCGCACGCCTGGTCGCTCCCCTGGCCCGGCGCTCAGCATGACGGCGTCTGGGTCCGGCGCTATTCCGTCGAGCCGGAATACTGGCAGAACGCCAATGATATGACACCTGGTGTATACGCCCACGAGATGGGCCACTCGGTATTCGGCCTGCCCGATGTGTACGACCGCGATTATACCTCCAGCGGTCTGGGTAACTGGAGCCTGATGGCCGGTGGGAGCTGGAACGGAACCCTGGGCAGCTCGCCCGCGCACCCCGACCTCTGGTGCCGGATGGAAATGGGCTATGTCGATCCGATCAACGTCACCGTGGACCAGATCGGCCTGGAGATCCCCGCCATCCAGGACACCTCGGTCGCCTATCGTCTCTGGACCGACGGCAACCCGAGCAACCAATACTTCCTCGTGGAAAACCGCCAGCAGACGGGATACGACGCTCATCTGCCGGGTGAAGGCCTGCTGATCTATCACGTGGATGACAATGTCGGGTCGCAAAACGACAACGAATGGTATCCCGGCCACGAGAACCAGGGGCATTACCTGGTGGCGCTGGAACAGGCCGACGGCGACTGGGACCTGGAGCAGGATGTCAACCGGGGCGATAGCGGCGATCCCTGGCCCGGCAGTCAGAATGAGACAGACTTCAACGACGCGTCCACGCCGAACAGCGATTCCTACGCCGGCGCAACCACCGATGTCGCCGTGGAGAATATCAGCGCATCCGGCATGACCATGACCGCCGACCTGATCGTCGGCAACGAGCCGTTCGAACTGCCGATCCCCACTAACGTGCAGGCCACGCTGGACGACCAGATCGGCGAAGTATCGCTGACATGGGACGCCGTTGAGCCTGGCGACAATACTCTGGAAGAATACCGTGTGTACCTGGATGGAGTCCTCGCCGGCTCCACAACGGAAACAGCGTTCACCGATTACCTGCTGGATTACGACAGCTACAGCTACACCGTACGCGCCGTATACACGGAAGGCCAATCGGGCGCGAGCGACCCCGCCACGGTGAACTGGAGCTCGCCGGGGACGGCGCATTTCGAACCGGTGGCGCCGACCGGCGTGTGGCACACCTTCGAGTTCAGCGACGCCGACATTGACGGCGTCACGTTGGCCGAGGGCGATGAGATTGCCATATACGACGCCAATGTCTGTGTCGGCGCGGCTGTGGCGCCGCAAGCGGGCTTCCCGGTCACCGTCACAGCCTGGGGCGAAAATATCGATGAAGGGCGTCCCGGTTTCGACGCCGGCGACCAGGCCTCTTTCCGAATGTACCGCTCCAACCCCGGTTTCCTGGCCCCGGGCGACCCGACCTACACCTCCGGCAACGGAACCTTCGAAGCAGAAGGTGCAGCCGAACTCAGCATCACTTACCTGTCCGTCCCGGAGCAGTTCGGCCTGATCTCACCGTCGGGGACTCTGCAACAGGAAAACGGCGATGTGGAGCTGACCTGGGAAGAGGCCGACGACCCGGACCCCAGCGATGCGATCACCTACAGCGTCTACGCCTCCACGACGGAGAACGATCTTGGCGCTCCCATCGCGGAAGGGCTGACCACTACCACCCACACCATGCAGGGCGAGGACGCGCTGACATACTATTGGTCGGTAAAAGCGGTGGACGGACACAGCAACGAACGCATGGCCGACGATACGCTTTCGTTTACCCTGCAGATCACCCAGGAAGGATTACCTGCGTTCGCGTTGCTTGAACCGCCCAACAACAGCAGCGTGGATACCGAGACGCCCACATTGACATGGGCCTCCACCACCAGCCCCCATCAGGACGATCCGGTCAGCTACACGCTGTACTGGTCGGTGGACGATCCCACCTTTGCCGAGGCGGATTCGGCGCATGGGCTGACCGATACGACGTACACATTTACCGGCGATGGTTTTTCGCACACCGACATGGTGTACTGGCGGGTCCGCGCGGAAGCCGAACAGGCGGGTTCGCGCTGGGCGACACCGCAAGCGGGTTGGGTCTTTACCGTTGCTCTCGACGCGACCATGCCGGCGTTCAGCCTCCTGTCCCCCGATTCCGCCGGCGCCAGCGGCTTGAGCAATCCTGTTCTGTCCTGGGAAGCGACTTCGAGCCCGTTCCCGGATGACCCGGTGAGTTATGTCGCCTACTGGACCGTGGATGATCCCACCTTCGCCGATCCGGATTCCGCAGCCGGCTTGACCGAAGCGACCTGTACGCTACCCGACGGTTTGTCAAGCGGGGATGTAGTGTACTGGCGGGTGCGTGCGACGGCGGACCTGGCGGAGGATCGCTGGGCGGACCCAGAGGCCGGCTGGTTCTTTACCATGACCGAGAACAATCCGCCGGGAGCGTTCAACCTGGTCGCGCCACCGGACAGCTTGACAACCGGCGCGCTGGAGATGACGTTCGGCTGGGAAGAGAGTATTGACCCCGACCCCGATGACGAGGTCACGTACCGGCTGGAAGTGTCTACAGATGAAGCGTTTACTGATCCGGTGACGGTCGAGACCGGGGCCGAGGTGACTCATACCCTGACCGAGCTGGCCGATGATACCCAGTACTGGTGGCGAGTGTTCGCCGAAGATGTTGCCGGCCATGAAGTGCAATCCACGCAAACCCGCACCTTCTTCACCTTTGTGCAGGAGCCGCCGGAAGCCTTCTCGCTGCTGCAACCCGCCCCCGATGCGGAGATCTACCTGACCGATCCCTGGGAAACCACCCTGGTCTGGCAGAACTCAGTTGATCCCGACCCCGGCGAAGAAACGGTATTCAACCTGTACCTGCTGGTTTCGCGCGGCGACGCCGAGGATACCCTGATTACCTACGCCGGGCTGGAAGACACCGCGTTGGCGGTCAACCTGCCCGACTCGCTGGATTACCTGCCCAACTGGTTCTACGACCTGGAGGTGATGTGGTGGGTTGGCGCATCGTCCGGCCAACACTTTGTTCAGTGTGATGACACGTTTGAGTTCACCCTGATCCCGCCGGTGATCGTCCAGGAGAATCCCTTCACCGGGATCCCGGAGGAGTTTGGCGTAGAAGCGACCTATCCCAACCCGTTTAATCCCACCGTGTCGGTGGTGGTGGGGTTGCCGGAGACGGGGCGTGTGACGGTGGAGATCTACGACGCCCTGGGACGCCGTGCGGATGTCCTAGAACCGGGCCGTCTGGCGCCGGGCTATCACCGGCTCGCCTGGGAAGCCAACGGTCCCACGGGATACTATTTCCTGGTGGTGCGGGACGAGCAGGGGCATCGCGAAGTACGGAAGGTGCTCTACATGAAATAAGGAGGTTGCACGACACTCGCATTGCAGAAGTTGAGTCTTCGCATTACATTGCTGAAAGCAAATCGGGAAAAAACGGTGCGGACCCTTCTCCGTAACATGATCATTACGGCGGCTGTATCCAGCAGTATGCTGGCTGCCGCTTTTTTTGTTGAAGCTCACGCGCAATCTGATCCCGGACCAGGGGTGTTGATCCTGCCGGTGGCGGGGTACAGCACCGATGAAAAGCTGCAAGTCGGGTTCATGGCGGGGATTTCCGACCGCCAGGGGTCCAGAGTGTACCTGACCACGTATTATGCGACCGCGGGCCGGTACGTGGTGAAAGCCAATGGTCAGCGGCGGTTGGACGACGGCCTGCTCACGGGGGATGCAGCGGTGCGCTACGCGCGCCGAATGCTCTACACCACCGATTCCGCCCCGGAAGAATACGCGCGCGCCATGCAGGGCCGAGTCCTGCTCAACGCCGCAAGGTTGTATACCATCCACCTCACCGACGGGCTCCACCTGGGTCCGGGAATCAAGATCAATCACACCTGGACGAACGATGTGACGGACCCGGAAGGGACCGGGATTCCAACACCGCCGGACCGTTTTACCCGGGGCGGCTTCGCGGTGACGGGGGTACAAGCGCGATGGGCCACGGCCGATGCGATGCGGCCTGTCGACGGCTGGCTGTTGGAAACCGGGCTGTATGGAGGAGTGGCGTACGGGGAACGGATGCCGGAAACACGCCCGGATCTGCATGGCGACCTTAAACTCGCGGCGGCGGCGCCGTTGACAGACGCCCTGCGGATATACATTCGCGGGATGGGCGGATTCCAGCTGGAAGCGCCCGCTCCCACCCAACTGTTTATCGGTGGGGAGAGTACGCTGCGAGGCCATGCCGATCAGCGCGACTGGGGACGGCGTCAACTGGCCGGCCGGTTGCAAGTACACTATCGTATGTTTAAAAATGTGACATGGCCGATCCGGCTGGTGCATAGCATCTGGAGTGGTTTTCCCACCCCCGGGAACGGGTTCGATCTGGAAACAGTCCCCTTTATGGATGTGGGGGCGACGGGCGACCCCTCCTGGGGCTGGAGCCCGACACGCACCGGCGCGGGGGTTGGCTTTCGGGCGATTTTTCCGCCCGACCTCGTGTTTCATATGGATTTAGGATATTCGCCTGATTTTGGATTTCGTGTTTATGTAGGGGCGGGAGAGACGCTCTAACTTGCTCTTCTTGCGATGCTTTTGCCAGTATTTTTTAGTATCATTAGAGTATTCGCTTGCCAGATATGCAGTGTCTGGGTAGTAAATATTGAGATTTGTGTTGCTGCCCTGTGGGATGAACGATTGGTAGTATGGAGTTGGAAGCTGTGGTGTTTTAGCTGAGGGAGTGGACGCGCGTGACTTCAGATCTTGGGTTCGGAGGAGACGAGCAGCAGGAAATCCTGCTCGGGTTTGTCGAGGAAGGCCGGGAGATGCTCGACGAAGTGGAGCCTCTCCTCATTGAGCTGGAAGAGCATGCCATGCATTCCGGCGAGATCGACCTTGAAGTCATCAACACCGTATTTCGGCTGTTTCATTCATTGAAGGGCGGCGCCGGCTTTCTGGATCTGAATACGGTTAATGGCGTGACGCATGTTGCGGAAACCCTCCTGGACCATATCCGGAAAGGTCGCGCCAAGCTGCATGCCGACCATATTGATCTGCTGACCCGTACCTGTGATTTCATCCGTGTGGTTCTCGATCAGATTGAAGAGCAGCTTCATGACCGTGGTTTCGATAACGAGGCCGATGACATTATCAAGCAGTTGAACGCCACCATCGAAGCCCTGGGGCAGGAAGCGCCGGTAGAAAGCATCAAACTGGACGAACCGGAAGAGAATTCTGCTGCCTCAGCGGCGGATTCGTCTGGTTCTCCCAGCCAGGCGGAAGCGGAAGAAGACGCGTTCAAGCTGACCATCACCCCGGAAATGGTCGAGGCGTTCGTGTCGGAGGCGCAGGAGCTCCTCGAGACCGGTGAAGAGGCGCTGCTGGCGCTGGAAAACGAGCCGGGCAATCAGGATACGGTCGACACTGCGTTTCGCGCATTCCACAGTTTCAAAGGCAATGCCGCTTTCCTGGGCTACACTGACCTGGTGAAGCTGGGCCATTACTCGGAAACGGTGCTGGATTTTATTCGCACCAACGAGTTGGAGCCGGCGGATAGAATTCTGACCATGCTGCTGGAACTGCTGGACATGTTCAGGACCACGCTGGACAATATCAACGAGGGCAAGCCCGCCACCATCCATGCCGCGCCCGGTCTGATCAATTATATGAAGATGCTGGTGCATGATCTGAACCCGGACCTGTCCTTCGAGGAAGTGGACCAGGCTCAGAAGCCCGCCGCCCCTCCAGCCCCTGCACCCGAACCGGAACCCGAACAGGCGGAAGCGTCCGCGCCGGCGTCGAAGGAAGAACCGGCGGCGAAGGAGCCGGACGTGCAGCCGTTGGAGGAGAAGAAAGCGCCGGAGACGGAGAAAGAACCTGCTGCAAAGCAGGAAGCAGCGAAGAGCGCGGAAACGGAAAAGCAGGTGTCGAAAGCCGGCTCCATCAAGGACGTCCAAGATGAGTTGGCGAAGCTGAAGCCGAAGCAGGATGCGGCGGCGAGTGTGAAGCGCCCCACGATGAACCAGCAGCAGCACCAGACGGTGCGGGTGGATGTGGAAAAGCTGGACCAGTTGCTGGATCTGGTGGGGGAGCTGGTGATCACCGAGGCGATGGTGGCGCAGAGTCCCGATATTCAGGCGCTGGATCTTCCTCTCGAGCAGTTCGAAAAGTCCGCACGTCAGCTTGAGAAGATCACACGTGACCTCCAAGACATTTCCACGTCGATGCGCATGATCCCCTTGTCTGGAGTGTTCCGGCGTATGCTCCGGCTGGTGCGTGACTTGTCGAAGAAGTCCGGCAAGCTGGTATCGCTGGATATCATTGGCGAAGAGACCGAGGTCGACAAAACCGTCATCGAGCAGATTGCTGATCCGCTGGTGCATGTGATTCGTAACTCCATTGATCATGGTCTGGAAGTTCCTGAAGAGCGGGTGAAGGCGGGCAAGCCGGAAAAGGGCACGGTGACCCTCGAAGCCAAGTATGTCGGTGGTGAGGTCTGGATACAGATCCGGGACGATGGCAGGGGGTTGAACCGGGAACGAATCCTTCAGCGCGCGCAGGAACGCGGCCTGATTCCCGACGACGGCAGCGACATGCGGGACGAGGAGGTATGGCCGCTGATCTTCCAGCCGGGCTTCTCGACGGCAGAGAAAGTGACCGACATTTCCGGCCGTGGGGTCGGCATGGACGTGGTTCGCCGAAACATTGAGTCCATCCGTGGGAAGGTGGATGTCCAGAGTCAAGCGGGGAAGGGGTCTACAGTGACCCTGAGGATTCCGTTGACTCTGGCGATCATTGACGGGATGATCGTACGGGTGGGCCAGGCGAAGTATACCATTCCGCTGGTCACGATCAAGGAGTCGCTGCAGCCCCGTCTGAAGGATGTCACGTATACGCCGGACGGTACTGAAATTGTGAAAATCCGCAACGAACTGTTGCCTGTTATCCGTCTGGGGCCTTTATTCGGGATTATGGCGGATTCCGAGGAGCTGGAAGCCGGGATCCTGATTGTGGTGGAGAACAATGATGACAGAGTCTGTCTGCTGGTTGATGAAATGATCGGCCAGCAACAGATCGTGATCAAGGGATTGTCGGATTATATCATGCGGTTGACGAACTTGAACAACATTTCGGGCTGCACCATTCTGGGGGATGGCGTGATCAGTCTGATCATCGACATTGAGGGACTGATCCGTAATGTGCAGCACGAGCTAAGTGATTAAGCAGCATTAAGTCAGGAGGGAGCACGATGGCGGAGGACCTGGAAGGCATCGTGACAAACGGTGAAGAAGAGGAAGACACACAAAAGGGCAAGTACCTGACTTTTGTCGTGGGCAAAGAGGAGTACGGCATTGAGATCCGGTATGTGCAGGAGATCAATGGGATTCAGAACATAACCGATCTGCCGGATGTGCCGCATTTTGTCAAGGGGGTAATCAACCTGCGCGGCAAAGTGATTCCCGTGATTGATGTACGCCTCCGTTTCGGGTTGGAAGAGCGCGAGTACGACGAGCGTACCTGTATCATCGTGGTGAACCTGCACCAGATGACGGTCGGGTTGATCGTGGATTCGGTGTCTGAAGTACTGGACATCAAGGACGACGATATCGAGCCGCCCCCGCGCGCCAGTATGGGAGCCGGCAGCCGTTATGTGCAGGGACTGGGCAAGATTGGCGATGGTGTCAAGATCCTGCTGGATGTCCATAAACTGCTCTTCGATGAAGAAATGGGGCAAATCGCAGACGCCATTGATTAGGGGTGTCCAGCCGGTCTGTCCGAGTCGTGGGATCCTGGCATGCAGTATATCCTTAAACCAGGCTACATTTTCTTTTCATCGGAGCCGACGATCATCATGTCGGTCCTGGGGTCCAGTGTGGCGATTACTCTCTACCACCGGGAGCAGCAAGTGGGCGGAATGAACCATTTCGTGCATCCGTTGCTGACGGAGCAGGCAAAGCCCACCGCGTTGTACGCGCAGCCTGCCACGGTGCAGCTTGTTAGGATGTTTCGCAAACGGGGGTTCAGCCCGGCGCATCTGGAAGCACAGTTGTTCGGAGGGGCCGCACCCGAGGGCGCGGATCCCATGTTAAGGGAAATCGGCGAGCAGAATCTGGGGGCGGCGGAAAAGCTGCTGGCGGAGTACAGCATTCCCATTGTGGGCCGTGATGTGGGCGGATCGTGGGGAAGAAAAGTCGCCTTTAACACGAATACCGGTGAGGTGATTATTGCCAAGGTCAACCGGATTCGTGAAAGCGACTGGTTCTACAACCCCGGGTGGACCGTATCCTGAACGCAGAAGGTGACGGCGCCCCCCGGAAGCGTCGCGCTCGTCCAGGATCTCAGCTAATGGCGGTGACATGCAAGGTTTGATGAAGTTGTCGGATCGCGAGTTCAAGCAGATCCGCGACCTCGTGTACAGCCGTTTCGGGATCAACCTGACCGACCAGAAGCGTTCGCTGGTGGTCGGCCGGTTGAACTCCATGCTTCGCAAAAAGAACATCGGGTCTTTCCAGGACTACTACGACCTGGTGATGAACGATTCCAGCGGAGCGTTGTTGTCTGAGTTGGTAGACCGCATCTCCACAAACCACACCTTCTTCAATCGCGAGAAGGACCATTTCGAGTATTTCAAGAATACCGTTCTGCCGGAGTTGGAAGCCAACCCGGTACCGGGCTCAGAGAATGCCATTCGTATCTGGGTGGCCGGATCCTCTTCGGGCGAAGAGCCTTATATGCTTGCGATGCTGGTGCGCGAGTATTTTCAGTCGCGCCTTTCCTCGTTTGAAGTGGGCATCCTGGCGACAGACATCTCCACGACTGCTTTGCAGAAGGCGGTTACCGGTCTGTACACCGATGACAACGTCTCAAAGCTGCCGAAGAATATGTTGCACAAGTATTTCAAGAAACAGGGCGACGGCTTCTGGGAGATCAACAAGCAGATCAAGGACATGGTGCTGTATCGCCGCTTGAACCTGATGCAGGACAAGTATCCGTTCAAAGGCAAGTTTCATGTCATCTTCTGCCGGAATGTGATGATCTATTTTGACGCGCCAACCCGTCAAGCGCTGGTGGCGCGCTATCACCGGTATATGCATCCGAATGGATACCTGTTCATCGGGCACTCGGAGACACTGGGACGTACCGGCCACCCGTTCCGTTACCTGATGCCGGCGGTGTATCGTAAAGAGGAGACGGCATGACCGGGCAGAAGGTGAAAGTGCTGGTCGTGGATGATTCCGCCCTGGTCCGTCAGATCCTGGCGCAGGGGCTGGCCATGGATCCGGCCATCGAGGTGGTCGGAACAGCATCAGATCCCTTTATCGCCCGGGATAAGATCGTTCGGTTGAAGCCGGATGTGCTCACGCTGGATGTGGAAATGCCCCGGATGGACGGGGTGGAGTTCCTGCGCCGGCTGATGCCGCAGCACCCGTTACCGGTGCTGATGGTGTCGGCCTTGACTCAGCGCGGCAAGCGCATCACCATGGAAGCGCTGGAGGCGGGCGCGGTGGATTTCGTCACCAAGCCGTCGACCGATGTCAGCCGGAACCTGAATTCCATGCTGACGGAACTGCGCACCAAGGTGAAGGCGGTCAGCAAGGCCAATGTCAGCCACTGGAAGCGGAAAGATCGCAAACCGGTCGCGAAACCGTCACAGATAGCCAGCCGGGCGCTGGCGGAATCTACGGACAAAGTGATTGCCATCGGCGCGTCAACCGGCGGGACGGAGGCCATACGGTCGATCATCACTCGTCTGCCGGCCAATATGCCGGGTACTGTGATTGTGCAGCATATGCCGGCCGGGTTCACCAAGATGTTCGCAGATCGGCTGAATGAGCAGAGTCTGATGAATGTGAAGGAAGCTCAGACCGGAGATCGCGTCATGCCGGGGCAGGTGCTGATTGCACCGGGATCGTATCACATGAGAATCCGTCGCAGCGGCGGTGAATACCGTGTCACCTGTCAGCAGGAAGACCTGGTTTGCGGGCATATGCCGTCGGTGGATGTGCTTTTCCGGTCGGTGGCGGAGCAGGTGGGTCCGAACGCGGTGGCGGTGATTCTGACGGGTATGGGTAAGGACGGCGCTGACGCGATGGTGGAGGTCCGCAAGGCCGGGGCAAAGACCTTCGGCCAGGATGAAGCAACGTGTGTGGTCTATGGTATGCCGAAAGAAGCGTACGAACGAGGCGCGGTCGAGAAACAACTGCCGCTGGATGCGATACCGTCCGCGCTGATCCGACAATTCACGGAGAACTGATTCTTATGGGTGTGATCTACGTTGGGGTGGGAGACTACGCGGCATCCAACACCCCCGGAGATGTGGTGCGGACGATCGGTCTGGGATCCTGTGTCGGAGTGATCCTGCTGGCGCCTCGCCAGCGAGCGGTCGGTCTGCTGCACATCGCTCTGCCCGATTCGTCCATCAATCTGAAACGCGCCGAGAACAAACCCGGGACGTTTGCCGATACCGGTATTCCGGCGGTATTGAAAGAGATGAAGAAGCTCGGCGTCACCAGCAGCCGCGACCTGGCGGTCAAGCTGGCGGGCGGCGCGGCGATTATGGATTCCAACAACATCTTCAACATCGGCAAACGGAATATTCTGGCGGCGCGGAAAATCTTGTGGAAGTACCGCCTGGGAGCCCTGGCGGAAGACGTGGGAGGCAATATCAGTCGCAGTGTTACCGTGGATGTCAATACCGGCAAGATAGTCATCAGCTCGCCGGGGAGAGGAGATTGGGAACTATGAGTCTGCCTGAAGAGATCGCGCAGAGGGTACACTCGTTGCCGACCCTGTCCTCCGTGGCAATGCGGTTGGTGCAGATCGTCAACGATGAAAAGCATAACGTGACCGACATGGTCCGGGTTATCTCCAGCGATGCGGTGTTGACAACCAAGTTGCTTCGCCTGGCCAATTCGGCGTTCTTCAACCGGGGTAAAGAGGTAACTTCGGTGCAGCGTGCGGCGACCTTGCTGGGCGACCGGTTGATCATGGGCATCGCGCTCGGCATCAGCAATGCGGAAGTGTATGCGAAGCCATTGGAAGGCTACGCCGCCGAAGGTGCGCTCTGGGAGCATTCCATCCGCACCGCCATTGCCGGTCGTGAAATGGCGGGAGTCGCCAAGGAAAGTATTTCCAAGGATGAAGCGTTTACCGCGGGCCTGGTGCACGACATCGGTAAGGCCGTGATTTCCGAATTCCTGCAAGGCTCCTCCGAGAAAATCATCTATGAGCTGGATGAGGGAGTCAAAGACGATTTCCTGGAAGCCGAGCAGGATCTGATCGGGACGACCCATCCGGAAGTCGGCTATGCGTTGGCGAAAAAGTGGGGCTTGCCGGAGAGTTTGTGTGAAGCGATACGCTATCATCACTATCCGCAGAAATCCGATGAAAAATACCGGACGCTTGTTTACACCACGCATCTTGGTGACTTATTATCCATGATTGGGGGGACTGCCACAGGCATGGACGCCTTCGCCTATAATGTCGACACGGAGTACATCCATCATTTCACGCTCGGGATCAAGGATGTGGACAGCATTTTGCTCACAATCCAGACCGAGTTTGATGGTGTGAAAGATGTGATTGGCCTGACTACAGACGAGGGATGATACAATGGTGAGTTCGGTGTTACTGGTTGACGACTCTGCGACTGCGCGGATGGTGATCAAACGCTGTCTCGAAATTGCGGGGTTGTATGATGCGACCTTCCGGGAGGGACGGGACGGGAAGGAGGCGTTGGCGTTGGCCCGCGAAGAAAAGCCTGACCTCATCCTCTCCGACCTGAACATGCCGATCATGGATGGGGCGAGCCTCTTGATGGAGCTGAAGGCGGATCCGGACCTGCAAGAGGTGCCGGTGGTGGTAATCACCAGCTCTCAGAACGAGGCGCTTGTTGACGAGTTGAAAGATATTGGCGCTTTTCAAGTTATCAGCAAACCGGTGTCGCCTGCGGGCATATCTGAGTTGCTGAAAGAACTTGAAGGCCAGGTGTAATGGAGAAAGAGGATGAGCATGCTTAAGTCCACGCTGTCGGAAGCCGTTGAACGTTCGGTGGGAACCACCATGGAGACCATGGCGTTCGAGCAGGCGATCCCGACCGATACGGAGTTCGCCTGCGAAGAGGAAGCCAATTGGGCCGAGTTGTCCATTCTGGCGCCCTATTACGGCATGATGACCCTCCAGACCTGTTCGGCGGGGGCGAGCCTCCTGATGGAGCTGGTTCACGGTCCCCAGGAGGACGAGGAGCTGCCTCCGGAGATCCTGTTTGATACTTTTGCTGAATTGATTAATACATTGGGGGGTCGTTTTATGAGTGAGTTGGTGGCGGATGATGTCAGCTTCAAGCTGGGCCTCCCCCAAACCGGCCGTGGTAAGATGAGGCAACGGAACGATGTCGTCTACAGCCAGGTATTCCAGATTGATGAAATTTTGATTCACATCATGGTGTCTGGCGCAGCATTCAAAGAGGTGGCGGATTCCGCCACGGACGCATAGGAGGGGCGCATGAAGATTTTGGTTGTAGATGATTCCATTACCATGCGCAGGATCATCGTGAACAACCTGAAAGCCGCAGGATACACGGACGTCGTCGAGGCCGGCAACGGAGTCGAAGCCTTGTCGCTGATGAGCGGCGTCAACCTGGTGCTGACCGACTGGAACATGCCGGTCATGGACGGGCTGACCCTGGTCAAAGAGATTCGTTCCAATCCCACCTTTGGCCAGGTGCCGATCGTGATGATCACGACGGAAGGCGCCAAGGACGAGGTGCTGACGGCATTAAAGGAAGGCGTGAACGATTACATCGTGAAGCCCTTCACCAAATCGGTTCTCATTGAAAAGGTTGAGGCGATGACCTGAGACGGGAGAGATTCATGGAAGTCAAGTACATAAATCCCTTCATGACCGCCGTCAGCAACACGATGGAGATGATGCTGGGGATTGCGCCCGGACGCCAGGCGCCCTATCTGAAGAAGGACAAGCTCACCAAGGGAGACATTACCGGCCTGATCGGATTCGCCGAGAAAAATGTCACCGGTTCCGTAGCGTTGAGCTTCACGCAAGACGCCGCGTTGTGGATCTACCAGCTCATGACCGGCGAAGAGCAGCAATCGCTCACCCGAGACGTGCAGGATTCCATCGGTGAATTGACCAATATTGTCGCCGGCGGGGCCAAGACCGCTCTCGCGGAAGAGGGGCTGTCGTTTCATATCTCTATCCCTTCCGTGATTGTCGGCAAGGACCACCTCATCAGCCATAAGCTGAATATCCCCGTCGTGGCGATCCCCTTCAAGTTGGAGGACCACACCTTCCTCATGGAAGTCTCCATGAAGGTTTTGGGAAAGAATGTCGCTCAATAGCTGCGTGGAAAGCACACAGAGCTGCGAACACAGGGGCGAGTCGCCCCTTTTTTCTTGAGAAGGACCACAGATGCGCATTCGTTTTCTGGGAACCGCCAATGCAGAGCCGACCGCGAACCGCAGGCAAAGCGCCGTCCTGTTCGAGGGCGAACAGCGAGCTCTCCTGGTAGACGCCGGTGAGGGGGTTGCCGGGGGGCTCAGCCGAACCGATTGCTGGAGCCAACCCATCGGCGCAGTGCTGCTGACCCATGCGCACCCCGATCATGTCAGCGGCCTGCCCGGGCTGCTGCATAGCTGGAAGCTGACCAAACGAACTGAGCCTGTGGCGCTGTATGCCCCAAAGCTGTTCCTGGAAGGTCTGCTGAGCTGGCTGACCGCAGTACGTCTGGCGCCCGAACGCTTGCCCTTTCGACTTCATCTGAAGCAATTATGTCCGAACACATTCCCGATGCCGACCGGGCACGTGGTCCAGGCCTGGCGGAATGGACACATCTCCACAAAGGAGGGAGGAAGCTACAGCCTCAACATCAGCGGGATGGGCAAACGCTGGCTCTACAGCTCCGACCTGCCGAGCCTGAAACCGCTTCATGGGCATCTGGACAACCTGGACGGGCTGATCCTGGAGGCGACACATATCGAGCCCGGGGCGGGGGTGGCGTTGGCGAAGAAACACGGTGTGCCGCAAGTCATCCTGACACACCTGCCGCCTGAATTGCCCGGCCCGCCACCAGAAGGGGCGGTTTGGGCCGAGGA
>CAZYOC010000061.1:0-19245 GCA_964648415.1 uncultured bacterium | reverse complement strand
CAGCCTTCGCTGGAATGAGATTCCTCTCGCATTCTGCGACAGTCTGGAAGGCGGGGATCTCCTCCAGTTCCTGCTCCTGGAATGCGATGCACACCAGCTTCAGTATAGCGGTGCGCTCAGATTGGGTCAAGTGGAATGATTCACCGGCAGCATTTTCTTCATTTTTGCCGGGAGCAGGTGAAAGATTGTGTATAAACACAGATTGCGTGAAAGGGATGGACTGCGCAGTTGGGATACTTGGAGATTTCTGGAAATGCCGTTATTGTTAGGTTTATGTGGAGAGACGGAGAGCTCGAATAGGCAACAAGAATTATGATTTGGCCCCCACCGGCTTGCATTCGCTCTCCTC
This sequence comes from uncultured bacterium, assembly GCA_964648415.1. Taxonomy (GTDB): domain Bacteria; phylum Electryoneota; class Electryoneia; order Electryoneales; family Electryoneaceae. The sequence goes on along the minus strand of CAZYOC010000061.1, from coordinate 18,896 downwards.
ATGTCCTATACTTGCAGCTGAGCCGAGGCGGATGATACCCGCCTTGACGTGCTCTCAAGCATCGCCTTTAGAGCCGCAGGATCCTGGGAGGGGGCTGCCGCATCACCGCAATCGGGAGGTGAACAGTCATGCGAATGGACTCATTTCAAAGCGCTGAGAAATCACGAGTAAGTGCGCTTTCCGAGGAATTGGCCGACCTGGTTCTGGCGCACTTGGCGGGCATACCTGCGCAGGATGAAGAGCGGATTATCCGTGAGAGCATCTCCTTTTTCAACCGGCTGTTTCACTGTGAGTTGCTGATCAGCGGATATACCAGAAGCATCGCCTTCGACAACCCTCTTGAGACCATCCAGACATGCCGCATCGCTGCACAGGTCTTGAACAACACTTTGCAAATAAACAATATAGCGTCGTTTTTTGCGAAGATGGTCGACTTGCTGGAACGGATGCGTGAAGGCGAAGCACATGCGTTGCGCGAATCCACAGAACACTGCAAGCAACTCCAGCAGTGCGGCGAGTTCGCGGTGGGCTTGTGGAAAGCTCTGCAGGAGCCCCAGCCTGAGGATGTGTCCGAGTTCAAGTCCGCCGTGCGAAAACGGTATATGATGCTGAAATAGCCAGACCGATTCTTGCGTCTGTACGCAGTTGCTGTGCTGAAAGACGCGCCTCGCGGCGCAGCGTCTTTTCGCATCTCCTCGCAGGGCTAACCAGTTGAAATGGGGGAGCGGGAGAGTTAATTTCCTACCTGTTCTGATGGAGCGGTCAACACCAACCCACGATAGGACGCCATGGATCCCCAGAACCTGGTACTCATCAGTGTAACCGCGTTTGTAGCGGTTTTTGTGCTCTTGACACTCCTGGCGGTGGTGATGGACTTGATCACCCGGTCCTTCCCGCAAACCGCCACCGAGGCCGCCTCACCGCCCAAGCGGCCCAAACAAACGGCGTCGCCACCCCCTCAGCAAGCAGCACCGCCAACATCCGACACCGCCCGCATCGCAGCCATAGCATCCGCATACAGTCGCATCTTCCCAGACAAACAGGTCATTCGCATCGAAGAAATATCGTCATAGACCATACCACACCAGCCATAGCCTTACGGGGCAGCGAGGAGTCGCTATGATTTATACAGAGCAGAAAAAGACCATTCGAGTGATGTTCACCACCTTCCGGGATGGTCTGCAGAGCATGTTCGGCGGCAAGGTACGCTGGCAGGACATCAAACCCGCCATGGAAGCGTCCGCCGCCGCCGGCATCAAGCATTTCGAGTTCGGAGGCGGAGCCCGCTACCAGGCGCCGTACTTCTACTGCGGCGAGGATCCCTTTGAAACCATGCAGGCCATGAGGGATGCTGTCGGCCCCGAAGCCGACTTGCAGATTCTGACCCGTTCGGTCTCGGGTGTTACGCTGACGACTCAACGTACCGAAGCCCTCCAGCTCCAGGCCAAGCTGCATAAGCAGTATGGCACTACCTGGGACCGGAACTTCGACTTCATGAACGATGTGGACCTGCTGAAGAAGACCGGGCAGCCCATTGTCGACAGCGGGATGCATCACCAGGTTTGTGTCGCCCTGATGGGCTTGCCCTTTGAATCCGACAAGGCGCACACCCCGGAGTTCTACATCGGCATCGCGCAACAGCTCCTCGACAGCGGCGTCCATTTTGATTCCCTCTGTCTGAAGGACGCTTCCGGCACGACCACCCCGAAGGTGGTCTACGAGACCGCGAAGGGTATTCGCAAGATTCTTCCGCCTGAAATTCCGCTGTGGGCGCATACGCATGACACCGCCTCGACCGCGGTGGCCTGCTACATGGCGGCGATCGAGGGCGGCGCGGACGGTGTCGACCTGTCGGTGCGGCCCCTGGCCAGCGGCACGGTGCAGCCTGATGTCCGCTCCATGGCTCACGCTCTCAAGCACACCGGCTACGATCTGGACATCGACCATACAAAGATGGGCGAGATCGAAGGCCTGCTGAACGAAGGGCTGAAGGACTACAACTTCAACCCGGTGGTGACGTCGGCGGACGCTCGTGTGACCGGCTTCCCCATGCCGGGCGGAGCGATCGGGCCGAACGTACACATGATGGTCAAGGCCGGTATCATCGACCGGTACAGCGATGTCCTCAACGAGTTCCCGGTGGTGGTGAAGGCCGGCGGCGGCTGGACCTCCGTAACGCCGGGCTCGCAGCAGTACTGGCTGCAGGCGTTCAACAATGTCCTGTATGGCCGCTGGGAGAAGATCGACCCGGGTTACGGCAAGAGCGTACTGGGCTACTTCGGCCAGACGCCGCTTCCTTCGGACCCGGAAGTGGTCAAGATCGCCAGCAAGCAGCTCGACATGCCGGTCAATGACAAGAGCCCGTTGGAAGCTGCTCCGGACAGCCTCGGCCCGGCGAAGGAAGCATTGGAAGAACGCGACCTTCCGACCGACGAGAAGTCTGTCTTCCTCGTGGCCGCGGCGATTGTCCCCGGCAAGAACATGGAGCTGAACGAGGGCATCCGGCTGCTGAAGGGCAAGCCGAAGATCGACCTGCCCATCAAGAAGAAGGACGGTGAGGAGCCGAAGAAGAGGGCCGGCAAGCAGGCGACGAAGGCGGAAGCCGCTCCGGCGGCCGCACCCGCGATGTCCGGCGGTCCGGTGACGACCACGTGTACCGTGATCGAGGGCGGTGTCGCCAGGCAGTACATGGTGGTTGTGGACGCTCATGGTTCCAACGCGGGAGTCGCGCCGGCGGCTGCGCCCGCCGCGCAAGCTGCTCCGGCGGCCGCGGATGGCGTGGATGTCTATTCACCCTTCGAGGGCGATTCGCCGGTGGTTGAGCTGAACGTCAACGTCGGCGACAAGGTCACCGAAGGCCAGGTGCTGGGCGCGGTGGAAGCCATGAAATCCAATCACAGCTTCAAGGCTCCGGTCGCGGGAACCGTGGAGGGGATTCATGTGGAAATCGGCGATGACGTCGGCAAAGGCGACGCCATCCTGACCATCACCCCCAACTAAGGAGGGGAGATGGAAGCCCTTACGGAATTGATCCAGACCTCCGGGTTCGCCGGGCTGGATTGGAGAAATCTAGTCATGTTCGTCGTGGGCGGGGTGCTGATTTACCTCGCCATCACGAAGAACTACGAACCGCTGCTGCTGATTCCCATCGGCTTCGGGGCCATTCTCGCGAACCTGCCGTTCTCGCACATGGCCGCCGGGATGGGCGCTGATGAAGGTCTGCTGCAGTTCGTCTACAAGCACGGCATCAAAACCGAGTTCCTCCCGCCGGTGATCTTCATGGGCGTGGGAGTGTTGACCGATTTCCGGCCGCTGCTGTCCCGTCCATTTACGTTCCTGCTGGGCGCGTCGGCTCAGCTAGGCATTTTCGTCGCCGCGCTGGGGGCGTTCTATCTGCTGGGCTTCACGCTGGAGCAGTCGGCGGCCATCGGGATCATCGGCGGGGCGGACGGTCCCACCTCGATCTTCCTTGCGGCCAAGCTGGCGCCGGAACTGCTCGGCCCCATCGCCGTGGCGGCCTACAGCTACATGTCGCTGGTGCCCATCATCCAGCCGCCCATCATGCGGATGCTGACCACAAAGAAAGAACGGGCGATCGACATGCCTAACGCCAAGCCGGTGTCCAGGCGTGCGGTGATCCTGTTCCCGATCATCGCGGGCATCGTGGCGATGCTGGGTGTGCCTTCCAGCGCGCCGTTGCTGGGGATGCTGATGTTCGGCAACCTGCTGCGTGAGTGTGGAGTTACAGAACGTCTGCGCAAGACCGCGGGCGGAGCGTTGGTGGACATTGTCACCATCTTCCTGGGCATCGTGGTGGGCGCGACCATGACCGGCGAGAGCTTCATCACCGTATCAACCCTGAGCATTTTGGTGCTGGGCGCGGTGGCGTTCTCGTTCTCGACCGCCGGCGGCTTGATCTTCGCCAAGCTCATCAACCTCTTGCTGCCAAAGGATAAAAAGATCAACCCGTGCATCGGCGCGGCCGGTGTGAGCGCGGTGCCGATGTCGGCGCGAGTGGTGCAGCGCTTCGTGTCGGAAGAGACCGACGGCCGGGTGAACCCGTTGATGGCCGCCATGGGGCCGAATGTGGCGGGTGTGATCGGCAGCGCCGTCGCGGCGGGGGTGTTCCTGTCGCTGCTGGGCGGCTGAAGCACTGCTGCATTCCTTTCTTCAACAAATTCGCCCCGGTGAGGTCTTACCGGGGCGTTTCGATTGGTCGATTGGCGATGTGAAGCCGCCGGATTGTGCGACCCTTCCAGGGTCGTGAGGAGTGAGGAGGCTTTTTCCACGGCGCTTACGCACCGCGCTATCCACATGCCGCCCCGCTGGGGCTGTCAAAAAGTCACCCCCAAGTCGGGAGAAAATGTATGGCCTGATTTTGCTTCCTGCTGTATGGCCCGATTTGCTCTGCGGAGAAGGGGAAGCCTGCGCTGATGAGAACTATGGATGATGCGTTTTGAGTTTGTGCTGTCCTGAATAAAGCAAGTCGGGACTTGTGACGCTCCGAGTATTCTCCTTCTCCCGACTTGCTCATCAACTGTATCTCAGTTTTCTACGTTCCCCTCCATTGCAACTGAATCTCGAGCTTGACCTTTAGCAAACGGCAAATCGGGCCATGCGCTCAAGTCAGCAATCATGGCTGCATGACACGATTTGATCCCTGCTGTATGGCCCGATTTGCTCTGCGGAGAAGGGGAAGCCTGCGCTGATGAGAACTATGTATGATGCGTGACGAGTTTGTGCTGCCCTGATAGAGCAAGTCGGGATTTGTGACGCTCCGAGTATTCTCCTTCTCCCGACTTGCTCATCACCCGCAACTCAGCTTTCTACGTTCCCTTCCATTGCAGCGGAATCGAGTCCTTGACCTTTAGCAAACGGCAAATCGGGCCATGCGCTCAAGTCAGCAATCATGGCTGCATGACACGATTTGATCCCTGCTGTATGGCCCGATTTGCTCTGCGGAGAAGGGGAAGCCTGCGCTGATGAGAACTATGGATGATGTGTGCGAAGTTCGAGCTTGCCTGAATGAAGCAAGTCGGGACTCATCTCGCCGCAGATCCACCTTTTCCCGACTTGCTCATCAACGGTATCCCAGCTTTCTACGTTCCCCTCCATTGCAGCGGAATCGCGTGCTTGACCTTTAGCAAACGGCAAATCGGGCCATACCTTCAATCAATCGTCAAGCCTCGAAATAATCAGAATCCATTCTCTTAATTTCATATTTGGAAATGGTTGATACGCCTAAATCAAAATCGATCATGTATTTAGCCAGGGACAATCCGTCAATTAATACTATTTTAGTATCTATTTGGTTTACATAATCGTATGCTTGTTTGCTAAAACCAGAAGTTGTTATAAATATGCCTTTACGAGCACGTTTCCCAGCTAAAGCTCCCTGAAACTGCTGAATCTCCGGTCTTCCAACAGTTGCCTCCCATTTTTTAGCTTGAAGATATATAGTGTCTAAGCCTAGTCGATCTTCCTTTATTACCCCATCTATTCCTTCATCGCCAGATTTCCCAACAACCGATCCAGCATCTTCAATAGAACCACCATAACCCATACGTACAATCAAATTCACAACAAGCCTTTCAAAAAAATCAGGATTAGAATTCTTAACAACTTCTAGTAATTCCTCTGCGAGTTCTTCATGTAGTTCAGCAAATCCCTTCGCAATAAGTTCTTCTGGAGATTCTGTGTCGCTTTTAGTAGAATCTTCATTAGTGCTTGGCGTGGCTGTATCAGTCTGAGAACGTTGAGTATACTCGCGGTATTCCGGATATACTATTAGATCGTTCATTGATAGCCGCTCCAAATTCCGATCTAAAGTCTCGCGACCTCTTTCTGTAATCCTATAGTTTCCTCGAGATGGTCTTTCTATTAATCCTGCTTTTCTAAGATGCGCAAGCGACCAAGCAACTCGGTTCTTCCATCTAGGCTCTGTTCTGCTTGGTACCAAGTCTCTCAGATCATCTGCCGATAAATCCAGTTTATCTTTGACAATATCATAAATCTGTGCATTTGTTCTAGTCTGTCCGTCTGAAAGAGATTCAAGAGTTGGCAGAAAAAACGCCTGAAAATCAGGTAGTGCCATTTCGATATCCTCCTTTGAAAAACCTACTCCACCTCGAACAAAACATGGTTCTTTTCCACCGCGTCGCCGTCGGCGACGTGGATCGTTTTGATCGTGCCGGCGATGGGCGATTTGATCTCGTTCTCCATTTTCATCGCTTCCATGATCATCACGCCGTCGTCTTTTTCCACCGTATCGCCGACCTTCAGGATGGTTTGCACGATCAGGCCGGGCATGGGCGCTTTCACTTTGCCCAGTTTCTTGCCGGCGTCGGCGCCCTGGATGAACTTCCGCATGAAGGCTTCACGGGCGGTTTGGACGGTCAAGTCGAAATCGTACCCGCCGGCGTGAGCGCGGTAGCCGTCGGGCTCGTCGTTCTCCTCGGCCATCAGAGTCACGGATTTCCCGTTCAGCAGCACCGAGTACCGGTCGGGTTTGGCGCCGGGCCGGATGTCGATGGCGTACTTGTCGCCGTTGATGGTCGCCGTTTGGTTGTCCTTGCTGAACACGATCTCGTAGAGCTCGCCGTTGACGTCCACCTGGTATCCGTCCTCCGGCGGCTTCTTTGTCAGGTCGGGTTTATCGGTCATCTCAGCGCAGCCCTCCGTCCAGCGTTTTTCCACCCGCAGCCGGTGGGCGCCCAGCCGTTGGCGGATGGTGTCTTCCCATTGTCGCCGGGCGCGCTCACCTGCATCACGCCCTGTTGCTTCATCTCATGGCGTTTGAACGCCACCGCCAGCGCGGCGACCTTCTGCCACGAGGCTTCCTGCTCGCGGAGCACCGCCACATCCAGTTCTTTCTCGACGAAACTGGTGTCGTAGTCGCCCTTCTGGAAGGCGTCGTTGTCCATGACGTAGATCCCGAAGGGGATGGTGGTGCGCACGCCGGTGATGTTGTATTCCATCAGCGCGCGTTTCATGCGTCGGATGGCGGAGATCCGGTCGGCGTCCCAGGCGATCAGCTTGCTGATCATGGGGTCGTAGTGGATGGAGATGGCCTCGCCTTCGCGTACGCCGCTGTCTTCCCGCAGCCCGAACCCGTCGGGCGGGTGCAGGTAGTGGATCTTGCCGGTGGTGGGCAGGAAGTTGTTCAGCGAGTCTTCCGAGTAGATCCGCACCTCGATGGCGTGGCCGCGCTGGACCACATCGTCCTGTTTAATGGGCAGCTCCTCGCCCGCCGCGACACGGATTTGCAGCTTGCACAGGTCCACGCCGGTCACCATTTCGGTGATGGGGTGCTCGACCTGCAAGCGGGTGTTCATCTCGAGGAAGTAGTAGTTGAGATCTTTGTCGACGAGGAACTCGACCGTGCCGGCGTTCTGGTACCCGCAGGCGCGGGCGGCTTCCACGGCGGACTCGCCCATCCGCTCTCGCAGCTCCGGGTTCATCACCGGGCTGGGGGATTCTTCGATCACCTTCTGGTGGCGGCGCTGGATGGAGCATTCACGTTCGCAGAGGTGGATTACGTTGCCGTGGTGGTCGGCGAACACCTGGAACTCGATATGGCGGGGCTTTTCGACGAACTTCTCGATGAAGACGACCGGGCTGGAGAAGGCGGACATGGATTCACGCCGCGCGGCGTCCAGCGATTTGGCCAGGTCTTTTTCCTCGTGGACCACGCGCATGCCTTTGCCGCCGCCGCCCATCGCCGCCTTGATCAGGACCGGGTAGCCGATCTCGCTCGCGTAGCGCTTGGCGATCTCGGGATTCTCCACGCCTTCGGGGGTGCCCGGCACGATCGGTACGCCCGCCTTCATCATAATCGCACGAGCTTCCGTCTTGGAGCCCATGGACTTGATGGCGGCCGGGGGCGGGCCGATCCAGATGATGCCGGCGTCCTTGACCGCCTGGGCGAATTCCGCGTTTTCTGACAGGAAGCCGTAGCCGGGATGGATCGCATCGGCGCCGCACTGTTCGGCGACCGCGATGACCTTGTCGCCGCGCAGGTAGCTCTCTTTCGCGGGGGGCGGCCCGATGGGATAGGCTTCGTCGGCGAGGAGCACGTGAGAGGCCAGCCGGTCGGCGTCGGAAAAGACCGCCACGGACTGGATGCCCATTTCACGACAGGCCCGGATGACTCGTACGGCGATCTCGCCCCGGTTGGCGACGAGGATTTTCTTGATCAAGAGCGCCTCCATGGGAGTGGTTGATCTCGGAAAATTCGGGACAGCTACCATTTCCCCTGGTGAATTACAGCAGGACAGCTCCCCAACGACACGATCAGCCGATGACAACCGTTTGTATTGGCATTGAGCAGGGAAATGGTAGCAGTCCCATTTTCCTTCCGCTGCAAGATAGAGCGGGAGAGGGGGGGAGTCAATGAGCGCTTCGCGCGTGGAAAAGGTGAAAAACGTGGAAAACGTGGAAAACGTATCCAATCGAGTTCCTTTTCCACGTTTTCCACCTTTTCCACATTTATGCCTTTTTCACGAGTGCATAGAGATTTGTCGCCAGCACTTCCTTCAACAGCGGCAGATGAGCCAGCGGCCCCAGCTCGATAGTCGGCCAGCCGAATTTTACGTGGTAGCTGGGGTTGAGCAGGAAGAGCGTGTGCTCGGCCAGGGTCATCTCATGCCGCTCCAGCAGGCGGTCGAACTGCTTCAGCGTGATCCGGGCATCGTAGGTGTCCATCAGATCCTTGAACACCTTGGGCCGGTCCCTCTCCGACCAGTACACGAAACGCGAGTACGTCTTGCGGGGCAGCCAGTGCAGGAAGGGGACGAAGCGCAGGAAGCTCTGCATGGCCTGCTGATGGCCGCCGTAAGCGAAGTACCAGGGCGGAAAGTCGAAGAACACCGCGCCGCCGGGGGCGAGCAGCCGCCGCAGGTTGCGCATGGCGGTCTCCTTGTCCAGCAGATGCTCGAGGACGTCACGTACGAGGATCAGATCCCAGTCGCCCTCGCCGATCTGCTGGAGGATCTCCTCGGTGCAGAAATCGCCGATGATGATGGGGAACTCGATGGAGAAGAACTGCCGGTTGTTGGCGACCCGCTGAGCGTCGATCTCGACTCCGGTGACGTTCGCCCCGGCTTCGGCGAGGGCGTGGATAATGCCGCCGTTGCCCATGCCGATCTCGAGCACTCGTTTGCCCTCCACCGATACGCCCCAGGCCTCGAGTTGCGGGATCAGGATCTCGTGCGCCACACGAGTCTGGTACTGCCAGTAGGCCGCATGGTCGCCGTGCAGCCGTTTCATGCCTTTGCCGAACAAGCGTTTGATCATGGCTGGACCGTCCTGTTGTAAGTAACACGCGCCGCTTCAAGGTAGAACCCCGAAGCGGCGCGGGCAATGTGCGAAACGTGGATCGGCGATGCAGAGAGAAGGTTGCGTAGGCAAAGGACGCGCGCGGCGACTCGCCGATCTCATTGGAGCTCGAAAATGACGCTGGAGGTAGTTATCTTGTCAGTTCCAACCGGGAGGCGAGGATGAAGCTGGCGGCGTACATCACGGGACACGGTTACGGGCACCTGACCCGCTGCACGGAGGTGTTGCGGTATCTCGCGCGTCTTTCGCCGGATACCGAGATCCATGTCCGGGCGCCGTACAGGCGAGATACCGTGGTGCAGATGCTTGGCTTCGAGCCGGCGAGTGTGACATCCGTGCGCCTGGACATCGGTATCATCCAACGCGACGCCATCCGTGCGGACTGGGACGAGACCCTGGTCCGGCTCGAGTATTACTTCGGCCAGAAGGGAGCCGCGCTGGTGGAGGAGGAGGCGGAGTGGCTGGAAGCGGCCGGCATTGACGCCGCTTATATGGATATTCCGGTGAGGCCGTTCGACGCCTGCCGTCTGGCCGGCGTACCCGCGTTTGGCATCGCCAATTTCAGTTGGGATTATATCTGGGCGGACCTGGCGGAAGAACGAAGTCACTTCGCGGTCTATGCCCGGCGGGCGCGGGAGGCGTATCGTACATGCGAGAAACTATTCCGGACCAGAATGGCGACGGACTTGAGCGCGTTCCCGGTGATCGAAGATGTCCCGCTGGTGGCAAGGTTGTCCGATGTGGATCCGGCAACGGTCCGCAAGGCGCTTGGTATCGACCCCTTAAAGCCTGTGGTGATCCTCTCTTACGGCGGCGAAGGGCTGAGCGGCATCACTTTTCCACCCGAGGAGCTCCACAAAGATTTTCAATTCATCATCACAGAACCGATGGCGGATCCGGGACAGCCGTTCCGCTTCATCAGCGAAGCTGAGCAGGCGGAGCTGGGCCTGCGTTTCTGCGACCTGGTGCACATGGCGGATGTCGTAATGAGTAAGCCGGGGTACAGTACAGTGGCGGAATGTGTCGGCAACCTGACCGCGATGGTGTATTCCGAGCGCAAAGATCGTTTCGCTGAGTACGATGCGATTGTGGACTATATCCAGCAGCAGTTGCCGTATGCGTACTTGCCATCGGAGGCTCTCTACGCCGGGCAATGGCGCAGTGCGCTCGAAGCTGTGCTGGAGGCGAATGAGACGTTCGCGTTTGGACGGGAGCCGGTCAACGGGGCGGAGGTGGTGGCGAAGAAACTGCTGTCCGGGATCGAGAGCCTTCAGCCCGGACATGTTTACGAGACAGGTGGTCTGAGTAACACATTTAGCGATGGATGACGCCTGACAGGTCTACGGTTAAGGAATGAAAGCAAGCCGGGATAGCGGGATGCTTGGCAATCATTTTTTGTTCGAGCTTGAAAAGGAGGAGATCCCCGCCTGCGCGAGGATGACATGGTTGTGCGCGAGGGATGACGCCACAGGACATAGCTTTCGAGCATCAGTATAAAACTATCGTACATTGAACCATCATTGCGAAACCTGATTGAGTTTCCCGACAGGAGAGTTGGATGAACACCCGCGCTCTTTCCGGCCTGACAAGCCTTCTTGCGATACTGCTCGTAACAGCGGTACCAGCCGCGAACGCTTCCGACGATGCCTTGCCCTGGGACGAGGAAGCGCGGCTGCTGATGCACGCCTCCTACCTGGCCAACGATGCCCGTGAGGGACGCGGCATCGGCACGGCCGGCCTCGACTCTTCCGCTCAGTACATCGCACGCCGCTTTGAAGAGTACGGCCTCCGGCCGCTCTTCGGCGAATCGTTCCGGCAACCCTTCGAGATGGGCTGGGGTGTTGAGCCCGATTCTGACCGATGCTATCTCACCCAGGGCGACAACCGGCTGACCTATGGCAAACACCTGATGCCGCTTGGGTTTACCGGCAATGGCCAGATCAACGCGCCGGTGGTGTTTGTCGGCTATGGCATCACTGCGGACGAGTACGATTATGACGACTACGCCGGAGTGGATGTAAAGGACGCCATCGTACTCGCTTTCGACGGCGAACCGGCCGCCGATGATCCCGACAGCCGGTTCGAGGGGACCGTCCACACGCCCCATTCCGAATGGCGGAACAAGGCGATCAACGCGAAAACCCACGGCGCGGCGGGCTTCCTTCTTGTGCGCGGAATGGAGGCCGAGGGCGATACGCTGTTCACGTTAAAGACAGAAGCGCCTTACAGGGATGTGGGCATTCCGTGTGCCATGATCACTCGTGAGGGGGCGTCGGTTTTGGTTCCCGACTTGAAACTGACAGCAGCCCAGCGTTCCATTGACCTCAACGAAACGCCGCGGTCCATGCCGGCTTCGAAAGAGCCGCTGACGTTGAGTATCGCGGTGGAACGCGAAACGATCGCCGTAACCAACATCGGCGGCAAGCTGCCCGGTGATCCGGACCGCATTATCGTGGTCGGGGCGCATTACGATCACCTGGGTTTCGGCCAGGAGGGGACCACGGAGCCGGGTGTGTACGGTGTCCATAACGGTGCGGACGACAACGCCAGCGGGGTGGCGATCCTGCTCGAAATGGCGCGCATCCTGGCGGACAAAGGGAGCAGTTCCCGTCCCACCCTGTGGTTCGTCTCCTTCACCGGCGAGGAGGTCGGGCTGGTAGGGTCATCTCATTTTGTCAACCAGCCGCCCGAAACGCTGGACAAGGTGCAGTTCATGCTGAACATCGACAATGTCGGCCGGATGCAGGCGACCAACCTGTCCGTGCTGGGCGTGGGCAGTGCGAAGGAGCTGAAGCGTATGGCGGAAGAGGTGGGGCAGGCGGCGGGTTTGACCATCTCGGCAGCCGGCGGCGGCTATGGGCCCTCCGACCAGACCTCGTTCTACGCCCGGGGCATCCCGGTATCGCACCTGTTGACCACGCCGCATCTGGATTACCACAGCACTCGTGATGACGTGGACATGCTAAACGGCGAGGGCATGGTGCGGGTGCTGGACTTCGCGTTGTGCTTCCTGGATGAGCTGGCCGAGCCGGGCCTGATGCTGACGTACGTGGAGCAGACCCCGCCCACGCCGTCGAAAAGCCGCGGCAACCGTCCCTCGCTGGGGACCATCCCCGACTTCGCGCAGCCGGACAGCATCCGCGGAGTGCGGATCCAGGGAGTACGTGACGGCGCCCCCGCCGCGCTCGCCGGCCTGCAACAGGGCGACATCCTGGTGCGTATGGGCGAGGTCATCATCGACAACATCTACGATTTTGTGTTTGCGCTGGATAACCACAACCCCCACGACAAGGTGAAGATCGAGTTCCTCCGCAACGGCGAACGTTTGACCACCGAAGCCATCCTCGCGTCCCCGGCGAAACGGTCCGGCGGGCATCCCGGAGGCGGTCACCCGGACAGCAAGAAACAGGGGCATCCCGGTGGACATCCGGGAGGAGGACAATAAAGTACCGATATGAAGCATGGTAGCCCGGACCGCCCTCGGCCCGGGGATAAGGTTCTTTGCCCCGGCAGTAAACAGGTGTCTGGCCCGATAGTTTACTGTCGGGTTTCGCGAAAAGACGAATGCTACCTATTGCCAATAGAGCCGGCAAGGGAGGCCGCTCGCAGCCTTCCATACGGCATCAAAATGCACAGCGAATGTCATTCCCGCGTAGGCGGGAACCGAAGCGTTGCGTACCCTTGGGGATGACACGACACCTAGCGGGAATGACCTGATGGGACATCTCTATCAATATGCCTGCCGGTCGGAGGCGCGGCGTGTCAGCAGGGAGGGAGGAGCGGCGATCCGGCCCTCGGTCTGCCAGAGGCGCTGCTGCATCTCCGGCCAGACCACGTACTGGAAGCCTTCGATGTCCTCCTCCAGGATGCCCTTGAGATGCCGGCGGGCGTAGATCATATCGTCCTTGTCGGGATCGAGCAGCTTGAACTCACGGGAGGCGTCGCTGTCGTCGAGCACCATATGCGGATGGGTGCGGGCGATGTGGACGCCGGCAATGTCGAGCGCCACGCCATACGGCCCCGCCAGTCCCTGCAACCGCGCCGCGCAGTTCATGGGGTAGCCGACGTAATCCACCTGCAACGTTTCGCCCGGCAGTTCCGGCCGCACCTTGGTCACTTCGCCGCAGGCGATCCCCGCGCCGAAGCCGTAAGGGGTGCGGTACTCCACCGTCTTGCGGAAGTAGTAGTATTCCTTGTGGAGGTTGAAGGCGGTGACCAGCGCGGCCTTGAGGGAGTTGGCGATGCCGCCGTGCCGCTCCGGCTCCCACACCGCCAGGAAACCATCCCCCAACGGCTTGTAGAAGTCGATGAAGTAGGCCTGCTTGAGCTTGAGCAGCCGCTCATAGGTCATCTTGACCACGTCCGCGACCTGGTCCGACGACGCCTCCAGCGACCAGTGGGAAAAGTCCCGCAGGTCGGTGAAGAGGGCGACGATGTTGACTTTCTGGCTTGGTGGGTCAGTTTTCAATTCTCTAGGAGGTTTTAAGCTACGAATTGCAAGAGAATGCTCTGAAAAGCTAAATGTCTTGCTCTTCTAGATGTAATTTTCTTGGAGTATAACTTCTTAAATCAAGCTTATATGCCTTTTGCTTTGAGCTATTTTTTATCTGGCAAGAAATAGGATCCCAGTTCTGCGCAATAATGCCACATACTTGAGACCATTTTGAACCTTTCCTCTTTTTACGTCCAGAATTCTCCTTTAAGACTAATACAGAATGCCCATATACGCGTAGATCTTTCTTGTGGGCGCTTAACATTTTTGAATCACGACCAACCAATACACATTTGTCTGGAAATTGTGCAAGAACATTGAACAGTTTAGGGTCTGAAAAACCAGTAAGACCAAGTTTCTTAGTGTTTGTAATATCTGGAGATAAACAGGACAATACACAACCCAGACGGCCTAAAGAGTTCTCGTCAACGACAAATATCATGTTTATACCTTTGCTAGTTTAAATGTTTCTCGTATCGTATTGCCTGCTTAACCTCCTCTTCAGTACAAGAATGCCACCATATAGTTGCATCAATTGATCCTTCTCGCATATATGTATCATATAAAACCTTTGTGGCTATTTTGGATTCCAATAATGATGGCGAGCCAAAGCAAACTGCCGGATCAATAATGACGCGAGGAGCTTCCTCTGGCATTGGGTGCCATCTTACTACAATCTCATTTTTATATTCAAGCCCAAGAAACAAATATGGTTTTAATATTTCGTCCCAACACATCTGACCATCAAGCAAGTCTACTAATACTTTGTGTTTCTTGACTTTACCTAATTCATCAACAACATACTCGACCAATTCAGCTAAAATATTCTTTTTCCCATCTGTATAAAAACGTTGACAGGCAAATGGATACTCCACCTTCAGCAACTCTTGTGCTTTAGTATAAAATTTCCTTAGCATTTGAAGTGAAAACATATCTCGAAAGGCGAATAGGAATCGAAGCTCGATGATGTTAAAAAATCCAAGCGGGAATTCATCATCTTGCTTGTGTTGGGGGGTGATAACAGAGGGATACTTATCAGTAATACCTTTACCTCGCCAGCCAGCACTGTAACCTAAACTCCAATTCTTTACGAGGAGTTTTGATACTTGGAGCAGTCTTGCCGCTTCGCGAATGCTGTAATAGCCAGTGTCGCTATGGGTGTCGTTTTGCATAATCAAGGTGGCCTCCTTCATGTTCATGATATTCTTCCAATAGATAGAATCTAGCTACATTTGGCAGCAAAAGCAAGCATGAGGCAAGGGCGTTTACGTTGCCAGGTTCCGCAGCCAGGTCAGCGTCAGCAGCCGTTCCAGCAGCAGCAGGATCAGGGCGATCAGGGCGTAGGGCGTGAAGCGTTCTTCCCAGCGGCGCATGTGCTCGATTTCCATCTCGGTTTTTTCGAGCCGGTCGATCTGGTTGTAGATGTCGCGCAGGGATTCGGTCGAGGTGGCGCGGAAGTACATCCCGCCGGTCATGTCCGCGATTTTCTTCAGTAGTTCTTCGTCGATCTCCACCTGCATGTTGCGGAACTGGATGCCGCCGCGCGGGGATTGCACCGGGGCGGGGGCGGTGCCGCGTGAGCCCACACCGATGGTGTAGATCTTCACACCCAATGCCTGGGCGGCGCGAGTGGCGGTCAGGGGGTCGGGCTGGTCCACGTTGTTCACGCCGTCGGTCAGCAGGATCAGCACCTTGCTCTTGGCGTTGCTCTCACGCAGCCGGTTGGTTCCGGTGGCGATGGCCTTGCCGATGCCGGTGCCGTCCTCGATGTGGCCCGCGCCCGCTTCCACACGTCCCAGCAGCTCTTCCAGCACGGCGTAATCCATGGTCAACGGGCACCAGGTATACGACTGCCCGGCGAACATCACCAGTCCGATGCGGTCGTTTTGCCGTCCGGCGACAAACTCCGACGCCACCTTCTTCGCGGCGGTGATCCGGTCCGGCTGCAGGTCACGCGCCAGCATGGACGAGGAGATGTCCAGCGTCAGCACGATGTCGATCCCCTCGGTGGAGATCTTCTCCTCTTCCAGCGCCAATTGGGGACGCGCCAGCGCGACGATCAGAAACGCCAGCCCCGCCAGCCTCAGCACCACCGGCAGGTGACGCAGCCAGCGCCGCACCGGACTCACCAGAGGCCGCAGCTTGGACGTGCCCGGAAAGACCACCGTCGGCGCAGGATGCTTTCCTTCACGCCAGACATACAGCGCCGCCAGCAGGGGGATCAGGATCAGGCCGTACAACGCCCAGGGCGCTTGCCAGGTCATGAGCCGCCCTCCCCGCGCGATTTCGGCATGTAGCGAGTGATGTCGTCCTTGTCTTCGGGGGGCGGCGGGTCGATTTTGTCGTCCTCGATTTCGGAATCGGCGGCCGAATTTTCAGCCTCCCGGCCAGGCGTGTCCAGAGTATCTGAGTCGTCTGCCTCCCGGGAAGGCAAAGTTGGTTTATCAGCAGTGTCGTTCGTCTCCCGGCCAGGCATGTTCGGGCTACCTGCTTCTTTATCCGGCGCTTCGTGCGCAGAGGTATCATCACCGGAAGGGGGCGCGACCGCCGGCTCAACAACCGGAGTTGTAGGTTGCATGGTTGACCCGCTCGGTATGGCGGCTGTGCCCTTCTGTGACACCGCCGTTGCAGGATCGGTCGCCGCCAGTTCCTCCGGACGCGGTTTGTAGGCCAACACGAAGCGCTCGGCGGAGTCCATCATGTCTTTGGCGCGCTCCGGCTCGAGGACGCCTTTCGCGAACTTCACCCGGTCGGAATCGGTCAGGGTTTTAAGCAGGTCCGAGGTGCCGCTGCGAAGCGTCACATGTTGCAGCCAGCGCTGGACTTCGTATGTGGTCATGTCCATCACCGGGTCGCCATGGACACGCTCCAGCAGGCGTTTCAGGATCTCGGTCAGGCGCGACACGTACAGCTTGGCTTCGCCCTTGTCGTAAGGATTATCGCGTTGCAGGTCGCGGAGCGCGGCGATGGCCTCGTCGTAGGGCGGGGGCGGAGGCTTCGCCAGGATGCCCGCTTCGCCCTGCTCGAGCTTGCGTTTCCGCCACCAGCGCAGCAGGAAGAACAGCCCGACAAGCACGGCCACACCCAGCACCCAGGGCCAGAGCAGACGCACCCAGTCCATGAAAGTCATCTTCAGCGGAACCTGCGCCTTCAGGGGCCGGAAGTCCGGGCCGGTGGTGTCCTGCGGGATGGTGTCGAGGACGCTTTGAATGGTCACCGTCGCCGGCGCGACCTGGTGAATCTTCCGGTCCACCCAGACCTCGAGGGTGTCGGTGGTATGCGCGCCGGTGTCGTAGGCGGCCACGGTCCAGGTCAACGTCGGGCCGTCAAATGCCTTCGCCGCCTTGCCCGTGATCGTGTCGGCCTTCAGGATATGGAAATCACCCAGCGTACCGGTTGTGGGCGGCCACTGGATGTCGTCGGGATCGGCTTTCGGAATGGTCAGGGTGAGGAGGATGGGGTCGCCCACGGTGGCTTCGGTACGGTTCACCTGCAGGGGCAGCACCGCCGCCTGAACGCTTCCCGCCAGCAGCAACAACACCAGAACAGCGAGGATCATTCGCCGTTCATGGAGCGCGTTGCTTCGCACGATTTCCGTCCTGTTGTGGGGCCGTATCGCCGACACGGTTCTCAATGCTCCTGTTTGTTAAATCTGGAAACCCGACTTGCTCAGCGACTTGCTCGCTAGTTTCTGCTTCTGCGTATCTTGCTACCTGATCATGTGTTGCGATTGCGACACTTGCAAATCGGGCCATGCGAGTACTCTGTGATTCTCAACTTTGCAAATCGGTTCATGTAACGTAATTATCGCCGACCTTCACGTCGCTTGAAGAAGCGCACCAACGGCAGCAGATAGGGCTGATCCGGTTCGGTCAGGTCGATCTCCACCCGGTCGATGTTGTGCCGCTGCGTAAATTGCGCCAGGTTGTTGATCTCCATCATGCGCTGCCGCCGGAAGGTCTCCCGCAGGCCCTTGTCGCTGCTGTCCAGCCAGGTGACGTCGCCGGTCTCAGGGTCCTTCGCCGGGATCCAGCCGACATTGGGCAGCTCCTTTTCACGCGGGTCCACGATATGCAGCATCACCAGGTCGTGCTTGCTGGAAACGATTTTGGCGGCGTCCTGCCAGCCGTTGTCGTCCTGAAAATCGCTGACAAGAAAGACGATGGCGCGTTTGGTCTGCAACCGGAGCAGGAAGTCGAGCCCGGATTGCAGCGAGGTGCCTTTGCCTTTGGGCTGGAACGCCAGCAGGTCGCGGACCATCCGGAGCGCGTGGGAGGTCCCTTTCTTGGGCGGCACATAGCTCTCCACCTGGTCGCTGAACAGCACCATGCCGACCTTGTCCTGGTTGCGCATGGCGGAGAAAGTGAGGACCGCAGCCAGTTCGGCGGCCATCTCGCGTTTCAGGGAGACGTTGCTGCCGAACTCGCCGGAAGCTGACAGGTCGACCAGCAGCATGACAACCAGTTCACGTTCTTCTTCAAACAACTTGACATACGGTGCTCCTGCGCGGGCGGTGACATTCCAGTCGATGGTGCGTACATCATCGCCCGGTACATATTCGCGCACTTCGGCGAACTCGATCCCGCGCCCCTTGAACGCCGAGTGGTACTCGCCGCTGAAGAGCTCGTTGACCGATCCGCGAGTGCGAATCTCGATGTTACGGACTTTCTTGATCAGTTCTTTGGTTGTCACGCTTCTCTCGCTAAACTTCTAACACCTCTAACACCTCTGACACCTCTGACACCTCTAACACCTCTGACACCTCTAACAGGATGATAGGATAGAAGGATGTCAAGGATAACTGATTAAGTAAAAAAAGTAAAAAAAGTGAAAAAAGAAACTGATAATAGAGCTTTGAGAGCCAAATGATATAGTTACTATTGACTTCAGGTGTCAACTTGACCGCAAACTGACTCCTGACTCCTGACTCCTGACTCCTGACTCCTGACTCCTGACGCCTGACGCCTGACGCCTGACGCCTGTAGTGGTTCTTGCAAAGAGTCGAACATACTGAGATTCTTAAGCACTTGTTTATTCTGGATTCCTGCTTTCGCAGGAATGACATCAT
>CAZYOC010000060.1:140-19295 GCA_964648415.1 uncultured bacterium | reverse complement strand
ATATAGACATGACTGGATTCCCGCCTTCGCGGGAATGAGATCCATTGGACATTTTTGATACAGTCTGCTTCGCATGAATGACACTCGTTGCGTCTTGGGTGAGTGTCTTTAGGGTCGGGTTCTCCTCCGGGTCCGGCCTCAGGGCGAGAATACTCTCGAGAGTCTGTATATTGTGCCCACAATACAGGGACATCGCTGTGCTGCAGATGCGTTTACATCAGAAAACTCTTCTCATCGGCCTGCTGCTCCTGCTGCTGATAACAGGCGCGCAGGCCGTACCTCCACCCGACACCGGCCCCGACCCGCACCGTGTCATTCCCTTCAATGTGACGGTGTGGGACGGTCTCAACGTCTTCGGGCCGGCGGACAGCCTGGTGCACGTCTGCGCCCTCCACCTGGGAGTCGGGCGGACTGGAAAATTGACAGGCATAGAAGCAGGACTGCTTGCGACTCATGCCCTCAAACCGTCCTGGGGCATACAGCTCGCCCCTCTGCTGACGGTAAGCGACCAGCGTTTCAGCGGCATCCAGTTGAGCGGTTTGCTGAGCCTGAGCGGGGCGGCAACAGACACCCTGCCCAGTTCAGGAGTCCAGGTGGGTGGCCTGCTGGCCATCGCGCAAGATGAGTTCGCCGGAATTCAGTCCGGCGGCCTGATCACGGCGGCGACCGAAGCGCACGGCATCCAGAGCGCAGGCCTGATTGCCCTGACCACGCACGCTTTCACCGGCATGCAATTCGGCGGCCTGGTCAGTTTCGCCGGTGAGGGAGGCGGCGGAATCCAGGTGGGCGGACTGATCGCGGCCAACGGCGGCACGTTCACCGGGGTACAGTTCGCCGGCCTGCTCAGCGCCTCCACCATGCGCCTGCGAGGCATACAGACCGCCGGCCTCCTCGTCTACTCCCCCATGAGCCCCTGGTTGCAGGCCGCTCCGGTTACCTACAGCCAGTTCGGCGGCGGCGTCCAGATCGGTCTGGTCAACATCCACAGCTTTGCTCAGGGCGTTCAGATCGGTCTGATCAACCGTGCAGAAATCCACGACGGCTGGCCGGTGGGACTGGTCTCCCTGATCGAGGACCACCCGCAACAAGTCGTCTTCTGGAGTGATGAAGCCGGTGCGACGCGTTTCGCCTGGATCACCGGCAACCGGCGGCTGTACAGTGTGATTGGACTGGCCGGCAATACGTTCTCAACCCCGCGGAGTTGGGCGTTCGGCGGAGGTGTAGGCTGGCATTCCCCCTTGCGCGGAAATGGCTGGTCGCTTAAAACGGACCTGCTTGTCTGGAATTACCAGGTCGGCGAATTTATCAGCCGGCAACCCCTGCTGCTCGCAGAGTGGCGGCTCCCGGTGACGTTTGAGTTCGGCAAATACTGGAGCGCCTGGGCGGGGCCGTC
Source organism: uncultured bacterium (assembly GCA_964648415.1). Classification (GTDB taxonomy): domain Bacteria; phylum Electryoneota; class Electryoneia; order Electryoneales; family Electryoneaceae. The sequence continues at coordinate 17,902 of CAZYOC010000060.1, read as the reverse complement.
ATTGCGCTATGCTACATCAGAAGGCGCTGCTGCGAGCGACCTCCTGCCGAACCGCGCCGAGATGTCGAGCGATTCTTCGGGGTGGTCGGGTTTGTGGCTCGGCGGATTTGCCGGCGTCAGCTACACTCTCCCGAGAAGGGGATTCTGACCCTTCTCGCGAATTCGTATCGTAAAACCGCCGTTAAGAACTTGTTGGCCTCCCGTTAGCCGTCGTATACTCTGGTTCCGTGAAAAATCCACCTTGAGGAAGGCAAATTATGCGCATTGTCAAGGTTGACACCCTTCAGCCTGGAGACGTCCTGGGGAAGTCCTTGTTTACCCCCCATGGCGATCTCCTTCTGGCGGTCGGATTTGAGCTTGACACGCACATGATTGAACGTATCCGGAAGCAGGGCATCCATCATGTCTACATCTGGGATGAGGCGAGCAAGGACATCCTGCCGGAAGAGGTCATCAGCGAGACCACCCGCCAGCTCACCCAGGTGGTTGTAGCCGACCTTGTCAAACAGGTGGAAGAGGAAAAGATCAATCTGGACCATTACGATCCCGAGGACATCAAGACCCGCCTGGAGACCAACACCAGACTGAAAGCCGTGATCCGTATGGACGATGTCCGCCGGCAAATCCGCCAGATCCTCGAAGAGATCATCGAAAATCAGACCACCATGTTCTCGTCGCTGCCGATGAAGAGCCAGAGCGGGCGGGAATACGAGCACGGCATCGACACCACGGTTCTCAGTATCCTGGTGGGGCGCGAGTTCAATTACGAGTATCGTGAACTTCGCGCTCTCGCCACCGCCGCACTTCTGCATGACCTCGGCAAACAGATCTTCACCGACCTGAAAAACCGGCCCTACAATGAGCTCAACCCGGAAGAGAAGATGATCCTGCGGGACCATCCGACCTATTCAATGATCCTGCTGCAAAACGTGTCGCCCGACAGTTTCCAGGAACAGGCGGCGGTGTTGCAGCATCACGAACAGATCAACGGCCGGGGCTATCCGCAGGGACTGCGGGGCTCGGGGGGCAAGCCGATCCAGACCGCCCGGCTCGACAAGGGCATGATCCACCGCTACGCCTTGATCCTGGGACCGGTCAACGCTTACGACAACCTGCTTTCCGGCACTCTTGACGGAATCATGCACTCTCCCCCGGACGCTTTAAGAAAAGTATTGGACGGCAGCACGGGCGCGTGGAATCCCTACGCGCTGAAAGCCCTGGCGAACGTGATCCAGTGTTACCCGGTGGGAGCGCAGGTGAGGGTCGCGAACAACTACACCAAGACCTATGTAGGGTACTCGGGCGTCATCGCGCAGGCGAATTCGGAGGCGTACGAGAAGCCGGTGGTCGTGCTCACCCACAACACCGCCGGCAAACCCATCCCGCCACGCAAACACGACTTCCGCAACGAGCTGATCATGGACCTGGAGCTGGTGCTGTAGGTGTGACCAGAAAATGGGACTGCTACCTTTTCCGCTTGCGACAGAGGCAGCTATGATCGAGCACTTTGAGCTGGCGGAAATGGCGCAAACGGTGCAGTTCCTATAAAGGAAAAGGTAGCTGTCCCAATTTTCTGGAGTTATCAATCTGGAAGTAGTGTTTTTATTTGCATACAAAAGAGATATACCACGATATCCTTACAGAGAAAAGGGGAACAATTACCCTTTCGTCCACTTTCTCGAGAAACACCATACGATATCGCGCTTTGAAAAGGTAACAGTTCCCTTTTTCCTACTTCACACCTTTACGCTTCGCATTTGGAAACGCTTTCCAGATCCGGATCGCCAGGATCAACCCCAGCACCGCGAAGGGCAGCAGGAACGGCGGCCAGTAGCTCCAGTTGGCGGTGGTCAGGAAACCCAGCGCCAGCGACTGTACGCCGGTTCCCAGGTACACGAACCCGTCGATCAGACCCACGGCCGTCGCCGCGCCCTTGCGTCCGCCAAAGTCCATCGTGGCCGTACCGGACAGCATGCCATGCACCCCGATCACACTCAAGCTCATGAAGAAGGCCAGGAAGCCCAGGATCCACCAGGCGGCGTTCAAGCTGAAGATCAGGCCGATGGAGCCGAGTACGAGAGCGCCATAAAGCAGCGCCGCCACCGGTCCGCGACGCGAACCGAACACCTTGTCGGAAACGAACCCGGCAAAGATGCCACCCATGACTCCAGCGATCATCAGCACCAGACCCCAATGCTCACGCATGAAGTGCTCGGCGGGGTAGGCCAGTTCTTCCTTGATGTAAATGGGATACCAGTGCATGATGCCGTTGCGCATCACGCCGCTGCAGAATTCAATAGCAGCCACGGTCAGGATCACCGGGTTGGTCAGGATTCTCTTCAGGATGACGCCGAGCTGGAAGGGAGCGTCATCCGACTCGCCGGAGGAAGCATCGCCGGTGTCGAAGTCCTCGTAGCCGGCCTGTCCGGGTTTATCCCGCAGGACAATCAGCTCGATGACAAACATGACGAGAAGAATGGCGGCGGGAATGAAGAATACGAACCAGGTGGCATCCATATGCGCGCCGTCAATCCCCAGCACCGACCTCAACGCTCGCTGGACGATGCCCAGATGCGGGTCCGCAATCGCGCGTGTGGCTCGCACGATGCCGTAGCCCCAATCGAACGCAAAATAGATCCCCAGCGAGATCAAGATGCCGAAGATGCCGCCGAACACTCCCCGTTCCCGCACATGGAACCAGTGGGCATTGACCTTGACAATCGCCACCGCCCCGTAACTCTGGAAATACATATTGCCGGCGTAGAGCAGGCTGAACAGCAGCCGGATGTTGACCTCGGCGGGATGATGCAGGAGCTGGTACACCGCCAGGCCCATGCCGATGTTCATCATGGCCGAGCCCATCGCCCCGATCAGGATGGCTTTCTTCCCGCCAATCCGGTCCGTCAGAGGACCATTGATCAGAAAAGCGAAGGCATAGGTAATCGTGCCCGCGGCGAAGATGATCCCGAAATCTTCCTTGGTCATCAGGTCGCCCAGCGCGTTCTTGGACACGGTCAGGTTGTACCGGCCCATGTACAGGAAGGCGTAGGTCAGGCCCAACGGGAACCAGTTGAGGAAACGACGCATCCGGAAAGCGCGCGAATGTTGAATCGGCATCAGGTTGGCCATGAGGCTATCCTTTAGCTGTTGAGGTCGAAATCGGTCAGCACGACAATGTCCGGCTGCAGGAGTTCCCAGTCGCTGCTGTGCAGGCTGTCCAGGAACACGTGAAGCGCATCGGGAAACGCCCGCGCAAGCGTGTTGTTCATCTTCGGTTCGTTGTCAAAGGTCGCGATAACCTCGCCCATATCGCGCAATTGCTGAATCGCGCCCTGCTTGAACTCCAGGTCGGCTGTATCGAAGCTGGGCTTGGTGATCAATTCCACGCTTTTCCCGTCGGGTATAGGGAAGTCGTGCTCACGAAGTGAGTCCAGCGTCCCTTCCCGCATATTCGGCGTATCGCGGCCGGTCATATAGACCACCGTCGCACGGGTTTCGTGAACCTGCTTGACAAAGTCGACCGCCCCGGAGGTGGGAATGTCCTGCTTCACCCATTCGTTGGTGAAGAACCGCTCAAACCAGCCGTTGAACATGTACTCATGGACATCTTTATCGTCGACCCCCGCGCTGCGCAGGGTGTCCGTCACACCGTAGTGCATCCGGTCCAGCGGCAGGCTGACGATCATCCGGCGGACGTCCTCGGGAATACGTCCCATCCCCTGCTCCGCGAGGTGCGCCATGATGCGCTGGCTGCGGATCCGGTTGTCGAAGAGAGTGCCGTCGAGGTCAAACACCACCAGCGGCCGGGCGTGATCATCCAATCTGGCCGCTCGGGAACGGATCCGTTCCAGCGCTTCCCGCGGGGTGATCGTCTCGTGGGCGTCGGTCAGGGCCGGAGACTGTTCATGGTAAAAGCCGGGCCGTTCGCTCATGAATCTCGTCCTGTTGGTTCCACCCGTTGAAGTAACCGTGAAAAGTAGCCGATAAGATAAGAGGAAAAGCAGAGCGATGCAGCCCTTTCTCTGCTGTCCGCTCGCATCAACCTGTGAACGTCGAGGAGTTTATGAACAGCGTAGAACCCGGCAAGCTGCTGAACGGGCAGAATTTCGTGCCCGAGATGAAGGATCCCGCCAGGAACACACCCTTGAAAACGGAGGGGCGCGACCCGCTGGACGCGGCCAAAGACATGAATGGTCACAAGCATGTCAGCCGCCATGAACGCGCTGAAGAGGCGATCCGGCAACACTTCCGTGATATTTCCACCAAACTCGGCATTGATGGAAAAACAATCGACAAAAAAGTGTGATTTTCAGGAAGCAACAAAAGTATAGAAAAAGATAAATAAAGAACATGAAAAACAAAATGGTGCTGAATCTGGATATTTCACCAGAACCACCCTGCAAAGGCGGTTTGGCCCGACAGTTTACTGTCGGGTTTCAAGCTATATGATTCAATTGGATTTACAATGGCATTAGAGCTGGCAAAGGAGTAGACCCCCGCCCCCGACAAAACCATTCGAGGACAGGCTCTACGCGAGGATGACATAAGGAGACGACATAAGGGGATAAGATAAGAGGATATTTCTTTCAAGACTCAGTACGCACTCTTAATCCTGATGTTTAATTCTTAATTCTTAATTCTTAATTCCTGATTCCTGATTCCTGATTCCACGTGGTTTCCACCCTGGCCAACTCGCGCCCATCCTCATCATGCACCAGCGCATGCCGCCACGTCTGCTCCTTCTCTCCCACCACGCGAACCGTGCGCGACACAACCTCATCGTCAAGCCGTGCTTCAGCACGAAACAGCACATCCAACTCCTTGAGCCGTAACGAAACGCGCTCCGCTTCAGGAATCGCTTCCAGCGCCCAGTGGATGTAGTGCACACTGTTCAAATGGTTGTTGGCGTCCAGATCGCTTTCGCGTACTCGATACCGGGCCTCATGTTCAGCTTCTTTCAAGGATCGGACGATACGAGTGGCGTAGGTCAGCGCTTTCCGGGGAGATTCCGGATGCAGATTGCGCACCTCCGCTGGCATGGGCCGAGCCTTGCGAGTGGTTGAGTCGATGATCGCCCACGAAGAGGTCCCCCAGGCAATCACCTGCCCGTTGAGCTTTACCAGGAATTCACGATACGCGCCCATCTTATCCACCCCGGAGGGCCAGGTGGAAACAAGCACCTCGTCGCGCACCGTGGGCCAGTGGCTGAAGCGCACACGCAACCGGTTCAACACCCAGGTCGTGTTCTCCGCTTGCAGCTTTTCCAGGGAAATGCCCAGATGGTATGCATGCTGTCCGGCCGCCTCAAGAAGCAGCAGCACAAATGCGCCCGGCGTAATGCAGGTGTCCGGACCGATCTCGTAGCCGCGCACGGTAAAGGTTGTATGAAACGCGTCATCCGGTGAAGTAATCATGGCTTCGCTCCCGTTGTATCTCGTCGCAAATCGACACGGGCAATATACATTGGTGAACAGCGACCTCCGGGAGCCCTTGAAAAAGCGCCCCTCCCCATGCTACATTTACTGAACAAATGTGCAGGGTAGCAGGCCTTTGTCCAACAGAAGGCATCAACAGCAACTTACCACAGGGAGGAAACGCAGCATGGACGTCAATCCAAACAACATCCCCTTGCAGAAAGCGAGGGAGTTTTTCAACAACGGGACCTCGGTTCTGACGGAAGAAGATTCCGGATTCAAGCCGAAGGACGAGATGTACACAGTTGCGCAGCATGTGGAGCATGCGGCCATTACAGTGCACTGGTTCGCCGACGCAGTCGAGGGCAAGGGATTCGACCTGGACTTCGAAACCTTTGAGAAGAACTGCCGTGCGGCTACGTCGTTGACCAAAGCTCGCGAACACTTTGAAGAGGCCTTCGACCACGCCGAGGAGATTTTCGGGGCGATGGACATGGAAACCGTCATGGCCCCGATCCCCGACAACCCGATTATGGGTCCTGTTCCACGTGTATCGTTGATCGGCTCCATCGTTGAGCACACCGCTCACCATCGTGGCGCGCTAAGTGTATATGCCCGATTGCTGGACAAGGAACCGGCCATGCCTTACGGGGAGATGTAGACATCCCTGAGAATCCGAAAGCAGACACTCTGCGGATCGCGCAGCAGTATATCTGCACACACACGTTGCTGGTGCAATGGAGCTCTAGAAGTCTGGCCGGAAGTATGATTCAGACATTTCTACAGGAGTAGTCGGTTCTCATTGCCGGATCGTGCTCAGCGGAAGTGTTTCATAAACAGCGTGATGGCGCTGGAGCGTTCGTTGTATGAGAACCGGGATTTGGTCGGCATTTCGCGAAAAGTGCGTTTCCGGCCAGGCTTCTAGTTCTCATCGTACCGGGCTGATTTGTATTTCGTGGTGACCGTGTTTTGCGCTCAGGCCCCCTGTGTGCGTACACTTGGTAGATTGAGAACCTACAGGCGAGAACATCCATGGCGGCGCACGACTCCTCAGCCATACCTCCTGCCAAACTACCCCCGGACACCTGGTGGTGGCGCGGTCTTATGTGGTTTTTCGAGCATGTGATCACCTTTTTTCTCCGCCTCTGGGTTCGAACCTGGCGCGTAGAGTACCTGGGTCTGGACAGCATGCGTGAAGCCAGGAAAAGAGGCGGCGTCTATTTCGGAGTCTGGCATCAGAACATATTTGCATTATCATACACTCACGCCTATAAAAGCGTTGTGGCATTGGTCTCCCCTGTCTGGGAAGGAGAGCTGATTGCCCGACTGGTCAAAGGCATCGGCTATGAGCTGGTACGAGGCTCACGGATCACGAACCGCTTGTCCGGGTTCACAACAGCAGTGCGTGTGTTGCGCGAAGGCCGGATTTTGACAATGGCGATGGACGGCCCGGAAGGGCCGGCGTATGTGGTCAAACCGGGCACAGTCACTATGGCCGCCTCGGGACGCGCGATGATCATTCCGGCGACGTGCGACGCCGACTGGGCGTTTCATCTCCCCACCTGGGACGGCCACCTGCTGCCCTGCCCGTTTGCTCGAGTGGTGGTGAGCTACGGCCCCGCATTGGCCTTGCCCAAGAGACCGCGAGGCCCGGAGATCGAAGAATGGTGTCGGCGCATTGAGCAGAGTATGCACTTTGCCGACGAACGGGTTGCAAAGGCATTGAGAAGTACCCCACGCTGATTTGGATAGTGGTCCCAGACACCAGGTTGCCCGCCCGGGCACAGGCTTTGCGAATTAGGTCACGACACAGCTCCCGTACTCGTCGAGGGAGGGGACCGAGGATGGAGTACGACCATGCGTAAGCGACGTCATAGGCACATATTACTCGCCGGCATTGTTCTACTGCTGACCGCGCTGGCATGCACAGCCTGGGGGCAGCAACTGCCGGGCTGGGTGATGAGAAGCGATCACCCGGTGCACACCTCCGCCGAACTCGACGAGGCCATTGACCATTCGGCTCACCTTCCCCAGGTCGGCAACCGGGGCCAGCAGCACTCCACTACCGCCTGGTCTATCGCTTATTACCTGAAGACCTACCAGGAGTGGCGCGAGCGCGGCTGGGATATAACGCCCTCGTCGCGACGGTTCAGTCCGGCGTTTGTTTACAACCTTACCAACCACGGCACGGACCAGGGATGCGATCTGATCGACGCCATGCAGGTGCTGTATCATCATGGCTGCGCCACGTTAGCCGACATGCCTTACGACGACGAGGATCACACCACCTGGCCCAGCCGTCCCGACTGGATCGCCGCCATGGAGTATCGTACCGGCCCCTGGAGCTTCATCCAACTGGACTCCACCGGGCTGGAACAACTCAAATCCCTGCTCCTCGACGATCAACTCGCACTGGTCGAGATCAAGGTCTATCCGAACTTTACGAACGTGGACGATTACGACAACACCTATTGCCTTAGTGAGATCTCCGGTAACCAGCAGGGCAGTGTCGTGCTCCCGGTGGTGGGCTTCTCGGACGATTTCGAGACCGTCGATGGTGACGGAGCGTTCAAGGTCGTCAACTGTGTTGGCGCAGGCTGGGGCCTGTCCGGCTACTGCTGGATCTCGTATGAGGCCATGGCAAGCGCGGTCACCTGCGGCGGCTTCGCCTTTCATACCGAAGACCGAATCAATTACCAGCCCGAATTAACGCTGGAGCTGGAGCTGACTCACGACGACCGTTACGGCCTCTCCTTCCCCATTGGCCTTGGCGTTCCCGACGATCCGGTTTGGAGCCGCACGTTCTTTTCCTGGCAGGATGAAGACGAGTATAACCTCCACTCAATGCCGCCGACCTCCATCGTATTCGACCTGACAGACGCGGCCTGGATGCTGAATGCCAACAGCTTCAACACCCTCTTCGCCGGGGTCACGGACAACCATCCCGGCAATGGAGGGAATGGGCAACTGGACACAGCGACCGTGTATTACACCACATGGAGCGATACCGCGACCTCGCCGGATCCACCCGTCTTCCTCCCGGATGCGGACACCACGGTCACGGTCACCATTCCCATGACAGGGCCGGGAGCTTTACCCGCCCCATTAGCCTTGACCGCCAGTCTGAACCAACAAAACGGGATCGTGTACCTGGAATGGGAGCACCCGGACCAGGGCGGCCCGACCGAAGAACTCGCCTATGACGACGGGTATCCCGACGGCTACTACGATTATCAGGGCTATACGTTGGGCGTATGGATGAGCCCGACAGACTCGTGCCGTGTGCTCAGCTTGTCATACTACCTGCAGACCCTCAACGCCTACGATCCGTTTCAGGTGCGAATTTACGACTGGAACGAAGTCACCGGGCAGCCCTCGTCCACCCTGCTCTATTCGAGAACGGTCGAGGCGACCGCTGACGGCTGGCATACGGTGGAGATCAACGACGCCACAGTACGGCTGAGTGGTGGTTTCGTTGCCGGTTTCGGCTCGCTCAACACCACGGTCCGGTTAGGTTACGACGAAGCCAACAACGAGCGCAGTTTCGACTTCAACGGCTCCGAGTGGGAGGCCTGGCCGCAGACGTATTTCATCCGCGCACTGGTGCAGCTGGAGGACGGCAGCCTGCAAACCATCGGCATGGACGGCGATGCGGAACTCGACGAGTTCGTGTCCTATCGGGTTTACCGTAACGCTAACGTGATTGCTGAACCCATGGACAATACAGCCGTGGATCAACTGTTCCAGTACAGCACGTACCAATACTGGGTCACAGCGTTGTACGACAACGGTGAGTCCGAACCAAGCAACATCGTCGAGGTGGACTGGGAGCTGGCCGTGCCCCCCCTGGAATCGGGACTACCGACAGAGTTCGCCATAACCAAACCGCATCCGAACCCTTTCAACAGCTCGACTCGCTTCGACGTACGCCTTCCCCGCGACGGCGACCTGCGTGTCGAGGTGGTGAACATCCTGGGGCAGACGGTTGGTGTTGTGGAATCGGGCCGCTTTTCTGCGGGGAGCCACGCCTTCACGCTCGACGCCCGGACCTATGCCACCGGTGTATACTTCCTGAAGGCGACCCTGAACGGCAACGATGCTCCACTCCGGAAACTGGTGCTGGTGCGGTAAATGGATTCTATCTCTCGCGATGAATTGGACAATCCTCGGAAAATGTGATCTGTCTGCTGATCAATCAGAGTTTTTTGTATTCTTTGGACTGAGGTCTTGCTTCGTTCAAGCCCCATGGATACTTTAATTTATCTGTCATCTCATTGACTCGAGGTGTATCATGCGTATCGTTTCTCGCTCCACGCTTCCGCCCATCCTTTTCGCCGGCATACTCCTCTACTGCGCGCTTACTGTCCCCTTGATAGCCCAAGACAGTCTTGATGTGGCGAACCTGGGGTTGCTTTACGATACATGGACGGCCGCGGGAAAGATGGTCGTCGTTGATGATATCGGGTTTATGCCTTCCATGACCCATGTTCGGATGCTGGATGTCTCCCACCCAGATACCATCATTGATCTGAACGGGAACCGCGACCAACTGACTTTCTATTGTAATTACATACGTCCCGTTGGCAAGTATTTGTGGTGTTTCAACGAGAGGGTGGACACGAAAGTTCGTGTCGTGGATATTGAGGATCCGGCAGATCCACAGTTGGTGGCGGTGCATGATTTGAGTACAGAGGGTCAGCCCCTGTTTAGTGTCATTCGGGATGGTGAAGGACATTTGATCTGTACACAATGGGAAGATGACGAGATAGATCTCTGGGATTTGAGCAACCCGGATGAACCAACTCCGCTGGGTTCCATCACACACTCTCAGATCGGCGCGGTGACAACGCTTCAGAATGGGGTCTATGTTGCCGAAACGGGCACACGTGAAATACATCGCTACCAGCAGCAGGGCAATTCCCTTTCTTACGAGGGAGTCTGGCGCATCTGGCAGCCGGATACCTACCTGAACCTGCTGGTGCGTCAAAATAGGCTTTTCGTCCAATTGGGCGATACGCTTAACGTGTACGGCCTCGGCGATGACAGCGTCCCCCTGCTCTACGCATCAACGCTCCTGGGTGGCGAGCCCAACGAGCGAATGCTGGATATTCACATCCTCCAGGATCTGCTCCTGGTGCTGCGACGCCGTCCGAACATGTTCAATTCTTCTCTGCATGTGATCGATTTCTCCGACACCCTGAACCCTGTTTATCTCTATAATAATACAGCCATTGAGGGCGCCCACGTGGCTGGGGTGGTGGGCAACGAAACGTTATGCGCGCACCCGGGAGGGTATGGACCCTGGAGACTGGTTCTGTACGACCATGACGATTTGCTGGAGCCGAACCCGGCGCCTGTATATCTCGACTCGCACCAGCCGTCCCCTTCAGAAGTCGCAGTTCAGTGGCCGTTCCTGTATGTCAAAGTGCTATCCAATATCGAAATCTATAGTATCGAAGATGTTACAAACCCACAACTGCTGACAGTTTATCATCATCTGGATGGCGTCAACGACATGAAACTTCAGGAAGATTATCTGATCATCAAGGGCCAATCAACCAATGCCCTTGTGGACGTTTCTGATCCGGCTCATCCGGAGGAACTGTTTGCCGTTCAGGGGTGTGGACAGGATCGGATTCCTGTGCATGTTCAAGACGGCGACCTCTATGTGGTGAAACCATTCCAATATCTTGTTCGTTATGACATATCCGAATTGCGAACGAACGGAAACGTGGTAGCGGTCGACAGTCTGTACAACGAACAGTTCTCGCATAAGAGCGTCTTTCATGTCTTTCGTGACAGCGTTTTGTTTATGAGCTACAACAGGGGATTGGCGGACTGGTTCACGGTGGATGTGTCGACACCCGGCCAGATGGAACTGTTGCGTCATGAACAGTACCCCAACCAGGCCACTTACATGAAGGCGGGCTTTGTCCATGGCGATTCCGTGACGATGGTGGATCTTGGATACAAATGGTTCACATACTCTTTCGCGGATCCATGGAATCCCGAGCTGGTTTCCTATGTCGACGTTCCTGCGCCACAACATGAATACTACGAGAGCTGGCCGTGGGACCTGGCGAAGCTCGGACCCTACTGGCTGGTCAGCTCCCATAACAACAAACCTCTCTATCTGCTTCGAGTGGACTCCAGCGAATCGCCCCCCATCTCCCAAGTGGAAACCTTCGGATATGGCTGGCGATTTGAAGCGGATGACCATTGCCTGGTCTATGCCGACAGGTTGGCGGTTCACCTGTTGGAATTCTCAACCAGCAAGACCCCGGAGGATGGAATTCACGCGAATATTTCGCTCGTACCCTTGCTCCACGAACTCTATCCCAACCCGTTTAACCCTGCCGTCACGGTCCCGCTGAGCCTCCCACAAGCCATGGATATCAAGCTGGCTGTGTATAATGTCCAGGGACAACAGGTGGCCCTCCTTGCTGCGGGACAATTTGGGGCCGGTCGACACACCTTGGTCTGGGATGGCGCAACAGAGTATGGAAAGGCTGCATCCGGGGTCTACTTCGTTCGGCTTGAGACAGAAAGAGAAGTGCAGACCCGACGAGTATTCCTGGTGAAATAATCAGCGAGGTTTCGCCTGGACACATCAAGGCCGCCTGAAGGGCGGCTTTGATGCTCTGGCTTCCACGATGAAGCCGGCAAAGTGCCTGTAGAAAACCGTTACTTCTTCCGCATGGTCACAATCGGCAGGATAACCTCTTCCAGGGATACGCCGCCATGCAGGAATGAGTCGCGGAACTTGTCGGCGTACTTATGAAACTCGTTGGGATAGACAAAGAAACTGTCTTCCCGCGCCAGCAGAAGGTCGTGGTTCAATCCTCCCGACGGTATGCCCCACAGTTCCGGTTTCCGGACGCGAATCGCTTGTTTCTCATTGACCTGGAGGTTGCGCCCCTGCTTGAAGCGCAGGTTGGGGGAAGTGTCGCGATCACCCACCACTTTCACCGGTTTTCGCGCACGGATGGAGCCGTGGTCGCTGGTCAGGATGATGGTCACCCCCCGCTCGCCGAAGGTACGCAGCAGCTCGAACAACGGCGAATGCTGGAACCAGCTCCGCACGATATCCCGGTAGGCCGCTTCATCGGGGATCAGGGTCTGGATCACCTCTTCCGTGCTGCGGTGATGAGCTACGATGTCCACAAAGTTAAACACCATGCTCACCAATGGGATGTCGAAATAGTCCGCTGCTTTCCGCAACGTACGCTGAGCTTCATCCGGGTCGAGGATCTTGGCGTACTTGGGTTCGGGGTTCGGAAACGCGCCTATGGCCTTTAGTTGACGATCCAGCAGTTGCCGCTCGAAACGATTAAATGAGGCGATATCTTCCTTGTGCAGTCGCTTCCACAGATCCGGATGCACCTGCGGAAACTGCACCGGCCAGAGACCGCTGAAGATGCTGTTGCGCGAGAACGGTGTGGCGCTCGGCAGAATGGTGAAATAGTGGTCGGTCTCGATGTCGAAATAGGGCCTTAACATGGGTTCGACCGCCATCCAGTGATCCAGACGGAGGCAGTCGAGCACGAGAAACAGCACCGGTTCCTCGCGTTGCAGGCACGGCATAACCCAATCGGGGATCAGATCCAGACTAAGCGGCGGGCGTTCCTCCCGCACCGAACGCACCCACTCCCCGTAGTGCTGCTCCACGTAACGGGAGAACAGCATATTCGCCCCGTGTTGCTGCTCATCGAGCAGCTCACGGAGACCGGTGTCGCGCAATTCCTGGATGTCCAGCGCCCAGCGGGTCAGGCGCACTTGCAGGTCGATCCACTGGTCCCAGTCGAGAGGATCACGCAGCTCGTCGTTGATCCGGTTGACCGCGGCGACATAGTCCTGGGTGATACGGCGCGCGGAAATCGTGCGCCCCTCCAGCAGTTTCTTCAGGGCGCTCTGAATCTGGCTGGGGTTGACCGGCTTGGTGAGGTAATCGTCGATCTTGCCGCCCAGCGCCTCTTCCATCAGCGTTTCTTCTTCGCTCTTGGTGATCATCACTACGGGCAGGTCGGGGCGTATCTTCTTCAACCGGGCGAGGGTGGCGATGCCGTCCAGCCCGGCCATCTGCTCGTCCAGCAGCACGGCGTCAAACGCTTCCTTCGCGACCGCGCGTACAGCGTCCTCGCCGGACGTCACCCCGGTCACCTCATAACCACGGTCGTTGAGGTACATCACATGAGGTTGCAGCAGTTCAATCTCGTCGTCAGCCCAAAGAATCTTCTTCGCCATCGTCTGCATCGCGTGTCTCCCTGATCGGTAAAACCGTGAAAACTTGAATACACACAGCGATCAAGAAAACAGCGCGTCCTCCCAACGTTGGTACTCTTCGGTTGTCATGCGGCCGGCTTTCAGCGCCAGGCGCGCCGCTGCGACGGTCAACACCCGGTACACGTCTTTTCCCAAAGGATCGTTCCATTCCTCCAGGTGCGAGAGCACGGCCGCCCGGTCACCACGTTTCACCGGCCCGCTCAAAGCGTCAAAGGACTCCCAGCCCCACGGTTGTTCAGGCTCCGCAGCGCCACGCGGCTCCAGGTTACGCACCATGCCCTTCACCAGGGGCAGCAATGCGTTCATCGCCTGCCGTTCACTGCCCACGATCCTTTCGAGCCGCGTCGCGCCCAGCTCCATCAGGACCGGCAGAAAATTCGAGACGAGTACACAGGCGTGATGGTAACGCACACGCTCTTCTTCCGGCACAAGCAGCGCCTTTGCGCCCAGCAGCCTCGCCAGGTCAAACGCCACCGGCTCCGCGTCGGGATGAGCCGTCACGCCCGCATGGATACCGTTGAAACGGTCCTCCGGGTGGCTGTCGCCCAGCGTAAAACTCTGCATCGGATGCCAGGCGAGGGGCAGGAAGCCGAGATCCTTCAACGCCTGTAAGGGCTTCAGCCCGTACCGTCCCGCCAGATGCATCACCACCGGCCGCTGGTCACTGTCAAAGAACGAAATGCCCCGCGTGATGGCGTTGTCAGCCAACGTCTCGGCCACCTTCTGGATGGCGTCGTCGGGAACCGCCAGGATCAGCAGGTCCACATCCACGGGTAGCGTACTGAGCATAAACACGTCGCGGCCGTCGGACAGAGCGTGTTCTTTCGACGGCTGCGCGTCCCCGTTGATGGCGATACCCAGCGGATTAACGCCTCTACGGATCAATCCGCGCGCCAACGGTCGCCCCACCGCCCCGTAACCGACCATGGAAAAGGTGCGCAAGGGGCGGGAATCAGGTTGTGCTGAGTCTGTCATGTTACTGCACCCCTTGCACATTGAAGCCTTCTCTTTCGAGCAGGGCTGCGGTGACGCCCGGCCCTTCGACCCTTTCGCCGTCCACCTTGATCCCGTCACAACCGCAGGAGGGACTGCCACCCTTCAGCAACGCCTGCTTCGCACCCGTGATCCGGCCAATCTTCAGCGCCGCCCGGGCGCCTCGCAGAAACGCCTCAGTCACCTCCTCGCGTGACTCCACTTGTACGACTCTCGCGGTCCCGTCGAGCACGTCCCGCCCGTCGCCACCCTCGATCTCCGCACACGGGCGTGGTGTGGGCAACCCGCCGAGTTGCTCCGGACAGATGGGGATCAGCTCCAGTTTCTCCTCCTCGAACCGGCGACTGAGCTCTTCCGACCAACTGTGCCGCCCGTCGTACCGGCAGTGAATGCCCATCAGGCAGGCGGAGACAAGAGTCTTTTTCTTTTCCTCAGCTTGCATCTTTTAGCCCGGATTAACATCGGAGCGCCTTCCTTTTTGAAGATACAGTAAACCGTGTTTCTTCGCCACAGGAAGCTTGCACCGGAAACATCGCATGGATACCTTGAGGGGCATGATGCGGGGGGGATGCATAATCTGTAATAACCAGGAGGGATCCATGCGTGTTGCGGCTTTGTTGCTGTTGCTGCTGGGTGCGGTTTGCACCGTGCAAGCGGAGTTCATTGAAGTTACATCGGAAGCGTTCACCACCGGGCCCGGTGGCTGGCACACCAGCACTTGGCCGGATTACAACAATGACGGCTGGCCGGATCTGCACACCGGCGGCGTGTATCTGTATCACAACAACGGCGACGGGACCTTCACCCGCCTCGACACCACCGGTTTTGAAGCCGGCGCCAACTATTCCGCCTACCGCGCCACCTGGGCCGACGTGGACAACGACGGCGACCTGGACGTTGTGCAGTCCTGCATGACCAATTCCCAGGAAGGCGCGCTGACCACCAACTACTACTACATGAACGACGGCGCGCCGGACTACCTGTTCTATTCCTATCCCGTCTACACCAACCCCATCAACAACCGCAGCGGCCAGGCCTGTTTTGTTGACAGTGACCGTAACGGCGAAGCCGAAATCTACCTCGGCACCTTCGGCAACTGGGAGCCCTACGGCATCAACCGGGACCGTTGGTTCGGGCGCATCTTCGACGGTTTCTGGCAGGACGAAACCGCCACCGCCATCCCGCAACTGGTGGATGACACCGATTACCGGCGCCAGGTGCGCGGCGTGGTCGCCTGCGATTACGACAACGACGGCGACACCGATATCTTCGTCCCCGTTTACGGCGTTACCTGGAACGAGTCCTGGGAGAACTGCCTGTGGAACAACGATGGCGCCGGGGTGTTCACCGATGTGGCGGAGGACGCCGGCGTGGCGGTGGAGCCGCATGGACGGTATGAAGTCGGCCTCGCCAGCGGAGCCTCCTGGGCGGATTACGACAACGACGGCGACTTCGACCTCTCGGTGGGCAACATTCACGGCTGGAACGCACTCTACCGCAATGAGGACGACGGGACGTTCACCAACATCACCGAAAGCGCAGGCCTGCCCACACCGGTACCCAGTTCTCCCGGCGAAAAACAGTTCCACACCCCCGCCTGGGTCGACTACGACAACGACGGCGACATGGACCTGTGGATGACCCAGTGGTACGAGGGCTACAACGCCTACGTGTACCGCAACGACGCTCCCAACAACCCCGGTCACTTTACCCGTGTCGACCACCAGATCGGCTTCAACTTCGGCGAGGAATTCGACCAGGTATTCACCTTCGGATTCGCCGATTACGACCGTGACGGCGACATGGATGTCCATTTCCACGGCGGCATCGGCGAATTTCGCGGGCATCACCTCTTCCGCAACGACCTGGACAACAACAGCGATGATCACCATTGGCTGTGTGTCAAGCTGACCGGCGATCCCGAAACTAGCGGCTATACAGCGTTGCAGGGGCGCGTGGAGATCTTCTTCAGCGATGGAACCCGATCTCCGGTCAAGCAGGTGGAGGCCACCTCCGCCGACGCGGCCATGAACATGCACACCCTGCACTTCGGCCTGGGAGAATACGACAGCTACGATTCGCTGGTCGTAACCTGGCCCGACGGCGTGGTGGAAACCTACACCCAGGACCAGCTCGGTGACGTCGATCAGTACATCGAGATCACCCAGGGCGACGTGTTCGCACCCGAACCGGGCAGGCGCACCGAGCTTCCCGAAACCACACGGCTTGCGGGAGTGTACCCCAACCCGTTCAATGCGAGCGCACGGGTGAGTGTGGAACTGGCTGCTTCACAAAACGTGACGCTGACCGTCTACGACATCACCGGCAGGCAGGTGACCGTGCTGCATCGGGGTGAACTGCGGGGCGGAACGCACCGGTTCCATGTAGACGGCGCAACCTGGGCGTCAGGAACCTACCTGGTGCAATTGACAACCGGTTCCAGCCAGCATACCGAACGGATGGTGCTGATCAAATAACGCAAACCCGAGTTTTTCGCTAACCCGGGTATTTCACGAATGAACCACGGTAGTGGTTCGCTGTCATAGCCCAGGCAGATGGTGCTGATCAAGTAACGCAAACCCGAGTTTTTCGCTAATCCGGGTATTTCAAGAATGAACCACGGTAGTGGTTCGCTGTCATAGCCCAAGGTTCGCGCCGTCCGTTTGGCGCGCACCCTGGGGGACAGATTCGCCCTCTTTGACAACCCCGGCAGCGGGTTGTCTTGGACGGCGACAAAGTGTAGGCGTGCTATTCAAGACTGAAATAGCTCATAGAAATTCTCGAATGAAATGTCCCATGATGTCATTCCTGCGAAAGCAGGAATCCAGCATGCGATCCAGGTGATGCCCTCGACCCTTCAAACCACTGTACAACAACGCTACACCGAGTGTCATTCCTGCGAAAGCAGGAATCCAGGAGGTGCGTTGGGGGAGACAGGCCTGCACAAGCGGGACTCTCTATAGCCTGGCCACCGAGTGTCATTCCTGCGAAAGCAGGAATCCAGCATGCGATCCAGATGATGCCCTCGACCCTTCAAACCACTGTACAACAACGCTACACCGAGTGTCATTC
>CAZYOC010000059.1:0-19347 GCA_964648415.1 uncultured bacterium | reverse complement strand
AAGGCGACACCACCGGCTCGGTCGATTTTTCGATCACCAGCGAAGGGACCGGACAGTTGGTGTGGGACGCTTACGTGCAGGTGCTGAACCAGGCCCCTAACTTCGCCAACCTGCCGCCACGGGATACGCCTTCGCAGGAGCGTGACGAGGCGGAGCAGCTCTACGGGAGCACGGTAACCAGCCCGTATGCGGGGCGCGGGCCGGAACTGCCGCGCGGCGACGAACTGGATGAGCTGTGGGATCAGCTCTACAGCTTCAACCCTCAGATGCCGACACAGAACAACGGGATCGTGAGCGCGGTGATCGCTGAGGCCGGCATCTACGTCGGCGCGATCAACAACGGCGATGCCGGGATAAACGCGCTGTACCTGTTCGACCGAACCGGGGTCCTGCAGGAATCGTACATGATGCCGGACGACCTGGTGGGGTACGACGGCGCGGGCCCGCTGGACCTGGGCTACGATCCCAAGGCGCAACGGTTCTACGGCGGCAACGCCGACGGGCACGTTTACAGCTTCGACGCCGCGATGAGCGACATCGAGTACATCACGACGGTGGACTTCCACCCGACCGCGGTGACCTACGACTGGGATCACAGCCTGCTGTACCTGCGTGAGTGGGACAGCCGGTTCGGCGTGTACGACATGGACAGCGGGACGTTTACCGAGCTGTACCTGAATCCGGCCACCGGTTTCTCGATGGGGCTGGCGTACCATCCGGCCGACCCGGATGATCACAACATCTGGATTCTGTCTCAGAACGAGGAGGGCCAGGGCGGATACGTGTACCGTTACAGCCCGTACGAGAACGACTACGATCTGGAAGCGCTTGAGCTGTATGCGCCACAGTCGGGTCAGGCGGCCGGCGGCATGGAAGTGGGCCGGTACTTCGCGGAAGATCATGACAGCTGGGACATCATTACGGTGCATCAGCGGAACAACGATGTGGTCAACATCTGGGAAGGGTACTACGCGCCGCCGACGTGGGTGACGATCACGCCGAACGAGGGCAACCTGGAACCGTCGGAGAGCAATGATCTGTCAGTGACGGCGGACTTCCGGGACGTTGACGAGTTCGAGGATGTGCAGTCGGGTGATGAGTTGCAGGCGGAGATCGTGTTCCGGGGTCCGTACTGGGCGAACCCGCCGATCGTGGACCTGATCGTGTTGTTCTACGATGGCTTGGGCGAGGCCGGCGGCGAGTTGCCGGAGACCTACGCGTTGCATCAGAACTACCCGAATCCGTTCAACCCGGCCACGTCGATCAAGTTCGACCTGGTTGAGGCGCAGGATGTGAAGCTGACGATTTACAACGTGATGGGCCAGCAGGTGGCGCAGCTTGTGAACCAGCGGTTGGATGCGGGGTATCACGCGGTGACGTTTGACGCCTCCGTGCTGGCGAGCGGGATGTACTTCTACAAGATCGAAGCAGGGAGTGCCTTCAGCGACCTGAAACGCATGGTGCTGGTGAAATAGCAGACAAGCCCAGGCACGTTGCATTCGGCAGTGAATAGACATGAACCTTCAACGGCTGACCGCTTAGGCGGTCAGCCGTTTTCATGGTGTGTGCCGGGCTGATTCGAGACTGCGAGGTAATGCTGTGTGCACGTGTCGGGTAGTTGACTCGCATTCCTGCTTCCTGTACCTTTGATTTCCAGTAGCATACAAGGCGATGTGTCCAAAAGCTACTGCACACCCATGTTATTCACCATCATACACGCGAGAACTTCATGCCGATCGCAGACACAGTCAGCTTGGGGAAGGATGTCAAAATCTTCCAACCCGACTTGGTCAACCTCTATGGTTGCACACTGGGCGATAACACGAAAGTGGGCGCTTTCGTGGAGATTCAGAAGAATGCGTTTGTGGGCAAAAACTGTAAGGTGTCGTCCCACACGTTCATCTGTGAGGGAGTCACCATAGAGGATGGCGTTTTTGTAGGACATGGTGTCGTTTTTATCAACGACATTTACCCGCGTGCGACTGCTGAGGATGGCGTCTTGCAAACCGAGGACGATTGGCATGTTGTGGAGACCCGCGTCAAGCAGGGCGCCAGCATTGGCAGCGGCACGGTTGTCATGGGCGGCGTGACCATTGGCCGTAACGCGATCATTGGCGCGGGCGCGGTGGTGACGAAGGATGTGCCCGACGAAACGGTTGTCGCAGGGGTCCCGGCGCGCATAAAACGCTACCTGAGCGACGACAGATAGCGTCCGGCCTCGTAGAGTTTTCGTGACGCCCGCCACAGCGGATGGTGGTCACATGGGAGTATTTGTGCTATATTGTTGCTCGAAAAAATATTTGTCAAGATAAGGGGAGGCAGCACGTGGTTCGTACAGGTGTTATCGGATATGGTTATTGGGGACCGAACCTGGTCCGGAATTATATGGAAAACGACACGACCGAGATGAGCTATGTCTGTGATCTGGACCCGGAATTATTGAAGAAGGTCCAGAAACGCTATCCTTCAGTGAAGGTGACGACACAGCTCAATGAACTTCTTGGTTCTGATGACGTTGAGGCTGTCTCCATTGCCACTCCGGTGCATACCCATTTTGATCTGGCCATGAAAGCCCTTCGAGCCGGCAAGCATGTGCTTATAGAAAAACCCATGGCGGATTCTTCCGAAAAATGTGAACAGATGATGGAAGAAGCTGACAAGCAGGGGAAGGTGCTGATGGTCGATCACACCTTCCCCTATACCGGAGCAGTGAGGAAAATTCAGGAACTCGTCGCTTCCGGCGATTTGGGTACGATGCAGTATTTTGATTCTTCCCGCATCAACCTGGGCATCTTCCAGACGGACGTGAATGTGCTGTGGGATCTGGCTGTCCACGATCTTTCGATCATGGAAGCCGTGTTTGACTACCATCCCATAGCGGTCTCGGCGACGGGAATTGCCCATGTCAATGGCAGCCCGGCCAATACGGCGTATATGACGCTGTTCTTCAACGAGCCGTTTATCGCCCACATCAATGTGAGCTGGCTGGCGCCCGTGAAGGTTCGTCAGACGCTGATCGGTGGCACGGACAAGATGATTGTTTACAATGACATGGAACCCGAAGAGAAGGTACGCGTTTATGACAAGGGGATTACGGTCGATCCCAGCCCTGAAGATGTGTACAAGATGAGGGTCGGTTACCGTGCGGGCGATCTGTGGGTCCCCAAGCTGGAACGCAAGGAAGCGTTGCGTGAACTGGTCTCGCACTTTGCCGACGTGATTGAAAATGGCACGCAACCCTTGACCAGCGCCGAGTCGGGCGCCCGAATCGTACGGATGCTCGAGGCCGCTACACAGTCGCTTGAAAAACAGGGCGAATGCATTAACCTTTAAAACGAAAACCCGGGAAACTCTTGAGATGATACCTTTTGTCGACCTGAAAACCCAGTACGCCCAGATCCAGGATGAAGTCCATGCGGCGCTGGATGAAGTCATGGCCAACACCGCGTTTGTGTTGGGTCCTTCTGTACAGAATTTCGAAGAGAAGTTCAGCGCTTACGTGAGCGCGAAACATGCGGTAGCTGTCAATTCCGGCACAAGCGCGCTTCATCTGGCGTTGCGGGCGATCGGTGTCGGTCCGGGCGACGAAGTGATCGTCCCGGCCATGAC
This sequence comes from uncultured bacterium, assembly GCA_964648415.1. Lineage (GTDB taxonomy): Bacteria > Electryoneota > Electryoneia > Electryoneales > Electryoneaceae. Next base: position 15,738 of record CAZYOC010000059.1, on the reverse strand, counting down.
TTTCATCGCCACCGCCGCGGCTGTCGACTATACCGGTGCGAAACAGGTGCTGGTGGATGTCCATCCCGAAACGTACACGCTGGATCCCGATAAGATCGAAGCGGCCATCACCCCCAAAACCAAGGCCATCATGCCGGTTCATCTGTATGGCCAGCCGGCGGATATGGACCCGATCCTGGAAATCGCGAAAAGACACAACCTGTTGGTGGTCGAGGACGCCGCCCAGGCGCACGGCGCCGAGTACAAGGGCCGGCGTTGCGGGGCCATCGGCGACATCGCCGGCTTCAGCTTCTACCCGGGCAAGAACCTTGGCGCTTACGGCGAAGGCGGCGCGGTGACGACCAAGAACGACGACTATGCCGACATGGTCCGCAGCCTGCGTGACTGGGGCCAGAAAGGCAAAGGCAACCACGCCTACAAAGGCTTTAATTATCGCATGTCCGGCTTCCAGGGCGCTGTACTTGGCGTGAAAATGAAGTATATTGAGCAGTGGACCGAAGGACGCCGGCGCGCCGGAGCGCACTACAGCGAGTTGCTGAAAAACGTCGAAGGTGTCATTGAACCGAAGGTGATGGATGATGTACGGCATGTGTACCATGTCTATGCTGTGTTGGTGAAAAATCGTGCTGACATGATGGCCAAATTGAAGGACGCCGGTATTGCGAGCGGAATTCACTACCCAAAGCCCGTACACCTGCAACCATGCTTCGCCGAGTTGGGATACCACCGGGGCGATTTCCCGGTTGCCGAACAACTAGGCGAGGAAGAGCTATCGCTGCCGATGTTTCCGGAGCTTACAGAAGGCCAAGTCGCGCAAGCTGTTTCCATATTGAAGGATACCCTCGGATGAGAGTTGTCTTCATTGGAAGCACAAAGCGAGGATTTCAAAGCCTTCAGGCACTGTACAACAGCCCTGCCGCGGTGGTCGGTGTAATAAGTCTCAAACAGGATAAACATGAAAAGGAACGGTATGAGGTTCACATTCGCAAATTAAGTGAAGAGAATAATACAAACTTTCTTGAGACTAAACGAATGAAAGACAGGAATTACTTGGAGATTTTGGCAAACAAATGGAAGCCTGATGTGATTTTTATTGTGGGTTGCCGTATCTTGATTTCGAAAGATATTTATGAGATCCCTGATCTGGGCTGTCTTGCTGTGCACGACTCCCCGCTTCCCCACTATCGTGGTTTTGCGCCATTAAACTGGGCTATCATCAATGGCGAGGAGTGCGCCGGGGTAACACTGTTTTATCTGAACGAACAAATGGATGGCGGCGATATTGCATTGCAGGAAACCATACCCATTGCACAAGATGAAACAGCTCCGATGTTATACGATAAGATCTGTTCAGCAACGGTTGATCTTGTTCGCGATGCTGTGGAACGACTTATGCGAAATGCTCTTCCACGCACTCCACAAAACTACAATGAGGGTTCTTTTACCTGTTCTCGCACCCCCATCGATGGAATGATAGACTGGTCTTGGCCTTCGAAAAAAATATATGATATGATTCGTGCTCTCACAAGTCCATATCCAGGTGCTTATACCATTTGGGACGGCAAGAAGCTCATCATCTGGGAAGCTACAATTATAGAGGATTCAAGAGTATATGTTGGCCGAATTCCTGGCAGAGTTATCGGATTCAACAAAAAAGAAGGGTGGGCTGAAGCATTAACGGGAGATGGCATTCTCCGTATCACAAAGGTGCAGCAAGAAGACTCCAACCAGGCACAAGATGCTGCGTCTGTGTTGAACTCAGTGAAAAAGCAGTTGGGGCTTGACCCCGGCACTTTACTGAATCTTGTAGAAATGCTTTCCAATCAGGGCAGATCTTAAATAGCTGTCTAATCCTGTTTTGTCAACAAAGCAAGAGGGTTTGTTCATGGCTGCGCACCCCGTCATTACCATTATCAGCCCAGCCTATAATGAAGAGGAAAATCTAGAATTACTCTATGATCGCATAAAGATGGTTATGGAAAACTTATCTATAACATGGGAGTGGATTATTATCGATGATCACTCTTCGGACGCCACATTCAGCCACATCAAGACTCTTGCAGCCAATGACTCAAATGTAAAAGGAATCCGTTTTGCCCGGAATTCAGGTTCGCACACTGCCATTATGTATGGCTTGAATCTGGCGTCTGGTGAATGTGCTGTTGTGCTGGCTGCAGACCTTCAGGATCCGCCGGAGGTTATCGAGCAACTATTTGAAAAATGGAAGTCTGGAGCGCAAATCGTCTGGGCTGTGCGAAAGAAGCGTGAAGGCGAAAGCAATATGACGGTTGGTTTTGCCAAAATATATTATTGGCTGATGAACAAATATGTAGGAATCAAAAATCTACCCGATCAGGGCGCTGATTTTTTCTTATTGCATCGCAATGCCATTGATACTGTTGTAAAGTTTAAAGAATCCAATATCAGTCTTCTCATTCTATTGACTTGGCTGGGATTCCGCCAAGATAGCATTGAATATGTTAAACAAGCCCGTTTACATGGAAGTTCAGGATGGTCTGTAGAAAAAAAATTAAAGCTGGTGATTGATTCTATCGTAAGTTTTACCTATAAACCTATTCGCTTTATGACGTATTTCGGATTTTCAACTGCGTTTATCGGCTTTGCGTACGCATTGTTCATTTTGATTAACCATTTCCTGGGTGAACCAATAACGGGTTGGTCATCACTGATGATAGCCGTATTGGTAATTGGGGGGATTCAAATCCTGATGATGGGTATTTTGGGAGAATACATTTGGCGCTCTCTGGACGAGGTACGAAGCCGCCCTCAGTTTATCATTGAACAAATGATCGGGGTCGAACCACGAAGCGCCCTGACGTCAGATGAAGACGCAGAGATGGACACGTAATCCAGCGATTGCCAGCTTCAGCAAGAATTCCCACCCCCAACAAAACTGGACGAGGTCTGAGACATGGAAAAGCGATACCTGATCACCGGCGGTGCGGGCCTTGTCGGTTCTCACATCGCAGATCTGCTTGCCAAAGAGGGTGCAGAGGAAATTGTAGTCATTGACAATCTCACCCGCGGCCGCAAGGAGAACCTGACCTGGGCCATGGAGCACGGCAACGTCACCCTGATTGAAGGCGACATCCGGGATACGGACCTGCTCGCGGATGCGTTCCAGGGGATAGACACCGTCTTCCACCAGGCGGCGATTCGGATCACGCAGTGCGCCGCAGAGCCACGGCTTGCGCATGACGTGCTATCAACCGGCACGTTCAATGTGCTGGAGGCCGCTGTCAACGCGAAAGTCCGGAAGGTCGTGGCCGCTTCTTCCGCTTCTATCTATGGGTTAGCCGAGGACTTTCCTACCACGGAAAAGCATCATCCCTACGCCAACGACACATTCTACGGCGCCTGCAAAGTCTACCTGGAAGGGATGCTGCGCAGCTTCCACGCCATGTATGGACTGGACTACGTTGCGCTCCGTTATTTCAACGTTTACGGTCCCCGGATGGACATCTTCGGGAAGTACACCGAGGTGATGGTAAGGTGGATGGAACGGATAGAGGCAGGCGAGCCTCCTTTGATTTTCGGTGACGGTAAACAGACCATGGACTTCGTGTACATCGAGGATATCGCCCTCGCCAATATTCTCGCCGCCAAAGCTCATGTGACCGACGAGGTCTTCAACGTGGCGTCTCAAACCGAAACCAGCCTCCGTGAACTCGCTGACATGATGATTGTGGCGATGGGAAAGGAAGGGCTCGATGTGGAACACCGTGAGGAACGTGGAGTGAACGCGGTTCCGCGACGCCTGGCCAGCAAGGAAAAAGCAAACAGGCTGCTTGGTTTTGAGGCGGAAACTGATTTGCAGACGGGTTTGGAGAAACTGGTCGCCTGGTGGCGCGCCGAGTGTAAGGCCAACCCCACCCACTCACCGGGCCACTGAGAAGCAACCAACTGTAAGCGAGGCGAAGGATGATTCCGATTATAAAGCCGGTTCTCGGAGACGAAGAAGTCGAGGCGGTAAAACGTCCCCTCCTGTCCGGCTGGGTCACCCAGGGCCCTGAAGTCAAGGCCTTCGAGGAAGAGTTTGCGGCGCTTGTTGGATCCACCTATGCCTGCGCGACATCGAGCTGCACCACCGCGCTTCATCTTGCCCTGAAAGCCGTCGGAGTCGGTGAAGGCGATGAAGTGATCACCGTCAGCCACTCCTACATCGCAACCTCGAACGCCATACGGTATTGCGGAGCCACACCCAGGTTCATCGACATTGATCCCAGCACGTTCAACATGGACCCGGAACTCATAGAACCGGCGATCAATGAACGAACGCGCGCCATCTTGTGCGTACACCAGATGGGGATGCCGTGCGATCTGGAACGCATTCTCGGCATTGCCCGCCAACATGATTTGCCCGTGGTGGAAGACGCCGCGTGCGCCATCGGCAGCGAGATAAGAATCGGTGACCGGTGGGAAAAGATCGGGAAACCGCACGGGGACATCGCCGCGTTTTCCTTTCACCCCCGGAAAGTCCTTACAACGGGTGACGGTGGCATGCTGACCACCAACAATGCAGAGTACGATACGAAATTCAAGCTCTGGCGCCAACATGCCATGAGTGTGCCCGATACGGTACGCCATAGTGCGAAAGAAATCATTTTTGAAGAATACAACGAGATCGGCTACAACTACCGCATGACAGACATCCAGGCAGCTGTGGGACGCGTTCAGTTAACCAAACTGGAAGACATTCTCGCCAAACGGCGCGATATTGCTGGCCAGTACACAAGCCTGCTTGGCGATGTCAAGTTTATCACCCTGCCTCAGCAGGCATCCTTTGCGAAATCCAACTGGCAATCGTACTGCCTCCTGCTCGATCCCTCCCGGGCTCCACAAAAGGCCTTCATGCAATATATGCTGGACAACGGGATCGCAACACGACGCGGCATCATGTCAACTCACATGGAAAAAGCCTATCAAAATACCTACCCGAACATAAAGCAAACCGGTCATTACGCCAAAGAAGAAACAAGCTATCTGCTGCGATCACAACAAGCAACAGAACAAGGAGTTATCATACCAGTTCACCACGAATTAACCGGTGAAGAAATCTTATACATTTGCGACACTATAAGATTATTTTTCTCTTAACAGCCTACCCTTTGTTTCTCAAGCAAGGAGGAAACAGATCAATGTTAAAGAAAAAGAAAGTGATACCTCCAGACGCAAGCCAACCTTTGCTTTCCCGAATTCACTCATACCTAAACAACTATCATCGCGCTTTTCTTGTGCTTTTACTCTGGTCATTATTTGCTTCAGCACATTTCTATATCCTTGGCTTTGATAGCTTCATTGCTATTTATGACGAGTGTGACGCTAATGTACCATCGTCATTTGCAGTACAGAATAATCCACATGTAAGCGAAGATGCAGGCTGGTATCACTTCTTCCACTGCGGATCACCTGCGTCTTACACCCAATTTTCGGTTTTATCACCTTTCTATATAGTTATGTTAGTTTTAAAATATCTTTTTATATCTCTAGTTTCATTCAAATTTTTACAAATATTTATCGCTTCTGTTTCCATGTTTTTACTAGCCCGTATATATTTTAAGATTTCTCCTTTAATTGCATTAGGTATGGCATTTTTCTACTCTACTGCACCGATATTTCAGGAATTCCGCACTTTTCATCAGCTGTCAATGAGTTTACCGCTCTTTATACTGTCTTTTGAATTATTTCTAAAACTCAAAAACACCTATTATAAATACTTTTTATTCATTACAATTGGACTATTTTTCTCCATAACAAACACTCTCTTTGTAACTTATCCTAATTTTATTATTTATATATTTTTGTGGCTCATATTTGTCAGCAAACATAAGATCAAAGAATATCTATTTCCTTATATTGTCTTTTCTACGATCAGTGTAATTCCCAAACTATATGTTGCTGCTGTGATATATGATACTGCTAAATATTCTTACCGCTTAGCGGAATACAGCTCTAATTATCAGATACAGGAACAATTTATATCCACACTAATTAACATTATCAGCAGGATACCAAATGATAGATGGCTGGACCAAAACTATTTTCTAGCATTAATACCTATAATATTGTTTTCAATTATATATAAATCATATAAAGAACGGCAAATTTTTATATTTTTTGTTTTTACAGTGCTGTTTTCTTTATTTCATAATTTCTATTTATTATTATCACTATTTATAGTACCACTACATAATATATTGCTTAGCGCTAACATAATAAAATTAGAAACCCTTCTTACTTTCAATGTTATTATTTTATCGGGCCTCTGTATGGAATATTTGATGCGAAAAATTAAACTAAGGAGAACTTTTTCTACCTACATATTTGGGTTAATAATTTGCCTTAGCATAGTATATATATATTATATTCCTGCAATTTACGGCAACTATCGCTATTTACAAGAGTACAATTACATTAATATACCAATCTTAGATAATAAACTATTTGCTGTATTTTTACTTGGAATATTATCTTCAGCAACTATTGCATTTATCCTATGGCTAACTCGTAAAAGTATTCTTAGAAAGAACGATTCATACTATAGATTCCTGTTAGTTTTTCTATTTATAATTGCAGGTTTTTTGAATGGGGCATTAAATGTTGCTTCAGGTCTACGAATGGCTCAGCAGGAGAACTATCGCGCCGTCTTTATGCAGGATAGCTACTCACGAATCGCTGGCCGTTTCACACCAGAACAACCCTTCCGTGTTGCGACTGCTTTTGCACATAAACTGATACCGCCCAACTCTGCAAATGCATACAACCTGGAGACAGTCGATGGGTATTGGAACCTGAATCTTTTACGTTATCATTTCTTCTGGAAGGCCATCGTACAACCGATGATCGATAAGAACACTTTTGCGACGGAAAGGTTCAGTGGTCATCGCGTTCGACGTTTCTTTCTATTCCATCCTGATGCTGATCCTGTTACAACCGCCAATGTCCCGCCATCGTTGACGTTTGCCGACTGTTACAACTTACAGCTCCTGTCGCTCGCCAATGTCAAGTACATCTTTTCTTATTGGCCCATCGAGGACCCCAGGTTGCGGTTCATTGAGGGATCGAAGGAATCACATCGGTACGTCTACGAAAACACCACGTACATGGACCGGTTCTTCATGGTGCGAGATGTCGTAAAGTGTTCGGGGCTTGATGCGGTGTACGATTCGCTTAAAGTCTCCAGCGTTGAAAAATTGTATCATACCGTTTTCCTTGACTCGCAAGTGGTTCCCGAGCATATTGATCTGTCAACGGATACCACAGAGTTGGCCTATCAAATTGACGTCCAGCGGTATGAATCCGACCTCATCGAGCTCGAAGTCACGGTGGATGAAGATGTGTTACTCGTCGTCACGAATTCATACATTCCGCATTGGGTCGCTGAAGTTGATGGAGTCGAGACCGAAGTCATCCCGGTCGACGGAACCTTTCAAGGAGTTTGGACTCCGGCTGGAACACAGCGAGTTGTTCTTAGGTACACACGCAAGTTTATTCTATAGACGACATTCGACCTGCGCTGCCTGTCACCGGCTCAGCAGCAGCAATCAACACAAGCAGCGATCTGCAGATCAGGCTCCATGGGAACGAGCCGTCGGGAATTACCTCTTGGAAGCACGCAGTCCGTTCTTTGGATGATGTTGCAGCGTGAGGTTCGGATGAACGAGTACATGCGCCGGGTCAACCGGGTGATCGACTACATTGACAAACATCTGGACCGTCCGCTGACAGTGGCCGAACTGGCGGACGTGGCCAACTTCTCCCCTTTTCACTTCCACCGTATCTTCACAGCGATCATGCGGGAGCCGTTGTGCCGGTATCTCCTGCGTATCCGTCTCGAAAAAGCGGCGCGCCAGTTGCTGATGGACAAGCGCGCTACGGTCACCGAGATCGCGCTGAAATGCGGCTTCTCTTCGTCCGCGGGATTCGCACGCAGCTTCAAGGAGCGGTTCGGCATGACCGCCAGCCAATGGCGCCGTAACCCGGAGGTGCGCCTCGAGGACATGGTTACCCAGAACAGCAAGATTCATCAAGAGCTCAGCAAGTTCCGTAAAGCGACCTTCCAGGTTTCCACGCATTTTGATCGCCGTCAGGGCAAACCAACATGGAGACTGATCAAGATGGGCGAGAAGAGTCTGGAAGTCGAAGTCCGTACGGAAGAGATCGATGACAAACCGGTGGCGTACGTGCGCTACATCGGCAAGTACCAGGGCCTGGAGGAGGTCTTCGGACAGATGTTCGGGAAGTTGATGCAGTGGGCCTGTACCCGGGATCTCATGCGCGAGGCCACCTGGCTGCTGACGTTGTATCACGATGACCCCTCGTTGACCGACGAGGACAAGCTGCGCACCAGTATGTGCATGACTGTCCCGCCGGACACGGAAGTCGAAGGCGAGATCGGCAAGACGGTAGTCAAGGGCGGCAGGTACGCGGTGGGAGAATTCCTGCTGGATACCGATGAGTTCCCGCTGGCCTGGAAGGCGATGTATGGCGACTGGTTGCCGCAGAGCGGTTACATGCCGGATGACCGTCCTCCTTTCGAACGCTACCTGAACAACCCGGAAGAGCATCCGGAGCACAAGCACCATTTTGAAATCTGGATGCCGATTATCCCTTTGTAGGGTGCAAATGAGTTCTCTTCGGCCTCGACATCCAGCCCGGGTGTTGAGGTTTTTTTGCTGAAAACGCGTCTCGTTCCAGCCGGATTGTTTACGAAAAAGAGGTGCAAACGCTTGGCAAAACCGTCGCCAGGGGGTTACACTACCTCCGTTCTTCGGGAATCCATCACGCAAAGAGGGACGTATGGCCGCGTTAACCGTGCTCGACCTGATCGCGTTTGTCGCGTTTCTGGCGATTGTCGTAGGGGTGTCGCTGTACGCCTCCCGCAAGGAGAAGAGTTCGGAAGACTACTTCCTGGCGGGACGGAGCCTGACCTGGTGGCTGATCGGATTCTCGCTGATCGCCTCCAACATCTCCACCGAGCAGTTTGTCGGGATGTCCGGGTCGGCTTACGGTCGCGTGGGCATGGCCATCGCCAGCTACGAATGGATGGCGGCGGTGGTGCTGGTGCTGGTCGGCTGGTTCCTGCTGCCCCGCTTCCTGAAGGCCGGCATTTACACCATGCCCCAGTTCCTTGAATACCGTTACAACGCCACCACTCGCGCCATCATGGCGGCGTTTCTCATGATCGCCTACGTGGTGGTCGCCATGGCCACCGTGCTCTATTCCGGCGCCATCGCCATCAACGCCATCTTCAACATCCCCGACTATTTCCACCAGCACCTCGGCCTGCCGCAGGAATCCGCTCACCTCTGGGCGACCATCGCCGGCATCTGGTTCATCGGCCTGATCGCCGGTGTATATACCATCTACGGCGGCCTGAAGGCGGTGGTCTGGTCCGACCTGATCCAGGGAGCCGCATTGATCGCCGGCGCCACCGTGATCACGATTATCGGCTTTCGTCTGATCGGCGACGGCAGCTTTTTCGACGGCATCGCTTCCTTCCGTGAGACCAACGCCGACAAGCTGCATACCGTGCTCCCCTGGAACGATCCCGAGCTGCCCTGGGTGGCGGTATTCATCGGCGGCATGTGGATTCCTCACACCTTCTACTGGGGGCTGAACCAATTCATCACACAACGCACCCTGGGGGCGAAAAGCCTGGCGGAAGGTCAAAAGGGGATTCTCTTCGCCGCCCTGCTGAAAATCTTCATGCCCCTGGTGATTGTCCTGCCCGGCATCATGGCCTATCAGCTTTACGGCGGCCAGATCGCCAACCCGGATGAAGCCTACCCGCACATGATCAACCAGATCCTGCCGCCCTCGCTGCGCGGCATCATGCTCGCGGCCTTGTTCGGCGCGGTGATGAGCTCCTTCAACTCCATGCTCAACTCCGCCTCCACCATCCTGACCATTGATCTCTACCAGCGTCATGTCAACGCCGACGCCTCCCAGAAGAGAATCGTCCGCTTCGGGCGCTTCGCCACCGCCGCGTTTGTGATTATCGCCTGCCTGTGGGCGCCCATCATCAGCCGCTTCGAGGGCGTGTTCACCTATATCCAGATGGTCTGGGGCTTTATCACGCCCGGCATCGTCGCCGCGTTTATCGTGGGGCTGATCGTCAAACGCACCCCGCCCCTCGCCGCAAGCGGAGCCATGATCCTGGGCGTACCGCTCTACGGCCTGCTGCTCTGGCTGCTGCCACAGGTCGCCTTCCTGCATCATATGGGCATCGTCTTCCTGGTCGAGGTCATCTTCATGCTGATCGTTACACGAGTCTCGCCCCTGCCAAAGGAGGTCATCCTCCCCGAGGCCAAACGCATCGACACCACAACCTACAAGTCGGTCTACCTGCTCGGCAGCCTGGTGATTGTGGGAGTCGCCATCATGTATATCATTTTCTGGTAGGGTGATTTCAGAGGCCGGCATGCACCGGAGCACTCACTATTTTCCTTGCACTCGCTATCCCATGCACCGTATAGTATGCGCAAACAAGATTCTATACATACCCTACACAATAACAACAGCTTAGGTTTGAAATCCCAAGCAAAGGACTAACATTTTTCACATGATTGCCAAAATGACTGGCAAGGATCTGCCTACTGGAAGCTCCTTATTGGAGATACGTTAGTTTTCTAACGCATTTCTAACAATACTCGTCGTATACTCCCGGCGAACGTGAAAGTGAACAGAACAGTGATCGATAGAATCGGATCGTACAACACAGGGAAGCACGATCACTCCACCACGGCAGTGAGTCGCAAGGTCCTCGCATGGATTTTCTGACTACCCTTTTTCAGACCTCCGATACCCAGCTTATCATTATTGGATCGTTGGCGTTGGCTTTTGGTTTTTACATGGCATGGACCATTGGCGCCAACGATGTCGCCAACTCAATGGCGACATCCGTGGGTTCGGGCACGATCAACTACAAGCAAGCGGTTGTCATCGCCGGGATCGCCAACTTCCTGGGCGCCAGCCTGGCGGGCGGGTCGGTCACGGATACGGTGCGAAAAGGCATTGTCAATTCCGAGCTTTTCGTACAGGATCCCCATTACCTGATCCTGGGCATGGTGGCGGCGTTGCTGGCGGCGGCGTTATGGCTGCATGGGGCGACTTTTTTCGGCTTGCCCGTCTCCACCACTCATTCCATCGTCGGCGCCATTGTCGGGTTCGGGTTGATCACCTATGGCCTCGCGGCGGTGAACTGGATCAAGGTTGTCCAGATTGTCACCTCCTGGGTGTTGTCTCCGATCAGCGGCGGAGTGCTTGCCCTGTTGATGTTCACGTTCATCCGAAAAGCCATCTTGCAGGCCGAACAGCCCTTTAAGCGTATGGTCGTGATTGGTCCGATCCTGGGGGCGTTGACCATTTGGATTATTATCCTGTCCGCTATCTGGAAGGGACTCAAGAATCTGAATATTCATATGGCGCCCGGCTACGTCATCCTGATGTCTGTGGTTGGTATGATCATCGGGTACATCTTCCTGTTGATCATGGTCAAGAAGGCGAAAAAAGACCTTGACCCGGATGATCACCTGCGTCCGATCGAACGGATCTTTATGGTGCTGCAAGTCGTGACGGCGACCTATGTCGCGTTTGCGCACGGGGCCAATGATGTGGCCAACGCCATCGGGCCGGTCGCTGCGGTGCTGCAGACCATCAAGAACGGTGTCGTGCAGTTGAAAGTACCTGTCCCCTTGTGGATCCTGGTCATGGGCGGGACCGGGATCGCCATCGGTTTGGCGACGTATGGCTATCGCGTGATGAAAACGGTCGGCATCAAGATCACCGAGATTACCCCCTCGCGCGGGTTTTCCGCGGAGTTCGCCGCCGCCACGGTCGTAATGGCCGCCTCCAAGCTCGGCCTTCCAATCTCGACCACACACACCCTCGTCGGCGCCGTATTGGGCATCGGCTTCGCCCAGGGAATGGAGCGCATCAACTTCAAAGTCGTGCGCAGTATCATCTTCTCCTGGCTGATCACTCTCCCGATTGCAGGGATACTATCTATTCTGATCTTCATCCTGTTGAAAGCGATCTTCCCGATGTAATGATTGAATTACTTGTTTTCAAGCAACTTCCAGCGGACTTGGCAGTCCGCTTTTTTTTGTTTGCAAATTGTTACCATGCACCCCATCTCACTTGTCTTACCCCCTGAGTTGGAGCTAGATTTTCACACTGGTTTTCACCCGGCGGAGAAGCGCCGATTTGCAACGGGAGGGACAACGAAGATGGGCGACAAGCAGCTGATGTGGAAATGGCTACAGATCATGGTGATAGGTCTGCTGCTTACTGGACTGATGGCAATGGGTTGTTCGGAAGACGACGAAGATCCGGTAACACCTTCCCGGGGCGACGATCCGCCTGCGGACTTCCAGGGGAACTGGTATCTGTACGCCAGGCAGGCGGTGGGCGATCAGGCCCTCCAGCAGGGGATCTCCCCGCTACTATCAGTGGATTTCGACTCCGCCGGCGCCTGGAGTATGTACATCAACGAATCCCGGCAGCGCCACGGCGACGCCTACTGGCGCACCGATGGCGACGAGACCTGGCTGGACCTGTACCAGATCGTCTACGAAGAAGAGAAACTCTATAAATCCGTCAAGATCGTCTCCTACGAAACCAACCAGGCGGTATGGCAGTGGCCCGCCACGCCTTCCGACGTGGACACCGTGGAGACTCCAGACACCCTGTGGACCATGGCCCGCGGCGGCAACATGGTGTTCGGCTTCGTCAGCGACGGTTTCAACGACCATGCGCCGATGACCGATGTCACCATCGAGGTGCATCCCTACGATATTCCCGATTCCGTGATCGCGACCTTCCAGCCGGACGGCGACGGCTTCTTCATGCAGGAACAAATCGAGCCGGTCATGTACAGCCTGGAAGCGGACGGGTTCGATAAGAAAGAAATCTACGTTACCCCGTCTCAGGTCCGGCCTGGTTTCGCCATCTTCCGCATGACCCCGCCCGTGGTGGGCACAGTCACCGGCGTGGTCACCGATATGCAGACGGATGAACCGATCGCCGATGCTGCCGTGTGGGCCGACGACGGCACCGAGACCACCACCGACGCAGAGGGCGTCTATTCCATGGATGTCCATGTCGGCCAGCATATCGTCTATGCCGAACACGAGGACTACTACCGCGGCCAGACGCTGCTGAATATCCGTGAGGGCAGGGAGCACATCGCCGATTTCGAGCTGCAAACGCTGCCGACCACCGGCACCCTGATCGGAACTGTTTATAATGTCGACACAGAGCGTACGATCGGAAATGTGTCGGTGACCATCAACGACACGCTGGCGATTACCACGCTCGCCGAGGGCGTCTTCAGCCGCGTGCTACCCGGCGGCGACCATATCCTGCGGTTTGAACATGAAGACTACCATACCAAGGTGGAGACAGTGACCGTGGAGCTCGGTGTGCAAAACCGCATCGATTTCTACATGAGCTACCTGATGGCGACCGTGAGCGGACTCGTCACCAACGGCCTCACCGAAGAACCCATCGGCAGCGTCCTCGTCACCTCCAGTGAAGGCGACAGCACCTACACCGATGTCGCCGGGCTGTACAGCTTTGAATTGCTGCCGGGCGATGACCGGATTGTCGCCGTGGAAAAGGAAAACTACTTCACGACGAGCACCCAGTTCGATGCAGATCCCGACGGCGTCTACCAGAAAGACTTCGAGATCCTGCCGATTCCGGCCAACATGGATACGCTGATATACGATGATAACTACTTCCCGACAGGCTACGCTTACATACCCAACGGGATGCTCGGCAATCGGATGACTGCAAATGGAACTGCGGAGTTGATAGAAGTCTGGATGTTGCTGTTCAACGAAGGATCCGATCCTCAATTCGGCCTTGTAGTCATGGATTACCCCGATCCGGAAGGCCAGGGGGTACCGCAGGTCGAGCTCTACTCGGAACACCACTGGGGCGTTCAGCAACCCGAGTGGACCCGGATCAACCTCCAACGTGAACAGATCGAGGTGCAGGATCATTTCTACATCGCCATGGAAGACGTCAATCAGACAAGCTATTTGGCCTATAATGACATCGTCGGAAATGACCGTTGTGTGGTCTATGACCCCTACCATCAAAACGGTCCCTGGCTGCTCTACTCGGGATTGACCGTCGCGATACGCGCGCTGGTGGCCTACCCCGACGGCAGCACACAACTGCTGCAGCCGTCGCCCGGAACGCAACCACGCGGCCCGGTGCTCAATGTCCTGAATGCCGCAGAAACGAACCAAAGCATCCAACACATGCCACACATACGCTAAACAGGACTGCTCGCTATACAGGACTGCTGACAAGCACGTCCATCCCCATGCTTTCAAGGCCGGAACGCCCACGCGTTCCGGCCTCTTCTTTCTGGTTTCTTTTCAATTTTTCCAGCACATATCCCTTGACCAGGGAATATCCCTTATGTATGTTTTTGTATCGGCAAAGGAAACTCAGCCATCCAAATACTTGAGGTTCTTCATGAAGTGTAACCCACTAACGTCTTTGGGAAGATGTCTCGGTGCGTATTTAGTTGTTTTTTTTTGCGCTTGCTTTCTATTCGGTCTCACATAGTGAAGACTACGCAACAGTTTCTCTGGAGTATTCCGGTCAGTTTCCAGCTTATGCCAGCCCATATATAGGCGGGGTACGGTTCTACTTCGAATCTTCTAGAACGATTGTTCAGGACGTGCCAGATCCTTATGATTATTATCTGGGATTAAGTCTGTTTCGTAAAACTTATCCAGTAAATGAATATGTTGATTATGGGCTTCGCTATGGTCATTGCTATTATTTCCCTCCGCGGATGCGCTTAGATACGTTTGAAGAGTACATCGACCATTCTGAAGTTTATGTTGATGGCGTTTGGAGGGATGCGAAAACATACACCTATACAGGCACACGAAATGCGGCCCTGACTTGGCGTTGGCATGGAAACTTCCGTGTCAAATCCGGCATATATAATTATCCCAGCTCCAACACAGTACCTTGTATTGTACAATGGAATATGCCCGGTCCGCAGTACCTCCCGAACACAACCGAATACCTTTATGCAAACATGGCCGAGTCGAGCTGGTTCGACTTCCAACTCCTCCTGCCGGCTTGGTGCGATTCGTTAATGGGATTCCCACGGATGGACCCCCTGGTCCATCTCAATGAAGGAGAATGGGCGGAATGGCTTCCCGGTCCCATGTTAGGAAATGACTCACAGTATTTTGATCCTCTCCCATTTCACTTTCAGTTCACGTGCCCTGAAGCAGAGGAATGGGAGTGGGATATGAGAGTCCGTCTCTTTGATATCTCCATGTACCCTGGAATTGCATCTAATTTCCGTAGATTGGATATTGACGAAAGTTTTTGGGTGCCCTGGGATGATGCCAAACACCCAGCAAAAAATGAGTTGGATGCTGATATGAGAATACTCTCTGAAGATCAGACAACACCTAACAGATGGGATATAGATTTCGAGATTGACTTTGATGCTGATGGCGATTCTGTTGGACACTACGTTGCCAACTACACCTCTACACTAAGGCATGGAGATACATTTTCGATTCTCGTCTCCCCGGACGATTTTGGAGGCAGAGCAAAAATAACTGTCGAAATTAAACCACATGGCCGCGGAGATTGGTTTCCAATTATTCGTAGAATGCTATAGCGATTCCCGAAATTGCTCCGTCATGCGAGAACTTTTTGCATTTAGGT
>CAZYOC010000058.1:0-19370 GCA_964648415.1 uncultured bacterium | reverse complement strand
TCGTGAAGGCGGCCGTACCGTGGGCGCCGGTGTCGTCGGCAAGATTCTCGAGTAGTAGGTAAGGCGTTTGGCCGGCGGATGGTTTGCCGGTTGGAAACGCATACGATAGATCAAGACACTCCCGGCGTGGCCGGGATCCCGAACACAAAGCATTCGGGGGAGGTATTCGTGGCCGGACAGAATATCCGGATACGCCTGAAAGCGTACGACCACAACCTGATCGACAAGTCGACGCAGAAGATTATTCAGACTGCTCGTTCGACCGGGGCGTTGGTCTCGGGGCCGATTCCGCTTCCGACGAAGCGTTCGGTGTGGACCGTATTGCGCGGCCCGCATGTGGACAAGAAGTCCCGGGAGCAGTTTGAGACGCGGATTCACAAGCGGCTGATCGACATTTTGAATTCGACGCCGAAGACGATTGATTCGCTGATGAAGCTCGAGTTGCCTGCGGGTGTGGACATCGAGATCAAGACCTGATCGGTTTCGGTTGGGGAGCGTGAACGGTTGCGAGGGCGGCGACGCCTTGTCGCAGGGGCGTAGAGGACGGCGATGCCGTCCAGTGAAGGGGTGAACGGTTTCCTTTGGGGGCCGGGCGGCCCGGCAAAGCTAAGGTGAAGGTTAGAGCCATGGCAGCAGGAATTTTAGGACGCAAGGTCGGCATGACTTCCGTATTTCGGGATGGCAGGGCGATTCCGGTGACGGTGGTCGAAGCGGGTCCGTGTCCGGTGGTGCATGTCAAGAGCGCGGAAGGCCAGGATGGCTACGACGCTGTGCAGCTTGGCTTTCTTCCGAAGAAGGAGCGCAAGGTTACCAGGCCGATGGCGGGTCATTTCAAGCGCGCGAAGGTGAATCCGGTGCGCGTGTTGAAGGAGTTCCGCGGGATGACCGGCAAGGATCTGGGCGACACCGTGCGAGTGGAAGAGATTCTGGCCACCGGCGACAAGGTGATGGTACGCGGCCGTTCGAAAGGACGTGGATTTTCCGGTGTGATCAAGCGGCACAATTTCCACGGTCACAAGGCTACCCACGGTACTCACGAGAGTTTCCGCGGTCCCGGCGCCATCGGGGCGTGCGCCTGGCCGTCGCGTGTCTGGAAAGGCAAGCGGATGCCGGGGCAGTATGGCAACGCGATCGCCACGACGAAGAATCTGGAAGTGGTGGAGATCATCGCGGACAAGAACCTCGTTCTGTTGAAAGGCGCTGTGCCCGGCGCATATAACAGCGTGGTGGAGCTGCGCAAGAAGGAACAGTAAGATGAAGGTATCGGTTTACGACCATTCTGGTAACGCGACCGGCCGTGAGGTTGAGCTGAACGAGGCGGTGTTTGGGATTGAGCCTCATGATCACGCCATGTACTTGGCGGTGAAGGTTCAGCGGGCCCGGCAGCGTCAGGGGACCCATTCCGCGAAGAACCGTTCGATGGTGCGGGGTGGTGGCAGGAAGCCCTGGCGTCAGAAGGGCCGTGGTACGGCGCGCGTGGGAACCATTCGCAGTCCCTTGTGGCGGCATGGCGGCCGGATTTTCCCGCCTCATCCGCATGAGTACAAGATGGATCTGCCGAAGAAGGTGAAGCAGTTGGCGCGTCGAAGCGCGCTGTCGGCGCGTGCGCAGGAAGAGGCGATTCGGCTGGTCGAGGAGTTCAGCTTTGATAAGCCGCAGACTCGTCAACTCAGGCAGGTGCTTCAGGCGCTGGATCTGCAAGGCGAGAAGGTGCTGATTCTGACGAAGGCGAATTCTCCGAACCTGGTCCGGTCGGCCCAGAACCTGGCGACATGCAACGTACGGGTTGGCTTTGAAGCCTCGACGTACGACCTGTTAAATCATCGGGTCCTCCTGATAGAGGAAGGCGCCCTGGAAAGCATCACGGAGGTGTTAGGTGGAACAAAGCGCTCGGCTGAGGAAGCTGCTTAAGCGACCGCTTCTTTCCGAAAAAGTGGTGCGGCTGCAAGAGACGGAAAACACCTACTCGTTCGAGGTGCCCCGTTCGGCCAACAAGGTGGAGATCCGCCGCGCGATCGAAGAGATCTTCGAGGTCAGCGTGACCGATGTGCGGACGATTTCCATGCGCGGGAAGCGCAAACGCCTTGGCCGGTGGGAGGGACGTCGCTCCGCCTGGAAGAAGGCCCTGGTGACCCTGAAGAAGGGTGACACCCTGGAGCTGTTCGAAAACGTGTAATACGGCCGGTGTGGGAGGGTCGTGGTTGACCTTCCCGGAGAAGAGACCCGGTTTAACCCTCACCACAGCACGTGACGCGAGGGGATTATGTTGAAAAAATATAACCCGGTAACACCGGGACAGCGATTCCGGACAGACCTGGACAACAGCGAACTGTCACAGGTCGAGCCGGAGAAGAGTCTGTTGGAGCCGCTGCCGAAAAAGGGCGGCCGGAACAACAACGGGCGGATTACGGCCTGGCAGCGTGGCGGCGGCCACAAGCGCCGGTATCGTCGCATCGACTTCAAGCGGGACAAGTACGACATCCCCGCTCATGTCAAGTCGATCGAGTACGATCCCAACCGGAGCGCCAACATTGCGCTGCTGGTGTATTCCGACGGCGAGAAGCGTTACATCCTGGCCCCGAAGGGGATTCAGGAGGGTGACGTGATCACCAGCGGACGCCAGGATGTGGACATTCGTGTCGGCAACGCCATGCCTCTGGGCGAGATTCCGTTGGGCTCGGACATTCACAACGTGGAAATGCAGCCGGGACGCGGCGGCCAGATGGCCCGCAGCGCGGGAGCGTCGGTGCGCCTGATGGCGCGCGACAGCGGCTTCGCCGTCCTCAAGCTGCCGTCGGGCGAAACCCGGCGAGTGCCGGAGGCATGCCTGGCGACCCTCGGCGTGGTTGGCAACGGCGACCACGAGAAGGTGTCATACGGCAAGGCCGGAAAGACCCGCTGGAAGGGGCGTCGGCCGAATGTGCGCGGTGTGGTGATGAACCCGGTGGATCATCCGATGGGTGGCGGCGAAGGTCGTTCGTCGGGCGGCCGGCATCCCTGCACACCGTGGGGCAAGCCGACGAAGGGATACAAGACCCGTGGCCGCAAGCAGTCGGACAAGTATATCATCAAGCGGCGTAACGAAAAGAAGAAGTAAGACAAGGCGTAGAGACCATGGCTCGTTCAGTCAAGAAAGGCCCGTTTATTGACGAATCGCTGCTGAAGAAGGTTTCGGTGGCTCAGTCGAGCGGGAGCAAGAAGGTCATCAAGACGTGGTCGCGTCGCAGCACGATCAGCCCGGAGTTTGTGGGGTTGACGATCGCGGTGCATAACGGCAAGAAGCACCTTCCGGTGTATATCACCGAGAACATGGTGGGGCATAAGCTGGGTGAGTTTTCGCCCACGCGGACCTTCCGGGGTCATGCCGGCAGCAGGAAGAGCGAGAAGGCGGGCAAGGTGCGATAGCACCTCCCGGGATGCGGAGATACCAAGATGCAGGCAACAGCGAAAGCACGGTTCGTCCGAATCGCGCCACGGAAGGCGCGTTTGGTGGCGGACATGATTCGGGGCAAGAAGGCCGGTTGGGCCCAGGGCGTGTTAACCCATTCCCCGAAGCGGGCGGCTGAGCCCATCGAGAAGCTGCTGCGGAGCGCCCTGGCGAACCTGATGAACCAGGACGACGCGGCCAGTGTAGATGTGAACGAAGCGGTCATCAGCGAAATCGTGATCAATGAGGGGCCGACGTTACGCCGGTGGCGTCCCCGCGCCATGGGTCGGGCCACGCGGATTCGCAAGCGCACAAGCCACATGGCCCTTACGGTCGAAGTGGCGGAGTGATCAGAAAGGCATAGTCATGGGTCAGAAAGTACATCCAGTCGGATTTCGTCTGAAGGTCAACAAGACCTGGAGTTCGAACTGGTTCGACGAAACCAACTTCGCGGACAAGTTGAGCGAAGACCTGATGCTGCGTCGTTACCTGGGCAAACGTCTCCAGAACGCCGGTGTGGCGAAGGTGGAAATCGAACGCACCCCGAAACTGATCACCATTTCCATCCACACCGCCCGGCCGGGCATTGTGATCGGCCGCAAGGGCGCGGAGGTGGACAAGCTGAAGGCCGAGCTTGCGGCGGTGACCGGCAAGGATGTGCAGCTCAACATCTTTGAAATCAAGCGTCCGGAAATCGAAGCGGCGTTGGTGGCGGAAAGCATTGCTCATCAGTTGCAGGGCCGTGTCAGCTTCCGTCGCGCAATGAAGAAGGCGATTCAAGCCGCGATGCGGATGGGTGCGGAAGGCATCAAGATCATGTGCAAGGGCCGGCTGGGCGGCGCGGAGATGAGCCGTAGCGAAATGTACAAGGAAGGCCGGATTCCGCTGCACACCTTGCGCGCCGACATCGATTACGCTCAGGACATTGCGAAGACCACCTACGGCACCATTGGTGTGAAGGTGTGGATCTGCAAGGGCGAGATCCTGGGCAAGGGAGAACAGGCGGCGAAGGCCAGTTAGGCCGGGTCTGCGACGAGAACGTGTTACCCCGGTGCAGGTTGCCGGGGGTGAAACAAGATAGAGAGAGCGAACATGCTTGCACCGAAGCGAGTACGCCGACGTAAAGTCCAGCGAGGCCGGATACGCGGTTTGTCTTATCGCGGCAGCAAAGTGTCGTTCGGCGATTTCGGAGTCATGGCGACCACCCCGGGGTTCATCACCAGCCGCCAGATCGAAGCTTGTCGTGTGGCGATTACACGTCATGTGAAACGTGGCGGGAAGGTGTGGATCCGGATCTTTCCGGACAAGCCGATGACGAAGAAGCCGGCGGAAGTCCGAATGGGTAAAGGGAAAGGCGCCCCGGAATTCTGGGTGGCGAAAGTGAAGCCCGGCCGGATCATGTTTGAATTGGGCGGTGTGGACGAGAAGTTGGCCAGGTCCGCCCTCCGGTTGGCGACATACAAGCTGCCGGTCCGTACGAAAATTGTCGGCAGGTTGGAGGCGTAACATGAAGAACCTGGAAGAATACCGTTCGCTGGACAAGGAAGAGCTGGAAGCTCGGCTGGCGGATGCGGAGGAAGAACTGGCGAATCTGCGCTTTCAGCTCGGCGGCAAGCAGCTCGAGAACCAGCTCAAGGTTCGGATTCAGCGTCGCAATGTGGCGCAGCTTCGGACCCTGATCCGGGAAAAGGAACTTGGTATCAACCAGTTGCAGCCGAGGGAGTAAGCCGTGAGAGAGCGTGGCAATCGCAAAGTGGTAACCGGGATCGTGGTCTCGAACAAGATGGACAAGACGGTGACCGTACTGGTCTCCCGCCGGCTGCGGCATCCGTTGTACAAGAAGTTCATCACCACCTCGAAGAAGTATCACGCGCATGACGAGTCGAACGACTGCCGTATGGGCGACCAGGTACGCCTGATGGAAGCTCGTCCGAAGAGCAAGACCAAACGCTGGCGCGTGACCGAAGTATTGAAGAGGGCTGTGTAACGTCGCCCGCAGAGTTTCAGTGGGACGTGAGAATTTCCCGGGCGGCCGGGAACCCGTGAGGGCATCATGATTCAAGAAGAAACCATGCTCAACGTAGCGGACAACACCGGAGCGAAGAAGGTGAAGTGTTTTCGCATCCTTGGTGGTACGAAGCGCCGCTACGCGTCGCTGGGGGACATCGTAATCGTCAGCGTGAAGACCGCGATTCCCAACAGCAACGTGAAGAAGGGCTCGATTCAGCACGCTGTGGTGGTTCGGACGAAGAAAGCGGTCCGGCGTCGTGACGGGAGCTATATCCGTTTTGATGACAACGCGGCGGTGATCATTGACGATCGTCACGAACCACGCGGCACTCGTATTTTCGGGCCGGTGGCCCGCGAGCTGCGTGAACGTGAATTCATGAAGATTGTAAGCTTGGCGCCGGAGGTGCTATGATCAGGCGCAGGAAAAAGGTAGCCCGGCACGGTTTTAAAGTGCGCAAGGGCGACGAAGTAGTCATGCTTGCGGGCAACGACCGCGGGAAAAAGGGCAAAGTCCTGAAGGTATTCCCGACGGAAGACCGCATCATTGTAGAAGGTATCAACTTCATCAAGCGGCACACCCGCGCCAGCCAGCAGCTTCCCCAGGGAGGCATTGTGGAGCGGGAGGGCAAGGTCCACGTGTCGAACGTGAAAGTGGTTGACCCCAAATCGGGGAAGCCGACTCGTATCGGTCACAGCTTTGTGGATGCTGAAGGCGGCAAGAAGAAACGCGTCCGTGTGGCCAAGGTCTCCGGAGAAATCCTTGAGTAGGTGATATCGTGGCGAAGAAGACGAAAGAAGAGACGAAGCAGAAGAAGGGCAAGAAGGGTCAGGGCGAGTCCCAGAAGCAGGGCAAGAAGCAGCAGCCTGTGGAAGTGATTCCGGTCCCGGAAGGATACTTGCCCCGTCTGCAGCAGAAGTACCAGGAAGAAGTCGCGCCGGCGCTGAAGGAGAGGTTCGGCATGAGCTCTTCCATGGAGATTCCCCGGATGGTTCGTGTTGTGCTGAATGTGGGTATCGGCGATGCGCACCAGGAGCAGAAGTTGCTGGAGAGCGTGCTGGAAGAGCTGGAGACCATCAGCGGTCAGAAGCCGGTGATCACCCGTGCACGCAAGTCCATCAGTAACTTCAAGCTGCGTGAAGGCATGGCGGTGGGTGCTCGAGTCACCTTGCGCCGCGCCCGGATGTGGGAGTTCATGGACAAGCTGTTCAACCTGGCGGCTCCCCGTATCCGCGACTTCCGCGGCCTGCCGGACCGTTCCTTTGACGGCCGGGGCAATTATACCGTGGGTGTCAAGGAACAGATCGTGTTCCCGGAGATCGACTACGACAAGGTCGTGAAGATTCACGGGATGGATATCACGTTCGTCACCACGGCGAAGAACGACGAAGAAGGCAAGGCGTTGCTGGAGGCGCTGGGTTGCCCGTTCCGCAAACGGACCCCGTCGCCCGACCAGGAATCGTCCGCCGCCTAGGAACCATAAGGAGTCGATCATGGCGAAGAAGGCTCTGATCGCCAAGTGTAAGAAGACGCCGAAGTTTAACGTGCGCAAGTACAACCGGTGCAACCGGTGCGGCCGTCCGCGGGCGTACATTCGCAAGTACGGCATCTGCCGTATCTGCTTCCGGGAGCTGGCGCTGCAGGGCATGATCCCCGGCGTTTCCAAGTCAAGCTGGTAACTTGTTATCGGCGTAGTTAAGTCCTGACGAAAGGATACTGGCTGTGTCACGTACGACCAACGATCCCATCGCGGATTACCTGACACGGATCCGGAACGCGATTAACGCGCGGCACCGGAAAGTGGACATCCCCGCCTCGAAGATGAAGCGCGACCTGTCGCGGCTCTTCAAGGAGACGGGTTTTATTCGGGATTACCTGAATATTGAAGACGACAAGCAGGGCCTGATTCGGCTGTATTTGAAGGTGGACCGCAGCGGCCGGAGTGCGATCACGGGCATGAAGCGGGTCAGCCGCCCGGGGCTCCGCAACTATGTGGGTGTCGGCGACATCCCTCGTGTCCGCAACGGCATGGGCGTTGCGATCATGTCGACGCCGAAGGGCGTGATGACTGGCCAGCAGGCCAAGAAGGAAAACGTAGGCGGCGAAGTGCTTTGCTACATCTGGTAGCGCACCCTTCGCAAGGTTTCCCGACAGGGGTCGGGTGGAGGTATAGAGATGTCACGCATCGGGAAAATGCCGGTTCCGATTCCGGACAAGGTGGAAGTGAAGCTTGACGGTCAGACGGCGACGGTGAAGGGACCGAAGGGCGAGCTGACCCACGAGTTTGTGCCGGAAGTGGAATTGGTGATGGAAGACGGCGCGGTGGTGGTCAAGCCCCGTGGCGACTCGAAGGAACATCGCGGGCGCTGGGGGTTGTCCCGGACGCTGCTGGCCAACATGGTCGAAGGCGTCACCAACGGCTACGAGAAAGTCCTGCTGATATGCGGTGTGGGGTATTCGGCAGAGATCAAGGGCAATGGCATCCTGCTGCGTGTCGGGTATTCTCACCCGGTCTGGCTGGGCGCTCCGCCGCATGTGGAGTTTGAAGTCTTGCAGCCGTCGCAGTGGGGCGAAGCGGGGATCACCAAGCAGGTGGAGAACCAGAACCAGGCCATCCGCATCCGCGGCATCAGCAAGCAACTGGTGGGCCAGGTGACCGCGCGGATCCGTCGGGTGCGTCCCCCGGAACCCTACAAGGGCAAGGGGATTCGGTACAACAACGAACAAGTGCGCCGGAAGGCTGGAAAGGCGGCGAAGAAGTAATGGCGACGAAACAGGAAAAGAGGAAACGGGCGCATCAGCGGCGCAAGAAGCACATCCGCAAGGTCGTGTACGGCACGGCTCAGCGGCCTCGGCTCGTGGTCAATCGGACCCTGAAGCACATTACTGCGTCGCTCGTGGATGATGACGAGGGCAAGACCCTGACAGGCATCATCGACGCCAAGCTGGGCGAGACTGATTTCCCGCTGAACCCGCCGGAAGAGAAGACGGCGGACGATGCTGAAGACGGCGGGGAGAAGAAGAAGAAAGAGAAGAAGGCGAAGGGTCCCCAGTATAAGGGCAAGACCGCGAATGCCTATCGTGTCGGCATGGCCATCGCGTCGATGGCGAAGGAGCGGGGGATCGAGAGCGTCGTCTTTGATCGCAACGGGTTCCGCTATCATGGCCGTGTGAAGGCGTTGGCGGACGGCGCCCGCAAAGGAGGGCTGAAGTTTTGAACCGTGGCAAGAGCAATCGTGGAGATCGCCGGGGCGGTGCGCCGACTGCGGCCGACCTGGGACTGATCGAGAAGGTGGTGCACATCAATCGTGTCGCCAAGGTCGTCAAAGGCGGGCGGAACTTCAGCTTTAACGCGATCGTGGTGGTTGGCGACGGCAAGGGCAAGGTCGGTTTCGGCCTGGGCAAGGCTCGTGAAGTGGCGGAAGCGATCACCAAGGGCGGCGAGATCGCCAAGCGTTCGATGAAGCGGTATCCGCTGGTGGGTACGACGTTGCCTCACGCCCTGATCGGGCGGTTCGGCGCGGCGAAGATCGTGATCAAGCCGGCGTCGGAAGGTACCGGTGTGATCGCCGGTGGTCCGGTGCGCGCCGTCATGGAGTGCCTCGGAGTGCGTGATGTGTTGACCAAATCGCTGGGCAGCCGGAATCCTCACAACATGGTGAAGGCGACTCTGGCCGGCCTGGAAGAGATGGAAGACCTCAGCCGGG
This sequence comes from uncultured bacterium, assembly GCA_964648415.1. Classification (GTDB taxonomy): domain Bacteria; phylum Electryoneota; class Electryoneia; order Electryoneales; family Electryoneaceae. The sequence continues at coordinate 10,228 of CAZYOC010000058.1, read as the reverse complement.
TGGCGTACAAGCGCGGCGTGAGCTTCAAGGAGGTTTTCGAGGCATGAGCGCGGGCAAGCTGAAGATCACATACAAGAAGAGCGCGATCCATCGCCAGGAGAAGCAGAAGAAGGTGATTGCGGCGTTGGGACTGCGCAAGCTGAACCAGACAGTGATTCACGACGATACTCCCATGATCCGCGGGATGATCAACAAAGTGCCGCACCTGGTTGACGTTGAACCTGTGGAAGGGTGAAAGAGGTAGCAATGCCGAAGCTGTTGAGCAATCTGAAGCCGGCCCCGGGGTCGGTGAAGAAGAACCACAAGCGTCGGGGACGCGGCGAGGGGTCCGGTCTGGGCGTAACCGCCGGCCGTGGGCACAAAGGCCAGCAGTCGCGTAGCGGCGCCAAGCGGCGTGCGTGGTTTGAAGGCGGCCAGATGCCGATTCAACGGCGGCTGCCGAAGCGGGGGTTCAAGAACATCTGGCGTGAAGAAGTCCAGGTGGTGAACCTGAAGGATCTGGATCGCCTGGAGGAAGGCATCCTGGAGATCACCCCGGAAGTGCTGGTGAAGCACGGCATGATCAAGCATGCCGGCCGGCCGGTGAAACTCCTGGGCGACGGGGAAGCGACCCGTGCCTGGAAAGTGGACCTGACCGCAGTCAGCAAGGGTGCGGAAGAAAAAGTGAAAGCAGCCGGCGGCGAAGTGACCGTCCCGCCCCCCGCGCCCAAACGTGGCAAGTACAAGAAGAGGGCCGAACGCGAAAGCGTTGAAGCCTGAGCCGGACTCATCGGCGGATACGTTGCCATAACCGCGAGTACACTGAGCGATGATCGAGAAGCTGCAGAACATCTTCAAGATTCCGGAACTGAGGAAGCGGATTCTGTTCACCCTGATGATCTTTGTGATCTATCGGCTGGGTGGACACATCCCCGTGCCCGGAGTCGATTCGGGGATTCTGGGGCAATGGTTCCAGAATCAGCAGAACGGCCTGCTGGGGCTGTACGATCTGTTTGCAGGCGGCAACCTGAGCCGCGCGACCATCTTCGCGCTCGGGATCATGCCGTACATCTCGGCATCCATTATCATCCAGTTGATGGGCACGGTGGTGCCGTACTTCCACAAGCTGCAACAGCAGGGCGAGGAAGGCCGGAAGAAGATCACCCAGTTGACCCGGTACGGCACGGTGGGCATCAGTGCGTTGCAATCGTTCGGCGTCGCGGCGTTCCTGATCAGCGTTAACCTCAATGGGCAGCCGGTGGCGTTGTATACCGGCCTCGGCTTCTACCTGTTGACCATGATCACCTTGGTGGCGGGCACCACATTCATCATGTGGCTGGGTGAACAGATCGATGTGCGCGGTATCGGCAACGGGATCTCGCTCATCATCTTCGTCGGGATCATTGACCGTTTCCCGGCGGCCATCGGTACGGAAATCTCGATGGTCTACCAGGGTGTGCAGGGCCATACCCTGTTCAAGTTCCTGTTCCTGATCGTGGTGATGATCGCCACGACAATGGCGGTGGTCGCGCTGACCCAGGGCCAGCGCCGCATCCCGGTGCAATACACGAAGCGCGTGGTCGGACGGAAGATGTACGGCGGTCAGTCGACCCACATCCCGCTGCGGATCAACACCGCGGGCGTGATGCCGATCATCTTCGCGCAGACCATCATGTTCTTCCCGCAGACGGTGGCGACGTTCCTGCCCGCCGGCGGGTTCCAGGACTGGCTGAACAGCGCCTTCAGCTACACGAGCTGGATCTATATGCTTTTCTATGCCACATTGATTATCTTCTTCACTTATTTCTACACGGCGATCGCGTTCAACCCGGTTGACGTGGCGAACAACCTGAAGAAGTACGGCGGCATGATCCCGGGCGTGAAACCGGGCAAGAAGACCTCCGAGTTCCTGGACAACATCCTGACTCGAATCACCCTGCCGGGCTCGATCGCGCTGGCGTTCATCGCAGTGCTACCGACCATCATCGCCAAGTACAGCAACGTGGATTACAACCTGTCCTCGTTCTACGGCGGCACGAGCCTGCTGATTGTGGTGGGTGTTGCGCTGGATACGCTGCAACAGGTCGACTCGCACCTGCTGATGCGCCACTACGACGGTCTGATGAAGAGCGGTAGGTTGAAGGGCCGACGCAGGATGTAACTCAATCAGGAAATAGAAATTAAGAATTAAGGAATTTAGGAGGGAAAGCTGGATTCCAGCTTCTTTGGCTGTATCGCAATGCTGTATTGTAATGCTGTATCGTAATATGGAGCGCTCTCATTCCCGCGAAGGCGGGAATCCAGACAAGGTGCAAGAATAGTACATGTTTGCAATCGAGTATCAGGGTAGCATTCACCGTTTGGATTGCATAGCTACCATACTATAGCATATAGATATGACTGGATTCCCGCCTTCGCGGGAATGAGACTCGTTGCCCCGTGATCCTGTCTACTTCGCGGGAATGAGATTCACGGGATGTTCTTATACACAGTCTGTTCAGCAGGAATGACACGAGTTGTAAGCTAAACAGAGTGATCGTCCCGGGCGACCGGGATAGGCATACACGGATCAAGTGTGGGGGAAGAAGCATGCGTCTCATCCTGTTGGGCCCTCCGGGGGTCGGCAAAGGCACGCAGGCACAGTACCTGATGGACAAGCTGGACGCGGTCCAGTTGTCGACGGGTGATCTGCTGCGGGCCGCGGTGCGCGAAGGCACGGAACTGGGCAAGACGGCCAAAGGATACATGGACGCCGGCGACTTGGCGCCGGACGATGTCATCCTTGGTCTGATCGGCGAGAAGATGAAGGAACTGGGCGACAAGCCGGTGATCTTCGATGGTTTCCCGCGGACCATCCCCCAGGCCGAAGGACTCGACAAGCAGTTGGATGAGCTGAACATGCAGGTGGACAAGGCGCTGGAGCTGACCATTGATGACGAGATCGTGGTCAACCGCCTGACGGCCCGCCGGAGCTGCCCGAAGTGCGGCGCGGTGTACAACCTGATGTTCAAGCCCCCGAAAAACGAGGGCGTGTGCGACAACGACGGCGAAACGCTGGTGCAGCGCGATGACGACAAGGAAGCCGTGATCCGCAACCGGTTGAAGATTTACCACGACCAGACCGCTCCGCTGTCGGCGTATTACGACAAGCAGGGCAAGCTGGTGCAGGTGGAAGGCGACGGTACGGTGGATGAAGTCCGCCAGCGTGTCGAAGCGGCGGTGTAAAAACACCGATTGTTCTTTTACGCAGATAGAGACAGCGCATCATGATCCAACTGAAGTCTCCGGACGAGATCGAATTTCTGGCCCGCGCCAACGGGCTGGTGGGCGAGTGCCTGGCGCTTGCGCGAGAAATGGTCCGTCCGGGGATCAGCACCGCAGAGATCAACGAGGCGGTGGAGAAACACATCGCGGATCATGACGCCATTCCGGCGTTCAAAGGCTACAAGCTGGGACCGGGCATTCCGCCGTTCCCGTCGGCCTGCTGCATGTCCATCGACGAAGAAGTCGTGCACGGGTTCCCGCGCGAGGAGCCCTTGGAAGAGGGCATGATCCTGAGCGTGGACATCGGCGTACGGCTGGACGGCTGGCACGGCGATGCGGCGCGGACCTTCATGGTGGGTGATGTGCCGGATGAGAAGCGCAAGCTGGTCGAAGCCACCGAGAAGGCGCGGAACCTGGGCATCAAGGTGCTTAAATCCGGCAATCACCTGTCGGATTTCGGCCACGAGGTGCAGAAGTACGTGGAAAAGCGTGGCTTCAGCGTAGTGCGGGATCTGGTCGGTCACGGGATTGGTCAGAACCTGCACGAGGAGCCCCAGGTGCCGAACTACGGCAAGAAGGGCAAGGGGCTGAAACTGCGTGAAGGGTTGGTGCTGGCGGTGGAGCCCATGATCAATCTGGGCACGTACCGCGTGAAGGTGCTATCGGATCATTGGACGGTTGTGACGGCGGATGCGAAACCGTCGGCCCATTTCGAGCACACGGTGGCGATCACGGCGAACGGGCCGCGGGTTCTGTCGAACGAACCGTAACAAGCTGGAGGCCACTTGGCCAAAGAAGAAGCGATCAAGATGGACGGCACGATCATCGAGACTCTGCCCAACGCTTCGTTTCTGGTGGAAGTCGAGGGCGGTCATCGGGTGCTGGCTCACATCTCCGGGAAGATGCGGATGCACTACATCCGGATTCTGCCGGGGGACAAGGTGACGGTTGAGCTGAGCCCGTACGATTTGGGTCGCGGGCGGATCGTGTACAGATACAAGTAAGCGTTCCTCGGGAGCCGTAGAGTGGAACGGTTTCTGGGGGTGGGCATAGAGTGAGGTACGCCGGAACCGGGAGACAGGGTTCCCAGGCAAGAAGGAGCCGGCAGTAGTCCGGCGGAAGGAGCGGAAGGATGAAAGTACGCTCGTCAGTACGGAAAATGTGTGAGCACTGCAAGATCATTCGGCGGCGTGGCGTTGTCCGTGTGATTTGCAAGAACCCAAAGCATAAGCAGCGTCAGGGGTAAACGATGGCACGTATCGCCGGAGTCGATCTCCCTCGGGAAAAACGGACCGACATCGCGTTAACCTACATTTTCGGCATCGGCCGGACCAGGGCGAAGAAGATTTGCGACGCGACGAGTATTGATGGGTCGCGGAAGCTGAGCGCGCTTTCGGACCAGGAAGTCCGTGCGATCCGGGATGAGATCAACAACAACCACAAGGTCGAGGGACCGTTGCGCACCGAGGTTCAGATGAACATCAAGCGGTTGATGGACATCGGGTGTTACCGCGGTCTGCGACATCGTCGCGGCCTTCCCGTTCGGGGGCAGAACACGAAGAACAACGCCCGCACCCGGAAGGGTAAGAAGAGGGGCGCGGTCAAGAAGAAGAAGTAAGGCCTTTCAGAAGGTGAGGTTGGCATAATGGCTTCTCCAAAGAAGCGGACCACGAAGAAAAAAGAAAAAGTCGACGCGAATGGGCTGGGCTTTATCAAGGCCAGTTTCAACAACACGATCATAACGTTGACGGACAACTACGGCAACGTGATTTCGTGGTCGTCGGCCGGTCGTGTGGGATTCAAGGGCTCGCGGAAGAACACTCCATTTGCGGCCACCCAGGCGGCGACGAATGCGGCGAAGCAGGCGATGGATCTGGGGCTGCGTCGCATCCAGGTGAAAGTCAAGGGGCCGGGCGCGGGGCGGGAAGCCAGTATCCGTGCACTACAGGCCGCCGGGCTGCAAATCATGGCGATTCAGGACGTCACTCCGTTGCCCCACAACGGGTGCCGCCCCAAGAAGCGTAGACGTGTGTAAGGAAGGGACTCATGGCTCGTTATACCGGACCAGTCTGCAAACTCTGCCGGCGTGAAGGGCAGAAGTTGTATTTGAAGGGCGAACGTTGCTTCAGCCCGAAGTGTTCGTTCGAACGCAAGGAATATGCGCCGGGCCAGCATGGCCAGGGCCGTCGCCGGAAGACTTCGGAGTACGGGTTGCAGCTTCGCGAGAAGCAGAAGATCCGCCGGATCTACGGACTGCTCGAGGTGCAGTTCCACAATTATTACGAGAAAGCGACCCAGCAGAAGGGCGTGACGGGTGTGAACCTGCTGTCCATGCTGGAGCGCCGCCTGGACAACGTGGTGTTCCGCCTGGGCTTTGCGCCGAGTCTGCGCGCCGCGCGGCAGTTGGTGCGGCATCGCCACTTCGCCGTCAACGGCCGTACGGTGGACATCCCGTCGTACATCATGACGCCGGGCGACGTGGTGCAGGTGCGTGACAAATCCAAGAAACTGTCGATGATCCACGATAGCCTGCGCCGGGTGCGTGAGGGCAAGATGGCCCCGTACCTGGAGCTGGACAAGGCGCGCTTGATGGGACGCCTGGCCGATATGCCGGGACGTGAAGACATGCCCATCGACGTCAACGAGCAGGCTGTGGTCGAGTTGTACTCGAAGTAGGCCATTGATCCCACGTGCGGGAGGTACAGGTGAATACCCTAAATTTCCAGATGCCTGAAACCATCGAGCTGGACGAAGGAACGTATTGCGCGACGTACGGCAAGTTCATCGTTCACCCGTTGGAGCGGGGCTACGGAGTCACGGTCGGCAACTCGTTGCGCCGCGTACTCCTGGCCAGCCTGCAAGGCGCCGGCATTTCGTCGGTCCGCGTCGAGACCGAGCCGCCGGTGTTGCACGAGTTCACCACCATCTCCGGTGTGACCGAAGATGTCGCGGAAATCGTGCTCAACCTGAAGGAAGTCCGGCTCAAACTGCTCAATAAGCGCCCCGCCAAGGTGACCCTGGAACTGAACGAAGCCGGTGAATTCACCGCCGGGATGCTGCAGAAGAACAACACCGATTTCGAGGTTCTGAACCCGGATCATCATATTGCCTGGCTGAACGATGAAGCCAATTTCCGGATGGAGCTGGCCATCAAGCGCGGCCGCGGGTTTCTGACCGCCGATGAAAACCGTGAACCGGACATGCCCATCGGCACCATCCCGATCGACTCCATTTTCAGCCCGGTGCGCAATGTGACGTACGAAGTCGAGGCCACCCGTGTCGGCCAGCGTACCGACTACGAGAAGCTGATTCTGGAGATCTGGACCGACGGTTCCATCACGCCGGATGACGCCTTGTCGCAGGCGGCGCGGATCCTCCGCGATCACATCCAGCTCTTCATCAACTTCGACAACGCTGTCGAGGAGGAGCCGGAGCAGGAGATCGACGAAGAAGTGTTGCGCATCCGCAAGCTGCTCAAGCAGCCGGTGAAGGCGCTGGACCTGAGTGTCCGGTCGGCCAACTGTCTGAAAGAGGCGCAGATCTACACCGTGGCCGACCTGGTGAAGCACTCGGAAGAAGAGATGCTGAAATTCAAGAATTTCGGCCGGAAGTCGTACATCGAGATGCAGGAAGTCCTGACGGACACGAACCTGACGTTCGGGATGGACATCGAGAAATACCTCGGCGAAGCGGCGCCAGACAGCGAGGAGTAACAGCAGACGCGAACCAGTCTGTTCGCAGCGTCCTGATGAGAGTGGGACGTGGAAACAACCCCGGACCGGGGATAGGAGAGCATCGTGCGTCACCGCAAGCATAATGTAGGGCTGAACCGGACCCGGCAGCATCGCCGGGCGATGTTGGCGAACCTGGCCAGCTCCCTGTTCACACATAAAAAAATCGTCACCACGCTGCCGAAAGCGAAGGCCGCGCGTTCCTACGCCGAACGGCTGATCTCGTTCGCACGCAAGGGCGACCTGGCGGCGCGGCGGCAGGTTCTGCGCAAGATCACCAACAAAACCGTGGTCAAGGAACTGTTCGACGAGATCGGCCCGAAATTCCGGGACCGTAACGGCGGCTATACGCGGATCATCCAGATGGATAACCGTGCCGGCGACAACGCGCCCCTGGCGATCCTCGAACTGGTCGGCTTCTCGGCGGACGATGTGAGTACGGGCAAAAAGGGCAAGAAGAAACGCCCCGCCAAGAAGGAAGCCCCGAAGAAGATCGAACCCGAGGAGAAGGCGGAAGAGGCGCACGCCGAAGAACCGAAGATGGAGGAAGCCGTTGCCGAGGCGCCGGTCGAAGAGGAAGCTCCCGCCGAAGAAGTAAAGGCGGAAGAGACCCCGGCGGAAGAAGCTGGTCCGGTGGAAGAAGAGAAGCCCGCCGAGGAAGCCGCTCCGGTGGAGGAAGTCCCCGCCGAAGAAGTAAAGGCGGAAGAGATCCCGGCGGAAGAAGCCGCTCCGGTGGAAGAAGAGAAGCCTGCCGAGGAAGCTGTCCCGGTGGAGGAAGCCCCCGCCGAAGAGGCGGAAGAGAAACCGGCAGAGGAAGACAAGCCGGTGGAAGGCGAGGACGAGGAGAAGAAGGAGTAACGTTCGCCCCTTTACAGCGAAGTCATTTCAGACCCCGTTCATTTCATATGGACGGGGTTTTTACCGTTTACCAGGGCTCGAAGAAAATGTCCCACGATGGCATCCCCGCGTAGAGCCTTCCCGCAAATGGTTCTCGAAAGCGGGGATCTCCCCCTAACCCAACTTTCGCACTTGTCGACGTAAGTGATTGATAAACAAGGACCGAATCGTTGTAGGCAAAACGATCTTGAATGTCGGTTTAAGATTCATGGCATTCAAAGAGCAACATAAAACATGATTTATAGAAAGCAGAAGATCAATTATAAGCCACTAGAAACACATATCATTATTAAATAAGAACTTAAAAACATAGAAACTGATTATTTTAATATGAATAGTACATTTGATGTTGAAATAAAATTGTAATTCAATATAATACTATGTTATCATTAAAACAAGTGAACATGTGTTTAGTTGTTGGCACAACATTTACCTGTATGATTTTTAAGTAATTGTTAATGCTAGATTTAAGGTGGTCGTAAACCGCAAATTCGGCGTTTTTTCGCATGCGAGCCAGAGAGACCGCGAAAGTTGGGCTAGCCGGCCGCCAGATGAGCAATTCGCCTTTGAATCTAATTGCTGCCGACGCATTTTTTTTATAGATTGAAGTTTGGTTCCATTGGGGAAATCCGAGCATGGCAACTGCCCAACAGATCAAATCCCTTATTCGCTCGCACGTCAGCGATCAACATGAGCAATTCTTTACCATCGCACTTCAGGTTGCTGCCCATGAAGCGAAGCAGGGTCATGGTAGTTTGGCGCATGAAATAAGGACACTCGTCGATAGGGCAAAAGCCAAGCCAGGCCGTGTCATTCCCTTTATTCCGGACCTTGACCATCTAGTGCTATCATCGGAACCCAAGGAACGTCTTGGAATTCTTGTTTTATCAGATGAGATGCGAAGACGAATTGAACGAATCCTCCGAGAATACAACCAGAAAGCCAAGCTCGAAAAACATGGATTGTCTCACCGTCGAAAGATTCTACTGGCTGGCCCACCAGGAACGGGAAAAACTCTGACCGCTTCTGTTTTGGCTGGCGAATTGAACTTGCCGCTATATACGATCATGATGGACAAAATCGTCACGAAATTCATGGGGGAAACGAGCGCTAAACTGAGACAAATCTTTGATGTCATTCGGGAACGCCGAGGGGTATATCTCTTTGACGAATTCGATGCAATAGGCGGTGAACGTAGCCGCGATGATGATGTGGGTGAGATGCGAAGAGTAGTAAATTCATTTCTTCAGTTTATCGAAAAGGATTCATCAGACAGCTTGATCGTGGCCGCAACCAACAATCCCCGTATTCTTGATCAGGCCTTCTTTCGGCGGTTTGACGATATTATGCATTATCGCTTACCTCTTAAGCCCGAAATCACCAGACTGATAGAAAATCGCCTTGGCTCGTTTCATCCTAAAAAGATGCAACTCGACGTTTCAGTCAAAGCGGCCGAATCACTAAGCCATGCCGAGATCGCACAGGCTTGCAACGACGCAATTAAAGAAACGATTCTTCTCAACCGGAAAACAGTTACAGCAACACTTCTAAAAGAAATGCTTGGAGAAAGACGTTCCGCTTACAGGGATTCAATCAGAGGATAATGTCGCATGGCTACAGAACACCCACATCTTTTCCTGCGCGATGCACAGGAAACTGAAGAGTTTACTACGCCTCAAAGGGGTGGCGCACAGAATATACCTCAACGAGCGGATCGCCAAAAGCACAGTGACAAGTTGCAAGAACAATTGGCGGCCATCTGGGCCAAAGCTAAAGAGCAGGAAGAATCCCGGACTGCCGTTTCTATACCGACTAAGGACGGTGTGTACGTTGAGTTTCAAGGAGCGCCTGGATACGATCTGGTAACCAAAAGCCTGGAAAACCGTCCTGCGGGGATTCGCCTGCTCAATATATACACCGTGCCAGATGCTAATGATGCTGAACAGAAAATTACTCGGGCTACGGTCTTTATACCAACGAGAAAACATGAGCACTTCCTGAAGAAGTTGAGAAAATATGCGGAAGAAGAGAATAAGATTTCTGGCAAACCAAAACATGCTGTTCTTGTCCAGAGTGTCGAGGATATGCGCCTCGCAGTTCTCGAGTCTTTCTGGCGAGATGATGATAGTCTTTTACCTCAAGGTCCAACTGCGGTCTGGTGCGAGATCTGGCTTCGTGGTACTGAAGACGAAGTCGAACAGAGCTTCCGGCTGACTGCTACCGAGTTGGGAATAGACATGCAGCAGCGGTCGCTTCGCTTTCCCGAAAGAACCGTGCTACTGGGAAAGGCAACACGTGAGCAACTAGTGGTCCATTGCGCCAGCTATGATAGGTTCTGCTTGTCACGGGCGAGTTGG
>CAZYOC010000057.1:0-19513 GCA_964648415.1 uncultured bacterium | reverse complement strand
CGATACGCGCGGCGCGACTCTTCTTCCGTCAAGTGTCGCTTCCGCAGACGGATCGAGTCGGGCGTGACTTCCACCAGTTCATCGTCGGAGATGAATTCCAGCGCCTCTTCCAGCGACAGAATCTTGGGCGGGTGGAGCATGTAGTTGTCGTCGGAGCCGGCGGCGCGCATGTTGGTCAGTTTCTTCTCCTTCGATGGATTCACCCACATGTCGTCGGTGCGGGAATTCTCTCCCACGATCATCCCGGAATAGAGCTCCACACCCGGCCCGACGAACATCTGTCCGCGTTCTTGCAGGTTTTGGAGGGCGTAAGCGTTGGCCTTGCCCGGGCGGTCCGCCACCAGGACACCGTTGCTGCGGCTGGGGATCGCGCCGGCGTGAGGACGCCACCCCAGGAAGAGGTGATTCATAATCGCCGTGCCGTGGGTTTGCACGATTAACTGTGAGCGCAAGCCCAGCAGGCCACGCATGGGCGCTTCAAACTCGATCCGCACCCAGCCGCTGTCGCTGTTGGCCATCTTCAGCATGCGGCCCTTCCGGAACCCCATGCTCTGTGTAATCACCCCGATATATTCTTCCGGGATGTCCAGGATCAGGTGCTCCCAGGGCTCCAGCAGTTTATCGTTTTCATCGCGTCGAGTCAGCACTCGCGGCTTGCTCACAGCGACTTCATACCCTTCACGGCGCATGGTTTCCAGCAGGATGGCGAATTGCAGCTCGCCGCGTCCCAGCACACGGAACGAGTCGGGCGATTCGGTCTCTTCCACCTTCAGGCTGGGGTTGCCCTGGATCTCCTTAAACAGGCGGGTGCGGAGCTGACGGCTGGTGACATACTTGCCCGCTCGCCCGGAGAAGGGACTTGTGTTCACGGTGAAGACCATCTCCAGCGAGGGTTCATCGATGATCAACGCCGGCAGGGGACAGGGCGTTTCCGGATCGGTCAGGGTCCAGCCGAGCTGGATGCCCTCGATGCCCGCGATGGCGACGATGTCGCCGGGATGCGCCTCGGTGATGTCGTGGCGCTTGAGTCCGGCGAAGCCATACAGTTTGGTTACCTTGGCCTTGTGCCCCTCCTCGCCGCCGGTCATCAGCACCGTGTCGCCGGTGCGGAGGACGCCGTTGGACACCCGCCCGATGCCGATCCGGCCCAGGTAGTCGCTGTAATCGAGCGTGGTGATCTGGAGCTGAAGCGGGTGATCCGCTTCGTATCGCGGCGGGGGAACCTGTTCAAGTATCACTTCAAACAGAGGTCGTAAATTATTTCCTGGATGGTTGATGTCGCTGGTTGCCGTACCTGCTTTTGCGTTGGTATACACGATCGGGAAGTCGCACTGCTGTTCGCTGGCGTCGAGGTCGAGGAACAGTTCCAGGATCTCGTCCTCGACCTCACCAATGCGGGCGTCGGGACGGTCGATCTTGTTGATCACCACGATGGGCGACAGGCCCGCCGCGAGGGCGTTGGACAATACATAGCGAGTTTGCGGCAGCGGGCCTTCGGACGAGTCGACCAGCAGCAGGCAGCCGTCGACCATCTTCAGCACCCGTTGCACCTCACCGCCGAAGTCGGCGTGGCCGGGCGTGTCCACGATGTTAATCGTGGTCCCGTGCCAGTCGATGGCGGTGTTCTTCGCCATGATGGTGATGCCCTTTTCGCGTTCCAGATCCATGCCGTCCATCACTCGTTCGGCCACTTTTTCGTTTTCCCGGAACAGGCCGGACTGATGCAGCATGGCGTCGACCAGGGTGGTCTTGCCATGGTCCACGTGGGCGATGATCGCCAGGTTCCGGATGCTGTCGCGTGTCTGTATGGTCATGAAGTTGCTTCCTTGCCTTGCTTTTGTGCTGCTGCTGCGATCCACGGGCGAGACGCCCGTGCTACGTTTGACTGGCGCGGTGTTCTTACACTACAGTTCGGTCGGAAGTGACCGAACAAACCTACGCAGAAAACCCGGGCCGCGGACGACCCGGGTCCTGCTGCGTACGGGGGCAAACATACGACATCCCCGGAGGGGATTCCAGAGGGTGAAGCGGTCTCGTGGGAGCCTCAGGGGTGTCTATCTCCGGGTATAGAGGGATGCTCGAAAGGGAGATCCATAATGTCTTCCCAGCGCGGAGCCTGCCCTCGAATGCTATGGTGACAGGCAGGGATCTACTCCTTTGCCAGCGCCTTAACCCGGATATTTCACAAAACAGGTGGCATGCCCAGGTTTACTGGGCGCTTGAGGGCGGTCTGGAATCACAAACAGCGATGGATGACGCCGGAAGAATCTACGGTTAACGTTCTCGAGTAATCCTATATGTCCAGGGAGTCTGGTCTCAAGGACCGGGTTCCCGGGTTGTCTATTCCTGCCGCAAGCTTTCATCCGGCCGGCGTGTTTCCGGAACAAAGAGCGTCGGTCCGCCGCTGTCTTTGCCGGGGCGCCAGCCGCCGGCCCATTCCTGGGCCGGTGGGAATTCGGGCGAAGCCGCGATCAACGCTTTCATCATGTTCGAGGCCAGCAGAGTATCGCCCAGCACCCATTGGCAACTGGCGATGCCGAACGCAAAGAACGGGTTGTTCGGGTCGGTCTTCATCGCCTCCTCGAACAGAGTGAGAGCTTTTTGCCATTCCTGCTTGTCGGCGGCGCTGATGGCCTGTTCGCCGATTTCCTGCGCCAGCAGGGTGTTCAACTCGGGGTCGTTGGGGTTCATCATCCTGGCATCCCGGAAGGCGTCAGCAGCATCGCGCCGGCGTCCCAGTTGACGGTAGGCCAGTCCCAGCCGCTTGGAGGCGATCGCACTGGGGCCGTTCTCCAGCTCACGCTCGAAGTACTTCACCGCTTCTTCCGCCTTGCCGCGCTCCAGCTTCAGTTCGCCGACATAGAAGTTGGCCAGGGGCGTGCGCGGGTTGTGCTCCAGCGCCTTCAGGAACGCATCTTCGGCTTCGAAGGGGTTGCCCTCGCGTTGCAGCACCTGTCCCTGGATGAACCAGCCGTAGGCCGGGTTGCCGCCCTCAGGCAGGCCGCCCAGGTTGAGGTTGACCGGCAGACCGAGCACCACGATACACGCTCCCACCAGCGCCACCTCGCGGCCATGCTTCTTCCAGTCGGTCTGCAGGAGATACGCCCCGGCGGCAGCGGCGAACAGGGCGAAGAACGGCGCCGCAGGCAAACGGTACCGTGCGCTGACAAAAAACAGGATGTTGATCAACAGCAGCGAGACGGCCACGACAATCGCCAGCCGTTGCTCCGGTCCTTTGAACCAGAGCAGCACCATCCCTGTGAGCGCAAAGGGGAGCAGAGCTCCGTACCCGAACAGCAGCAGGAACTTCAGAAACGGGTTGTGATCGGCCATGAAGTCCAGGTCGCCGTTGTTGGAAATCTCGCGTCCGGACAGCAGCAGGATCAGCTTGCGGCCCCAAAGTCCCAAAGCGTCCAGAGGGTTATTGACCAGATAGTTGATTCCCTGTTTCGTGTAGAAGGTGGATACTTCGGTGGCCTTCATGCGTCGTCCGGCCACGTTTTCCGCCCAGGCGTGCGCCTTGTCCGGGGTCCAGAATACGCCCAACGCGGGATGGTAGGCCGTATAGCCCGTCGCGGCCTGATTATTCCCCAGGTAGAAGTTGATGCCGCCGTTGGTGCTGATCAGGGCGGCGTCGCCCTCGAGAGCGTTGCGAACAGTCACCGGCGCGATGGCGATGGCGAGACCGACAACCACCCAGGCCGCCTGCCGGATGCGCTGCTTCGGTTCGGAACCCCCCCGGAACACCAGATCGCCGAGCACGATGACAGCGGGCAGAAGTGCGACGGGTCGTGTGATCGCCGCCAGTCCCCACAAGAGACCGGCGAACAGCGCGCTGGCCCAATGTCCGCTGTGGCGCGTGCGGAGGCTCAGGTTCATCGCTTCCAGCACCAGATAGACCAGCAGCGAGGTCGCCAGCCCGGTGGCGTTGATGTGGACAAAGAAGCCGTAGATGCAGAGGATCAGAGCGCCGGCGAAAGCGATCTTGCGGTCCATCAGCTTCACCCCCAACCGGTAGGCCGCTGCAACCGCCAGCGCGCCGAGGAACACGTTTAACAGCCGCGCGATGGCGAACACCGAGCCAAACAGCGCATAGCTGACGCCCAACACAAAAGGCCAGAAGGGGGGACGGAACAGCGGACCGGGGCCGAAATCCAGCATGGTGATAAAATACCTCGCCATGCGGTCGTAGGCGATCTCATCAACGATGGGGATGTTGAAGCCGGGACGGACAAACAAAGTGCCAAGATAGACAAAACGCACCGCGAGCGCGATCAGGAACAGGATCAGGGCGGGATGGTCCTGGATCCGAAACTTCTGGGGCGCTTGCTTCCGCCCGGTTGTCTTCCTCTGAGCCGCTGAAGCGCTCATGCTGTCTCCCGGTGAACCATACACGTTGTCATTCCTGCGCAGGCAGGAATCCAGTTCTGCAGCTATACCTGAAATCACATCATCTCAAAGTAGCGCCGCAACCGGATCTCGTCAAGCAGACGGCGGTGTTCTGTATGAATTATCCCGCGACTTTGCGGTGAAGGCTTTCGCCGAGACGCCGATCACCATGAAATCCACCACCAGCATCGCCACACTCAGCAGCAGCAGGTGATACTGGCCGGTGTTGAAGAAGCCGTGCAGGTTCAGTAAAATCGCCCAGGTGCTGACCACGAACATGATGAGCATGGGGATCAGGGTGATCCAGCGGTTGACGTTGCGGCGCACCAGGTACACCGTGACCACCGCCAGCGACAACGCCGCCAGCAGTTGGTTGGACGTGCCGAACAGCGGCCACAGGATCAGCCCGCCCTTGCCGAACACCCAGCTCCCGTCCGCAGACTTGATCGGCGCGAACGCCAGCACAGCGGCGGAGATCACCGCAAACGCCGTCGCACTCTTCGGTCCTTGCAGGGGACGCACCCGCGCGGTGGTCGCAAGTTCCGACACGATATAGCGTTGAATACGCGAGGCCGTGTCCAGCGTCGTGCCCGCGAACGACGCCACGAACATGCCCATGATGGCGATGGAGATGTTCCTGGGGATGTACATGCCCTCCAGGATGTTGGCCGCGCCGTGGACAAACGCGCCGACCTTCACCCCCAGTCCCGCCGCTGCGCCCCAGGAAGCGTAGTGATGGGTAAACGCCTCCGCGCCGACAAGCTCCAGGTTCGGAGCGTTGGGGAAGAACCAGACGGACTCGTAGTGCAGCCCCAAACCGGCTGTCGCAGCGACCACCACCAGCATGGCCAGTACGCCTTCCAGCAGCATGCCGCCGTAGCCGATGGGCAGGGCGTCCGGTTCACGGTCGAGCTGCTTGGATGACGTCCCCGACCCCACCAGCGAATGGAACCCGCTGATCGCGCCGCAAGCGATGGTGATGAACAGGAACGGGAAGATCGGCGGCGCGCCGGAGGGCGACCAGATCACCGGCGGGGCGTCCATCGGCGGGCGGACATAGAAGATCGCAGCGACGAGCAACGTCATCGCAGCAATAAGCTGGATGCTGTTGAGGTAATCTCGCGGCTGGAGCAGCTGCCACACCGGCAGGATGGAGGCGGTGTAGGCGTAAATGTACAGGATCACCAGCCAGGTGAGCAGCGGCGGGATGGGTCCGAGCGCGGGCATCTGCACGGGAACGAACGCACCGAGTACGATCGCCGCGTACATCAGCGCCACCGCGAGGATGGCGCCCACGGTCCGGTTCGCATCGGTCTTCCGGAAATAATACCCCAGCGCCACCGCGATGGGAATCTGCGACCAGACCGGGATCACCGACTGCGGGTAGAGTTCAAAGATGGAGACGATCACCAGCCCGAAGATCGCCACGATAATCAGCAGCGTGATGAAGATGATGAGCAGAAACAGGATACGCGTGGTGCGGCCCAGCAGCATGCCGGAGATTTCGCCGACCGATTTGCCCTGGTTGCGGGCGGACAGGATCAACGCGCCGAAGTCATGCACCGCGCCCATGAAGATGGAGCCGACCAAGATCCACAGCAGCGCCGGAAGCCAGCCCCAGATGACAGCAATGGCCGGTCCCACGATAGGGCCGGTGCCGGCGATGGAGGTGTAATGGTGGCCGAAAAGGATGAAGCGACGGGTGGGGACATAATCACAGTCATCATTCAAGGTGTGCGCGGGTGTCTCGTCCGTCACGCTCAGTTGAAAAATCTTGCGCCCCAGGAAGCGGCCATAGGTATGGTACGCCACCATGTACAGCACTGCGGTTCCCAACACAATCAGCACCGTCATGTCTACCCCCGAACGCCAAACTTCACCAAGATAAAACCATGATATGATCACAGTTTGGACGCATGGCCCGATACGCTCTACAACGCACAGCAAACCGGGCCGAAGCTCATCCAGAACGCGTGTTGGCGAGAACCGTCAGCGGCGTTTGTAACGGTCACGTTGCAGCGTTCCTCTCGGGTTGGGTTTGAGCTTGAAAATAAGGCGGGGAGGGGAGAATTGGAAGAGGCGAGGCGAAACACCCTAACCCGGATATTATTTTACGAATGAACCACGGCAGTGGTTCGTTCGTGAAATATCCGGGCTAAAGAACACCTTGTTTCTTCAGTAAGCCGTAGATCGCTTCATGATCGCTGATACGCATGATGATGACGATCACTTCCTTCTTCTTAACCACATACCCAATCCTGTAATCGCCCACTCGTGTCCTGTATGCGGCATGTTTTTTCGACCCTTTCAGCTTTTTTCCAGCTTTAAAGGGATTCTCCGAAATTGCCTCCAGCGCATTGTCGATATTGCGTAAGTCATTCCCTGACAGTCTTTTATAGTCCTTACTTGCCTCTCTGTGCATTTTGATTGTATACGCCATTCAGTTACTCCTGTGCTTTCTTCCATGTTTCGAGATCTGCGGGGTCCAGGTTTTCCATCATCGCGTCGATCTGCCTGGCGTCCAGCGCATCCTCGATTTCCTCCAGCAACTGCAAATCCTCAATCGGAATCAAAGCAGCCACCGGCTTCCTGTTCTTGTTGATGGTGATGCGCTCTCGGGCAAAATGAACACGGTTCACGATTTCGCCAATACTACCCCGAAGCGCCACCAGACCTATCACTTGCGATGCAGCCATTACAGCCTCCATTTGTCTACTGTGGCTCTAAAAGTAAGACTCGATGGAAGTCATCCCGACTTGTTTGGGGATCTCCGCCGGTGATTCGCAGGGAGGAGGTTTACGGCTGTGCTTCGCACACCGCAAGCTTGCTTCGCTGCGGTTCGGGAGAATGACGGTCAGGCATACCATCGAGACAAACTTCCAGAAACCACGATACTTTTCTCGCCATTAGTAGTGTACAGAATGTACACATTGCACACAAGTAACAAAGAGGCTCCTCGAGACAGCAGGAAGCCCGGACCGTCCCTCAGTCCGGGAAACGGGTTAATCTTTATCTTCCGCCTCCAGCCTCGGATAGAAGTACAGCCTTGCCGGGATGTCATGCCGTTCTTCGCTCAGGGTGAAGTAGCCGGAGCCGTCCATCTTCCAGGCGATGCCCTCACCCTGGGGTTCCGGCGGGAAGTAGGGCAGCATGGCCGGCGGTGTGGAGAGCAGGTCGCCGATGCTCTGGCCCGGCAGGCGTTTCCAGTAAAACACCAGGTCGTAGGTCTTCACCAGCACTTCATCGCCCAGGTGGCTGATGTCGCCGCCCACGGCCAGTGTGCAGGCGATGGTCGCCACCTGCTGGGGAACCAGCAGCGTGTCGGGATTTTGCGGGAAAGGGAACCGGTAGACCCGGCAGGGGTTCTCGCGCTTGGAAATCACGAACAGGTCACGAGTTAACGGGTCTACCATCAGAGTTTCCGTGTCACGGTTGCCGTCAGGTTGCGTGAAGGTAAGGACATCCGCCCCGCGCAGGGTGTCGTAATGCACACCGGGCGTATCCTGGGGAACCACCGGTTCCTTGACGCGGTAGATGTATTTCCGGTCGTAGCGCGCCTTGTTGTCGCCGATGTTGCCTACGTAGAGGTAGGCGACATGATCCACCGGGCCGGGGCCGACCGCGATGTCTTCCCAGTCTCGTTCTTCGCAACCTTCCAGTATGTATTCCGCCACCAGCGAGCCGTTGGTTTCATCGAGGGCGAACACTCGGTTCCGGTCGCCGGAGTCGTTGTGTGTCCACAGGATGCCGGGGTTGATGATACTGGCGGCCAGGCCGGAGGCCTCGGTGATCTCGCCGGAATCCACCAGCCCGCGGTCGGTCCGTTGGCCGAAGAGGTCGAACTGGATCTGGGCAAGGCCGGCAGTGACAAGCAGGAAAACGGCTGTAAGGGGGATCAACGCGCTCGGCTGGCGAAGCGCACGAGTCAGACGGTTCATGAATCCGTATCTCCTCTCCCGTAGATGGTCGCGGGACGGGTGCCCGGCTTGCCCTCGACGGCGTTGTTGTAGAACCGGTGTGTGGGGTAGGCGAAGTCGATGTTGTCGTGCTCGGCGAACTGGGTCAGGATGGCTTTCCAGACCTGCTCCTGCGTACCGCGGCGAGTGCGCGGACGGCACAGGTAGCGTATCGTCAACATCACTCCGCTGTCCTTGACGGTAACGTACACGTTTGGTGTGAGGGTTTTGTAGGTGATCATGTACTGATAGGCGGCCTGGCGGATCTCTTCAACGGCGTTTTCCGCGAGCGGCGCGAGGTGCTCGTCGGCGATCTCCCGCAGGATCTGCTCCGCGCGCTGCCAGTCGCTCTCAAAGGTGACCAGAACGCCGATCTCATTCCAGATGTAATTGAAGCCGGAGGTGAAATTGGCAAATGGCTTGTTGAACACGCTGCCGTTGGGCAGGTGCATCATCCGGCCGGTGCTCTGGTCGGCGTCCACCCAATTGCCGATTTCCATGAGCGTGAACTGAAAGATGCGGATGTCAATCACATCGCCGCCGATTTTATCGACTTCGATCCGGTCGCCCACCTGGAAGGGCTTTCGCCAGACGATAAAAAGCCACCCGGCCAGGTTGGTCAGCAGGTCTTTCAGGGCGATGGCGACACCGGCGGAGAACAGGCCCAGGAACGTGGACAGGGAACGCATCGACTCCATCCAGATCGCACTCAGGATAACCAGCGCAATGACGAAGGCGACTCGCCCGGTGTGTTTGCGCCACTGGTAGACCACTTCGCTGTTCTTGCTACTCCGGATGGTGATGCGGATGATAACCAGGCGGATGAGAATGATCACGACCACAGCGAGCAGGGAGAAGAAGATCTTCTCCTGCAGCGTGGGGCCAATGCCCAGGTGGTCGTGCAACTGCTGTTGCAGTTTATCCATACGGCGGACAACCGGTGTTGTTGAAGTGGCGACCATTTCTAATATAGCCGCCCGTGCCGGTGCGCGCCAAGCAGAAATACGGTGAATAGATGGTGTGAGAAACGTGCAAGGAGAATGTCGAAGGGATGAGCGACTCAGGACGTTGAAGAGGTAACGCTTGATTTTTTCACAGCATAGCTTGCTTGTTCCGCGAGGAAAAGGCGAAAAACAGGCTTGACGCTATCGGGCGGGCTGTGTATCTTCCAAGATGGTTTTTTCGCGGGCTGGAGCGGCCCGCAACCGTCTCATGGAAACCAGACAAGCAACCATAGATACCAGGCAGGCCCCGCTGACGTGGGCAGGAGGAACCAGAAGTGAAGGATTACCAACCGGCTGAAATCCGCAACGTGTGCCTGATCGGGCACGGTCAATCGGGAAAGACCAGCCTCAGCGAAGCTGTTTTGCATAGTTTTAAAGCGATCGACCGGATGGGGTCGGTGGAAGAAGGTACCAGCCACAGTGACTTCACCAGGGACGAGATCGCGCGGCAGCACTCGATTTCGGCGGCGTTGCTGACCGCATCCACGAAAGATGTGCGGTTCAACGTGATCGACACGCCCGGCTTCAGCGACTTCCTGGGCGAGGTCAACGGCGCCCTGCGTGTCAGTGACATGGCCCTGGTGGTGATTCACGGTGTCAGCGGCATCGAAGTCGTCACCGAACAGGTGTGGGAACGGGCGGAAGAGGCCCAGATCCCCCGCGCGTTTTTCGTCAATGTCCTCGACAAGGAAAACGCCGACTTCGACAAGCTCCTGGACACCTTGGAAGAAACGTATCCGAGCATGGCCCCGTTGCAGTACGCGGTCAACGCCGGCCCCGGCTTCAACCAGATCATCGACCTGCTGACCATGAAGCTGTATACCTACGAAGGCGGCAAGGCTACGGCGTCGGACATTCCGGACAATTTGCAGGACAAGGCCGACGAGCTGCGTGAAAAGCTGGTGGAGCGTGTCGCTGAGGCCGACGATGAACTGATGGAGAAGTACTTCGACGCCGGCGAGCTGACGGACGATGAACTCGAGCAGGGCCTGAAGAAGGGCGTTCAGGAAGGCGGGATCTTCCCGGTGCTGTGCGGTGCGGCCACGGCGGAAATCGGCGTGGATCGGCTGGCGGCGTTCCTGAAGACTTACGGCCCGACTCCGCTGGACCGTCCCGCGGAAATCGCGCGCGACATCAAGAGCGGGGAGGATGTGGAAGTCACCTGCGACGCTTCCGGCAAGACGGCGCTGCTGGTGTACAAGACGACCACCGAAGCCCACGTGGGCGAAATGAGCTACTTCCGCGTGTTCTCCGGCACGGTGAAGGCCGGCGACGAGCTGACCAACCACACCTCCGGCGGCACGGAAAAGATCAGCCAGGTGGCGGTTTCCCTGGGCAAAGAGCGCAAGACGGTCGAGCAGCTCCACGCCGGCGACATGGGCGTGCTGCTGAAGCTGAAAGCCACAAAGACGGGCGACACCCTTGCCGCCGCCGATCTTCCGGTCGAGCTGACGCCGCCGAAGTTCCCGGAGCCCAGCATCCGCGGGGCCATCGTGCCGAAGACCAGCGGGGAAGAGGACAAGATCTCGGAAGGCATCAACATTCTGCAGAAGGCCGATCCGACCTTCAGCGTGTCGTTCGACCCGGAATTGTCCCAGACCATCGTGGCGGGCCAGGGTGAGGCGCAATTGGCGGTGCTGTTGAGCAAGCTGAAAGAGCGCTTCGGTGTAGACGCCGAGCTGATTGAGCCGAAGATCCCCTACCGCGAGACCATTCGCACCAAGGCGGAAGCGGAAGGCAAGCACAAGAAGCAGTCCGGCGGACGCGGGCAGTTCGGTATCGCCAACATGCGTGTCGAGCCGCAACCACGCGGCGAAGGCTACGAGTTCGTCGATGAAATCGTGGGCGGCGTGATCCCGCGCCAGTTCATCCCCGCGGTGGACAAGGGCGCGCAGGAAGCCTGCACACGTGGCATTATCGCGGGTTTCCCGGTAATCGATGTGAAGGCGACGGTGTACTTCGGGAAGTATCACCCGGTGGATTCAGATGAGTTCAGCTTCAAGATGGCCGGCTCGCTTGGTTTCAGAGAAGCCTGCCGCGCCGCCAAACCCGTGATCCTTGAACCTGTTTACGATGTCGATATCCGGGTTCCGCAGGAGAACATGGGCGATGTGATGGGCGATGTCTCCAGCCGCCGGGGCAAGGTGTCCAGCATGGAGACGCAAGGCAAGTGGCAGATCATCCACGCCAAGATTCCGCTGGCGGAATTGTACAAGTACGCCAACACGCTGCGCTCCATGACTTCCGGGCGCGGTACGCATCGGCGTAAGTTCTCGCACTACGAGGACGTGCCGGGCGACATCCAGAAGAAGCTGAGCGAGGAGTACGAAGCGAAGAAGGCGGAGGGCAATTAATGCTCCGTTGCACCACTATGCCGGCGCGAAATCGCCTTGAACTTGACTCATCAAGAAACAAGCAGAAACAGTCATATCTGGTGCAATGGAGCTAAGCCAATAACTCAGGTCCTGTCAGATCGTTAGCGTCGTTTGCGGAGATCTGACAGGTTCAGTTCTGATGGCGTTGTACTTGTGTTGATGTAACGGAACCGGGTACATGCCGCACTGAAGTAGCACACATCCCGGGCGGCGGCGATTCTGGCCGCCGCCTGTTTTTCATAGACACACCAGCAGAGTGGGGGCGAAGACCATGGACAAGATGTACGCGCCGTGGAGATTCAAGTGGATCAAGGAGTCGGCGAACGGGGTGGCAGACTGTTTTCTTTGTGACGCATTGAAGGATGACCCGTCAAGCGACCGGGAGAACCTGGTGCTGCATCGGGGCGAAAAGGCGTTTATCATCATGAACCGCTATCCCTATTCCAACGGTCACTTGATGGTTTGTCCCAACAGGCACCTTTCCGATTTGCGCCAGATGGAGCCGGAAGAGTGGACAGAGACCGGTGATTTGACACAACGCTGCCTGGAAGCGATGGAGAAGACTCTGAATCCACACGGTTTCAATCTGGGCTGGAACATGGGAAGCATTGCCGGCGCGGGGCTGGAGGAGCATATTCATCTGCACATCGTTCCGCGCTGGAAAGGCGATACGAACTTCATGCCCGTGCTCGGAGAAACGAAAGTGATAAGTCAGGATATGTGGGATTGCTATGGCCAGTTGATTGAAGCGTTAGGTGAACTTGCCTGAGCCGGATATTTCACGAGGATTTATGCTTCGTCAACATACCACTTGATATAAAAACGGTTTGAACGGTTTTCGGTTTTGAATCACATGACGACAGTTTGCTGTGGTTTTTTATGCAACCGCTGCCGGGGTTGAAGGATCTGGAAAATCTGTCCCCAAGGTGCGCGCCAAACGGACGGCGCGAACCTTGGGCTGTGACAGAGAACCACTGCCGTGGTTCGTTTCGTATAATAGCCTGTGGTTCGTTCATGTAATAGCCGGGCTGGTGCAATGGAGTACTACACCTGCTCCGAGAGACGCCGGATGCGCTCGATTATTTGAGTTTTGTTGTCCTGGCTCACGCGCGGGCGTGTGGACTTCTTTATCTTGATTCTACTTGTGGATGATTCTTGTCTTGCAGAAAACGAGAGGTAAATCCCTTAAAAACAATGATCTGATTCTATTGCCCTGGGAAGACCTGTCACGGAGGCTCCCATGCACGGAAGGGGTGGTGTCCTGGTCCTCGGCGCGCTTGCGTTGTTGATGGCTCCGCTCTATGCCGCCCAAACGTCCGCTGAAACCGAAGCGGTAACCGTGCAATCCTACCTCAAAACAGCCTCCGGATTTGAAGCCGTCCTGCAGTTCGCCGAGCCTGAATTCACGTCAGCGGGTACATCCACTTCCGGTTCCGATGATAATGCTGTAAGAGCCGACCTGCCCGGCGCAGTCCATCTGTCTCAAGCCGGTTGCCCGTCTGTCCCTGTTGTCGGCAGGCTTTTCCGCTTGCCACCAAACGCCAGAGCGGTGGTGGAAGTGGTGGATGCCGAGTATGAGACCCTGACGGATCTGGCGTATGAGCCGGGAGATGCGGGGCAGACCGGTGTGGACGCCTGGTTGCCCGGGCCGCTGGCAGAATTACATGCGCCGGCGATTCTTCATGATTTCCGTGTAGCCAACCTCCATACCTGTCCTGTGCAGGTGAATCCGGCGCGACGTGAAGTCCGGGTCTACCGTACTCTGTCCATCGTCGTGAGGTTTGAGGGGGACGGTCACATCGAGAATCCCCTGCCGCAGAGTCCGACCACCATCAGCGAGACGTTCCTGCCGTATTATCGCCGTTTCATGGATTGGGACGAGAGCGAGTTGGACGAGTTCGAGGTCGTGCGCGGCGCAGTGCAGGTGGTAGCGAGGCAATCTGCTCTCAACCAGATGGAAGACTGGATCGCCTGGAAACGGCAGCGCGGCTGGGAGCTGGAATTCCTGACACCGGCTCATGTCTTCAGTTGGACAGCCGGCGCGATCAAAGATGAACTACAGGCTCGCTGGGATGCTGCGGAGCAGCCGTTTGACTATATCGTCATCGTGGGGGATGCGACCGGTGGCTATTCGGTTCCGCCGGGGGAAGGCTATGGCGACCACGAATACGGGCTCTTGGCGGGCGACGATCCTCTTGTGGATTGTGCGATCAGCCGGATCAGCGTGGCGACTGTAACGCAGATCGCAGCGTATGTGAATAAAGTACTGGCGTACGAAAAGGAACCGTATCAGGAGGACGATTCCTGGTTTACACGCGGGTCTGTGTCAGCGTCATCAGAAAACTCCGGCATTTCTATCATCTACGCCGGCAGGTATGTACGCGACCTGATGTTGGACGCGGACTATGCGGCGGTGGATACGGCCTGGTGGACCCAGGGTAATTCCGGGTGGGTCAATCAGCAGGACATCGCTCACCTGAGTAGCGGTGTAAGTCTGTACCACCATCGAGGATACCTGGGGACCGGCCTGAATCCGAACCAGATCAACGCCTTGCAGAATGACCACATGACGCCCATGGTGATTGATCTGACCTGCAGCACGGGCGATTGGACGTTAGACGGGATCAATGAAGCGTGGATGCGTGCGGGGGCGATCCATTCCCCTCGCGGGGCCATCGCCGCCATGGGCATGCACACTTCGGGCACACATACCCGTTTCAACAACGCTCTGGCGGGGGGCGCCTGGCAGAGCATTCTGCAGGATCGTACCCCCACCGTCGGCCAGGCGGGGGTCGCCGCCAAGTTGAATCTGTATGTCAGCTTCTCAGGTCATCAGGACGGGGCGGTGGAGGATTTCTCCGAGTGGTGCAATATCATGGGCGATCCCACGGTGTTCCTGTGGACCGGCTCGCCGAAACCACTCTGGATCACTTCCGACAGTGTCGTGGCCAATGGGGTGAATGTGTATCCTGTCAGCGTACGGGATTCGCTCACCGGGGCTTCGGTTGAAAATGCCTGGGTCACGTTGGTGGATAGCGCGAACCCGGGCGAAGTGATCTCACGGGGCCAGAGCGGGGCTGACGGCATGGCCTGGCTGGATCTGGATAACGCGGCAACCGGCATCCTCACGCTGACCATCAGCGCCCAGCATTACCGTCCGGTGCAGCGGAATGTGCATGTGCAGTCGGAAGGAGATCGCATCATCTACACCGATGTGGCTGTGATCGACGACGGCTCGGAAGGCACCTCCGGCAACGGAAACAGCATCGCGGAGGCGGGGGAGAGGGTCGGGTTGCGTTTCACCTTGCGCAACATCGGCGACATCACGCACAGCCTGGTGGAAGTTACGCTCGATGGCGACGATCCCTGGGTCAACGAATTATCCGGTATGGGAATATTAAGCTCGCTTCCGCCCGATTCCATCCAGACTACCGATGGACTGGTGCTGGTCGAACTGGACCAGGATACGCCGAATAGCTGGATTGCCCGCTTTGCCGTTTCCATTGCCAGTGAGCAGGGGTGCTTCACGGACCATTACGCACTGAATGTCAGTGCAATGCAACTGGTGTGGACCACGTGCGAGATGTGGACAGAAGAAGATTCCGTGATCGGGCCGGGCGAGAGCGGTTTCATCCGCTGTTCCGTCGCCAATATGGGCGCGCGGACCATCCCTGGTCCCATTTCAGCCAACCTCATCAGTGATGATCTGTTTGTCGCTGTAGAGCAGGGGTCAGGATCGGTGCAGACCCTGGGGCCGGGGCAGATGGGCGAGACCAATGAGTTCCGAATCCAGGTGCATTCCTCCACGTTCAACGGCCGCCGGGCGAGAATGGGCCTGGTCGTGGTCAGCGGGGAAAGCATGCGGGATACCCTCTGGACAACCTTGACGCTGGGCGAAGTGTCGCAAAACGATCCGGTTGGACCGGACGCCTACGGCTATTACGCCTTCGACCATACCGACACCAGCGATTATGCAGACTACGCGCCCCAGTTCGACTGGATTGAGATCAACCCGGTGCTGGATGATATCGATTTCAACGGCACCATGCTCCCCTTGCAGGATTCCACCGATAATCAGGACGACGCCATTGTCGTGGATCTTCCTTTTCCCGTCCGCTATTACGGCGAACAGTTTTTCCAGATTACTGTCACTGTGAATGGATTCGTAGCCCTTGGGGCTCAGCCGGATTTACCCTTGCAACGAAACTGGACCATTCCCTCGCCGCTCGGGCCGGATGCGATGATCGCGCCATACTGGGATGAACGCATGACCGGCGATGATTCAGCGATCCTGTGGCACCATGATGAAAACAACAACAGGCTGATTATCGAATGGTACCGTGTGTATGACGCTGGTGGTTTCAATCCCTGCACATTCGAGCTGATCATTTACGACCTGCCGGATCCGGATACTACCTGGACCGGAGACCATGATATTGTATTTCAGTATGCAGGCATGAATCATTCTCCCGGTCTGGGTTCAGATGTACCCTACTACACCACGGGGATCGAGGATCCCGCACAGGAGCAGGGGCTGCAAGTCGCGTATTGGAACTCGATAACCCCGGGCATGGCGCCGGTGGACAGCGGGATGGCTATTCGGTTCACGACCAACGTCATTCGCCTGATGGGCTGTGTGGATGGCTATATCACTCATGCCAATGACGAAGCACCAATCGAAGGGGTGTATGTCGCCACGCAGGATGGCCAGGCGGAGGCGATGACTGATTCCAGCGGGTATTTCCTGCTGGAACGGATTGTGGCGGGCAGGATCAACCTGGTTGCGGTTCAGAACTGCTATAATCCCGTCCAGCAAATGGATATCACCGTCGCGCAGGATGAGACAACCCGGGTGGATCTCAGTATGACCGCGCCCATCATTGCGGTCAGTCCCGCCGAAGCCGTCGATACTGTTCATGCGCATGAGACCAGCAGCATTCCCTTCACCATCCACAATTCCGGCGACGGCGAGTTGGAGTACGAAGTTGGTATACGTTTTCAGGATGACGAAGCAGGGATGCAGTTCCGTGAGCGCGTAGAGCCCCTGTTTGATCAGGATGATCTGGACGACCTGGTTGAGCCGTGGGATTGGGCCTATAGTTTCCCAGTCTCGGAGTATGACAGCCGCAATCGCGGGGTTGTCTTTGACGGTCACCATTTCTGGGTCAGCGGGTCCAACGGGGTCGATCCGAACAATATCAATCAGCTCTATCAATACGACCGCTACGGTTCGTTTATCAACCGTTTCCCCCAACCGGTGGGTGAGGGAATCCGTACAGCCCAGGGCTTCTACGGGATGACGACCGACGGCGAATACCTGTACGGCGCGGACGGAGGTTGGCTGTACCAGATGGAGCGTCAATGGGATCTCGTGGAAGGTGACTGGCGGGTAACAGGAATCCGGGCGGTGGATTCCATTCCGACACCTGTCAATCCGGCGCGTTATCTCACCTACGATCCCGAACGGGATCTCTTCTGGATGGGCGACTACGGGATCCAGGTGCATGGCGTGAATCGCGCAGGTGAAATTGTGTATCAATATCCGCAGGAATTCTTCCCACGCGGTGCGGGCTACTATGCGGACGATCCCGACGGGTACGCCTTGTATTTCATCGGGCAACCCAACGGGTCCGATATTACTCGCTTCTACAAGATGGACCCCGAGACCGGCGATGCCGTGCAGGTGTATAATTTCATGGCGCGCGAGGGGCCGATTCATCCTTGCGGCGCCGATATTACCGGGCTGTGGAATCCACTCGTATGGGTAATGGCCTCCATAATTGACGCCAGCCCGGAGGACGGTTTACAGATGTGGGTCATTGGCGAAAATCAGGACTATTTCACGGTGGAGCCGCCAGAGGGTGTGCTGGAGCCGATCGGCGAAACCACGGTTACTATTGAGCTGGACGGCGCACTTATGAATCAGGGGACCTATCAGTTCTACGCACAGTTACATCATAACTCGTGTACAGATCAGAATGACCGGGTGCATCTGACCATCGTCGCGCCCGATACCACGACCATGGCGACGCATGAAAATGCGCAACCATTGCAATGGGCCATCACCGGGGTGTACCCGAATCCGTTTAACCCGGTAGCGACGGTCGCATTCAGCTTGAAGGAAGCGGTGACGGTGCGGGCTCGCTTGTACGACGTTTTAGGACGCGAGGTGGCGGTGCTCGCCGAAGAAAGGCGCGCCGCCGGACATCACCAACTCACCATCCACGGCGAAACTCTCGCCTCGGGCATGTACTTCCTCCGGCTCCAGGCAGGCCCGATCAACGAGACTCGTAAACTGTTGCTCCTCAAGTAGCTGTAGCGAATCCCTATCCAATTCCTTACCTTGACCGGGCTTTCCGCGAATACAGCGCGGCTGCATCAACTCGAACAGTGGTTTCCATGAGTAACGAAAAGACATTTCGGCTGGCGCATTTGCTTGCGCAACGTGGCATCGCCTCCAGGCGGGCTTCGGAAGAGATCGTTCGTGAAGGACGAGTTCGAGTTGACGGCGAGATCGTTGTAGACCCCGCGTTCCAGGTGGAAGCCGGCAACGAGCAGATCGAGGTGGACGGCAAACCGTTGCCGAAACCCAAGCCGCATCTGTATCTCGCATTAAACAAGCCGCCCGGTTACCTCTCCAGTTTCACGAAAGCCAACGAGCCGGGCGCGCTCCTCAGCGAATTGGTGAAGAAGGAGCGGCGCCTGTTCACCGTGGGCCGGCTGGATCTGAACAGCCGCGGCCTGCTCCTGCTGACCACGGACGGCGACTGGGCCAACCTTGTTATGCACCCCCGGTACGAGAAAGAAAAAGAGTACCAGGTCCGGTTCCGGAAGGTGTCCCCCAAGGAGGCCGAGGCCAAGATGAAACTGGCCTCGTATGTTGAGAAGGGACGCACGTTTCGAGCGAAGCGGATTCAGCGACAGGGACAGTACATCAGCATTGTGCTGCGTGAAGGACGGAACCGGCAGATCCGTCAGTTGGCCACAGCCCAGCAACTATGGATCGGTGACCTGGTAAGAACGCGCATCGGAAGTGTTTCGCTGGGCAGCTTACGCGAGGGGCACTGGCGCAATCTGTCCGAGCAGGAGGTGAAGGAGCTGGCCGAGACCGGCTCGCCCGGGAAGCGCAAAAAATGATGCGTACCGGATTACATGGCTTTCATCAGGAAAACGAGAAGACCGAAAATCGTGAATGACGCCAGGTAACTGAAGATATAGCAGTACCTCAGACCGCGCTTGTGCATCCTGAACTCGCGGTTGAGCCGGTTGCACAGGAATACGGGAAACAGCAATGCCGAAAGGATCGCCGGTACGTATGGCCAGTGTATGAGGATCGCGCCCATGACTACTCCAGCATTCAAACTCTCACCTGTTTTACCGCTGACCCCAGAAGCGAGTTCCTGCGAAAAAGTGGTTTTGATCGCTACTGGAGATGGAAAGCGTATGGCCCGATACGCCCTGCTCCAATGCCTTTCACTTCAAATGATGGACACAATAAACGCGAATGCGAGACTGTCACACCATCCCGCCATAAGCGTGTCGGGGGAGCGTCTATCCCGGCTTGCTTGCATTCCTTAGCCCTTATATTTCACGAACCACTGCAGCGGTTCGCTGCCATAGCCCAAGGTTCGCGCCGTCTGTTTGGCGCGCACCTTGGGAGACAGGTTTGCCTTCTTTCACAACCCCGGCAGCGGGTTGTATTAGGCGGTGACAAACTGTGGTCGCGTCATTTTTTAGTAATTCTGCTATGTAAACAGTCAAGGGTGTAAAGAGCCTGTGCATCGTCCCA
>CAZYOC010000056.1:12846-19541 GCA_964648415.1 uncultured bacterium | reverse complement strand
CAAGGTGCAAGAATACAATAAGTTAGCAATCTAGAACCAGAGTAGTGTTCAATAGGGGGGTATGGTTAACATGTTGTAGTATATAGACATGACTGGATTCACGGCTGTCCCACACTACGACACCGCAAGCTTCACTTCGTTCCGGTTCCCGCCTTCCAGACTGTATCACAATTGAAACCGCTCTCATTCCAGCGAAGGCTGGAATCTAGACAAGGTGCAAGAAAACATAATGTTAGCAATTCAGCACCAGAGTAGCATTCATCTTTCGATTTTCATAGTTAACATATTGTAGTATATTAACATGACTGGATTCCAGCCTTCGCTGGAATGAGATTTCTCTCGCATTCTGCGACAGTCTGCTTCGCTGGAATGAGAGACATCAGAATTCTGCAACAGCCTGTATATTTGCCCCGGGCAGCTTGTTGTGAATAGATGGATTTCGGAACTTCCATGACTATGAAAATCGCCAGGTCTGGTTGAGGTAACTGTACATCGCTGCCCGGGTCTAAACTAAATGATGGCATGTAGTTAGAGGTCTAGTATTAACCCGGGCAGTGTTCCAGTGTTGGTTTATTCGCGCCGCAGTCGTCCGTTGCGTGAGAAGAGTAGTCCACAAAGCGAGTCACGACAAGCTGCCCGGGGCAAATTCCTTGTGATGAATTAAAATGTACTTGATAAAATCCTCAGCATTTACAAGCCTTTGAGCGGTTGCTTTCATGTTGCTTTAGGTTTCCGGTGTCATCTATATTACTTATCTCTTCATGGAGGGGGTTTTGAGTTTAGCTGAGCGGCTGCAACAGGTACGGGACAAGATCACGGACGCGGCGACGGCGGCGGGACGAGATCCTGCGGAGATCCATCTGCTGGCGGTGTCGAAAACCAAGCCGGCGGAGATGGTGGTGGAAGCCGTCCGCGCCGGGCAATTGCTGTTCGGGGAGAACAAGTTCCAGGGCGCGCCGGAGAAGATCGACCGGGTGGCGGAGTTGCTGGAGCCGAAGGAACCCCGCCCGCGCTGGCATTTTATCGGCCACCTGCAGTCGAACAAAGTCCGCAAGGTCTTGCAGCAGTTCGAGATGATCCAGAGCCTCGATTCGATCAAGCTGATCAACCGGGTGGACCGTATCGCGGGAGATTTGGGCATCCAGGCGCGCGGGTTGATCCAGGTGAACGTGGCCGAAGCGGAATCGCAGTACGGTTTCACGGTAGAGAAGGTGATGGAAGCCGTACAGGCGTGCGCCGGGCGGGATCACCTGCTGGTGGAAGGGCTGATGGCGATCGGGCCGTTGACCGACGACGAGAGCGAAATCGCCCGGGCGTTTGGAACTGTGCGTAAACTCACGGATACAATCGGTTCACAACAGATCGACGGGGTCACGATGCAGACCCTGTCGCTTGGCATGACCAGCGACATGGAGATCGCCATCGCCGAGGGCGCGACAATGGTGCGCGTGGGCACGGCGATCTTCGGGTCGAGGGAGTATTAGAACTCACAGCGAAACCAGGTAAGCCGGCGGAGGGGACGACATGAAGATTTCACCGCTCGACATTCGCAAACAGGAGTTCAAGAAGCAGGTCCGTGGCTACGACGTGGACGAGGTTCGCAGCTTCCTGACCATGGTGGCCGAGGAGTACGAGGGCCTGCTGAACCGTGCGAAAGAGATGAAAAATCAGGTCGATCACCTTCGCAAGCAGGTCGATGAGTACCAGACCTCCGAGACCAGTATGAAGGATTCGATGTACGATGTGCATCAGATCCAGCAGCAGAAGGCGGAGAAGGTCCTCGAAGAAGCGGAGTATATCAAACAGAAGGCGTCATTTGAAGCAGAGCGGATGATCCACGAGGCCAAGAAGCGGCATCACCGGCTGCTCGAGGAGATCCACCGGCTCGACGGTCTCCGGAAAGGCTTCCTCGTGAAGATGCACCACATCCTGGGCAGTCAGCTCGAGCTGGTGCAGATTCTGGAGGACGAGGACCCGACCAAGGAGCTGGGCGTGAGCATGAAGAAGCTGGCGCAGGCGGCGGAGCGGGCGAAACCGTCTCGCAAACCGACCCAGACAGCCGCGCCGAATCATCATCAGCAGGCGCGTCCGGCGACAGAACAGGCTCACGAAGCGGCGGAACCGCCTGCGCCACGTGAACCCGAGAAACCGCAGGGCGGCGCGGCCAAGCAGATGGCGTCGAAACGGTTCCGTTCTGCGTCCTCGATGCCGGTAAGGAATACGGGCGCGTCGCCTTCCCGCCAGGAGCAGCCTGCGCCGAGGCAGACCGCATCTTCAGGCGAGCCGACCGGCTCCGATTCCGACTGGCTCCCCAAAACAGGCGGCGACAAGAAAGAAACCAAAAAGACCCATTTTGACCTGTAGTCTACAACCAGCAACCAGGAAAGCGTAACCCGCGACGACAATGATGGCGATCCAAGATTCCCAACCGACGTTTGCTCCGGTGCAGAACCCGCCGGACTTTCCGAAACTCGACCATAAGATCCTGGATTTCTGGGACAAGGCGTCGATCTTTCAGCGTTCTATCGACGAGCGCTCCAATGCGGAAGACTACGTGTTTTACGACGGCCCTCCGGGGACCAACGCGCCGCCGCATATCGGCCACATGATGCAGTCGTCGCTGAAGGATCTCTGGCCACGGTATCACACCATGCGCGGCAAACGTGTCCTCCGGAAAGCCGGTTGGGACACGCACGGCCTCCCGGTGGAGCTGACCACCGACCGCGACCTGAAGCTGGAGAGCAAGAAGGACGTGGAAGCGCTCGGCGTGCAGAAGTATATCGACCATTGCCGGGGCGTCGTCTTTCGCTTCAAGGAAGAGTGGAACAAGGCCATCCGTCGCCTGGGCCGTTTCGTAGACCTGGAGAATTTCTACGCCACCTACACGACGTCATACATCCAGTCCGACTGGTGGGTGCTGAAGCAGGCGTGGGATACCCGTGTCCCGGAGCGTTTCGCCAATCCGGCCAACCTGCTCGGCGGCGACCGCTTCCTCTACAAGGACTACCGTATCAGCGCCTGGTGCCCGAAGCAGGGGACCACGCTTTCCAACTTCGAGGTGGCGCAAGGGTACAAGGACGTCACCGAAATCGCCCTCTTCCCGAAGTTCAAGGTGAAGGGGTCGGAGGATACGTACCTGGCGGCGTGGACCACCACCGCCTGGACGTTGCTGTCCAACATCGCCATCGCGGTGGGGCCGGACATCAGCTATGTCAAGATCCGCATCACGGAAGATTCAAAAGGTGTGAAGGCCGGCGAACATCTGATCCTGGCGCGCGCGCGGCTGGAAGCCTTGAAGGATTTCCTGGGCTCGTATGAGATCGAAGCCGAGATGAAGGGGACCGATCTGGCGGGCACTCACTACGAGCCGCTGTGGCCGTTCCAGCGGCTCGAGGGCGACGAGCGCGGCCATGAGGTCATCGCCGACGAGTATGTCACCACAGAGGACGGTACCGGGATGGTCCACCTGGCTCCGTACGGTGAGGACGACCACCGGATTATGAAGGCCAACGGCATGCCCGCGCACTTGCGGGTGGACGCTCACGGCATCGTTGCCGACGGCCTCGGCGAGTGGAGCGGCAAGTGGTTCAAGGACGAGAACCTGGAGATCGGTATCCTGCGCGACCTCGCCCAGCGGAACCTGCTGCTCGGCAAAGAGAAACACGAGCACACCTACCCGTTCAACTACAAGACGGGTACGCCGTTGATGTACTTTCCGCGTCCGGGCTGGTTCATTCGCAGCACCGCCATGCGCGAGGAGATGCTGGAGGCCAATCACCGCATCAACTGGGTGCCCGACCATATCAAGGACGGCCGTTTCGGCAAGTGGCTCGAGAACGTGATCGACTGGAACATCACCCGGGAGCGCTTCTGGGGGAGCCCGTTGCCCGTCTGGAGCAGCGAGGATAACGAAGAAGCCATCGTTGTTTCCTCTATTGATGAGCTCAACGAGCACCTGGTGCGGACGGGACAGAAACCGTTCGATCCCGACGCCGACCTGCACAAGCCGGGCATTGATGAGATCGTGCTGACCGGCGAGAGCGGACGTGAGCTGCGGCGCGAGGATTTCGTGCTCGACTCCTGGTTCAACGCCGGCATCATGCCCTGGGGGCAGGTGGGGTATCCCGCGCAGCCCGGTTCCGTGCCCTACGTCGAGAGTCAGTACCCGGCCGATTTCATCTGTGAAGGACTGGATCAGACACGCGGCTGGTTCTACAGCCTGCTGGCGTGCAGCACCCTTCACGCCATCGCTTCCGGCGAAAAGGACAAGGAGCGCTGGAGCAGTTACAAGACGGTGATCTGCACCGACCTGGTGCTCGACGAGACCGGCGAGAAGATGTCCAAGTCCAAGGGCAACGTGGTCCCGCCCATACCCATGATGGAGAAATACGGCGCGGACGCGGTGCGCTGGTCCTTCTTCCGGAACAACCCCTGGCTGCCGGTGCGCTTCGGTGAGGAGCCGTTGAAGGAATCCCTGCGGCAGATCTTTATCCCGCTCTGGAACGCTTACGGGTTCTTCGTCACCTACGCCAACATCGACGGCTGGCGGCCCACAGATGAGGCCCTGAAAGGTGAATCGGGCAACCCGCTGGATCAGTGGATTTTGACTTGCTGCAACGATATGCTCAGCACGGTGACCGACCGGCTGGAGAACTACGATGTGATGCAGGCGTCGGCCTCCATCACCGACTTCGCCGACCGTCTCACCAACTGGTACATCCGCCGCAGCCGGCGCCGCTTCTGGAAGAGCGAGGAGGAGAGCGACAAGGCCAACGCCTACCGTACCCTGTACCGTGTACTGGTCGGGCTGACCAAAGTCATGGCCCCGTTTGCGCCCTTTATGACGGAAGAGATGTACCGCAACCTGGTGGTCGGCAAGCTGGAAGGCGCGAAGGATTCGGTCCATCTGGACAATTGGCCCGAGCCCAACCCGGCGTGGCAAAACGACGCCCTGAAGACGAAGATGGACGTGGTCCGGATGTACGTCTCGCTGGGCCACGCCGCGCGCAACGAGGCCAAGATCAAGGTGCGTCAGCCGCTGCCGGCGCTGATCGTGGCGGGCGCCACCGACTCGGAAAAGGCGGCGGTGGATGAACTGGGCGCGTTGATCCTCGACGAGTTGAACGTGAAGAAGATCCAGTTTGTCGCCGTACGCGACGAGCTGGTGGATTTCAAGGCCAAACCCAACTTCAAGCTGCTGGGGCCGCGTTTCGGGAAGGACTCCAAGCTGTGGGCCGAGCGCATCGCGGCCGCGGATATGAGCAGCATCCAGCAGTGGCGCAAGGGCGAGACGGTAGAGCTGGAAGGCGAATCACTGGAGCCGGAGGTGGCGCTGCTGGAGGAGATCGTGCCGGACCATTTCGTGGCGAAAGAAGAGAGCGGCCACGAGGTCTTCCTGGATACTCGCACCAACGATGACCTGCTCGACGAGGGCTATGTCCGCGAGCTGGTCAACAAGGTGCAGAACCGGCGCAAGGAGATGGACCTGGAGGTCACGCAGCGGATCGTGCTCAAGGTCGAGGTGGATGAACGGGTGAAAAGGGCGCTGGAGACCTACGGCGAGATCCTGAAGAACGAGGTGCTGGCGGTTCAGCTCGAGGTGGCCGACCTCGACGAGGCTGGCGACGGCGCGATCAGGATCAATGACCGCAAGGCTCGTTTCGAGGTGCTGCCCCGGTGAACGAGAATCTCGACAACCGCGAGGAAGGGCGGGGGCATCCGGTAGAAGACCGGTCCAGCATGGAACTGGCCAAGGAGCCGCACGAGCCGGTGATCGAAGCGCAATCAGTGACTGAACTGCCACGCAGCCGGTCCGCGTGGAAGCTCTATCTTCCCTGGATGCTGGCGATCGTGGTGGTGATCGTGGACCAGGTGACCAAGTATCTGGTCATGTCGAATATGCAGTTGCATGAACGGATTTCCGTGATCGGCGAACTGCTGCGCTGGACGTACGTTCACAACCACGGCATGGTGTTCGGTCTGCCGCCGTTGGGCGGACGCTGGATTCTGGTCGGGCTGAATTGCCTGGCCATGCTGCTGTTTATCTATTTGCTGGTGAAGATGAAGCATGAGCCGCTGCCGGTACGGTTGATCCTGGGCGGGGTCATCGGCGGGGCCATCGGGAATAACATCGACCGGGTACGGTTTGGGTACGTGATCGACTTCATCGACGTGGACCTGCCGGATTTCCTGATGGAACGCTGGTATGTGTTCAACGTGGCCGACTCGTTTGTATCAGTGGGTATCACGATCCTGGTGATCCTGATGCTGTTCAAGCCCAGCCTGGTGATTAGTGAGCCGAAAGATGAACCCGTGGACGAGGAAGATGCGCCGGAATCGGAACGGGAAAAGGCGGACGAATAAGCGGCTGGTAACTGAGTTGCCGGATTATTTGCCCCGGGCAGCTTGTCTTGAGTGCTTGACGCATCTTGTTGCCGTTGACAAGGAAACGAATCCGGTCTCGTTGGGGAGATGCACTATGCGCTGCCCGGGTTTATACTAAGGTGCCAAACGTTCGCCACCATTTTGTTTAGACCCGGGCAGCGCTCAGGCAGACGATTGGGAGCATAAAACTTCATTCATAGCTCTGTCAGATAAGCAGGAAATCCTATCACATCAAGCTGCCCGGGGCAAATAGCTGCGGGTTTATACTAAGGTGCCAAACGTTCGCCACCATTTTGTTTAGACCCGGGCAG
>CAZYOC010000056.1:0-12746 GCA_964648415.1 uncultured bacterium | reverse complement strand
CGGGTTTATACTAAGGTGCCAAACGTTCGCCACCATTTTGTTTAGACCCGGGCAGCGCTCAGGCAGACGATTGGGAGCATAAAACTTCATTCATAGCTCTGTCAGATAAGCAGGAAATCCTATCACATCAAGCTGCCCGGGGCAAATAGCGTGGACGTGTAAACCAAAAGGAGACTGAGTGATCTCACACAGTCGACAGATAACGATGCGAACAGTCGTCGCAGTCATTCTTGGGGTGTTCCTGGTCGCTTCTCTGGCGGGCGCTCAACAGTATCCCGAGAAACTGGGGCTGGTGAACGACTACGCCGGAGTGCTGAATCCCGGGCAGCGTCGCCAACTGGAGGGCATCTGCCTGGAAGCCAGCCGCAAGGCCAGCATCCAGGTCTCTATCGTGACGATGGAGGAGATTCCCGAGGGCCAGGCGGTGTCGGCCTACGCAGTGGAGCTGGGGCATCACTGGGGAGTAGGGCGCAAGGGCCAAGATCGCGGCGCGCTGCTGCTTTTCAAGACGACGCAACCTCGTAATATATACCTGGCTACGGGCTACGGGTTAGAGGGTGACATTAACGACGCGAAGGCCGGTCGTATCCTCGACCAGGTGACGATTCCCCTGATCCAACAGGGCAAGATGGTGGAATCGTTTGCGGCGACCGTAGCGACCATCGTCAAGATTGTCGAGCCCGATGTGCAGTTGACCGGCGCACCCGCTCCACGGCAGATGCAGCTCGAGGAAGAGCCGCTCTGGACCAAGGTGATCGGCCTGATTGTCATGTTCATCATCTTTCTGGTGATGATGCGGTCGCCGTTTGGACGCAGCATGCTGTTCGGGATGCTGCTGGGCTCGATGCTCGGCGGCGGACGTCGCGGCGGCTGGGGTGGCGGCGGTGGCGGCAGCTTCGGGGGTGGATTCGGTGGATTTGGCGGCGGCGGCTTCGGCGGCGGCGGCGCAGGACGAGGAGGATTCTAGAGCATGGATGATAAACTGAAGACAAAGATTGATACGGCGGTGCAAGTCTGGACCGAGTTCTGGGATGACAACCTGGAGGCGGTGTACCTGTACGGTTCTGCAGCGCGGGGCGAGTATTCGGAAAAGACCAGCGACATCAACCTGATGTTGCAAGTCACCGCCGGCGACAAGTACGATCGCTGGCCGGACGCCGCGAACATCGCGGGCCGCTGGTTCAAGAAAGGCTTCGCCATCCCGTTGGTGATGACCGAGAGCTACATTCGCAGCACAGCGGATGTCTATCCCAT
The DNA here is from genome assembly GCA_964648415.1 of uncultured bacterium. Taxonomy (GTDB): domain Bacteria; phylum Electryoneota; class Electryoneia; order Electryoneales; family Electryoneaceae. The sequence goes on along the minus strand of CAZYOC010000056.1, from coordinate 11,492 downwards.
TGAATTTCTGGACATGAAGCTGTTCCACGAGCCCCTGTTCGGCGAGGATTTGCTGGCGGAGCTTGACTTCGAGAAGGAGCATCTCCGGATCCAGGCGGAGCGCGAGGTGAAAGGCAAGTGGGTGCAGCTTCGGCAGGCGGCGCTGGAACGGGGCGGCAACACCTCGGACATGCGTAACCTGCTGGCGATGAGTGTGCCCACCTGGGTGGCGGTGTTTCAGGCGCTGCTGGTGATTGCGGACAAGGAGGTTCCGCGCGCCAAGAAGGACGTGTTGCAGGCGGGCGCGGACCTCGCCGGGGTGGATGGAGCGGTCTTCCGTCGTCTCGAGGAGATGCGGCGGGAGCGAAAAGCCCTGAACCGCAACGCCGCCTGGGAGGTATTACTCGACACGTTGAAGCAGGTGGACGCGCTGGCTCGCTATGCGGATCAGCTGGGAAATTGATTTTCATCGTGGTTTCGATTGGGCAGGGACGAAAAAAAGTGTAGTTTCTGATTGTCTTTCGGGAGGGGCTGACCTTGAAAAAAATCTGGATCATCATCGCGGTTGTCGTCGTCCTCATTTTCATGATCGGCGGCTGGGTGTTTGGCAACTACAACGCGATCATCGCTTTTGACGAAGAAGTCTCCAACGCCTGGGCGAATGTGCAGAGCGCTTACCAGCGCCGCATGGACCTGATCCCCAACCTGGTGAACACGGTGAAGGGGTATGCGGAGCATGAAGAAGGCGTGCTGACGGCGGTTACGGAAGCGCGCGCGAAGGCCAGCGGCGCGAACTCGGTCCCGCAGCAGATGGCCGCACAGAACGAACTCAGCTCGGCATTGTCCCGCCTGATGGTGGTCGTGGAAGCCTATCCCGACCTGAAGGCCAGCCAGAACTTCACCGCCCTGCAAGACGAGCTGGCGGGTACGGAGAACCGGATCAACGTGGCGCGTAACCGCTACAATGAAGCGGTCAAGCAGTACAACCGCAAGATCCGCCAGTTCCCCGGCGCGATGTTCGCGAGCATGTTCGGGTTCGAGAAACGTGAGTTCTTTGAAGCGCCCCAGGAAGCGGCGCAAGCGCCCAGCGTGGAGTTTTAACCATGAAGCCGAGCGGAATCGTAACCTTCACCACCGATTTCGGTCTTACAGATGATTACGTGGGGTTGCTTCACGGCGCCATTTACCGGGTCAGCCCGGATGTGAAGATTGTCAACCTGTGCCACAACCTGGTGCCGGGCGAGATCCACGCGGCGGCGTTTCTGCTGCTTCATGATCACGCCCAGTTCCCGGCGGGTACGGTGCATGTGGCGGTGGTGGATCCGGGTGTGGGGACGCATCGAGAAGTGCTGGCGGCTCAGATCGGGGACCAGTATTTCCTGGCGCCGAACAACGGTCTGCTGCACCCGTTGCTGGAAATGGGGCCGGTGCATGAGATCCGAAAGGTGACCAACGAGGATCTCTTCTACAAACCGATCTCGAAGACCTTCCACGGGCGAGACATCTTCAGTCCTGTGGCGGCGAAACTGGCCACCGGCATGCCATTGAGCGAGGTGGGGCCGGTGACGGAGGAGTGGCAGAAGTTGTCGCTGGTGCATCCGGAGGAGGAGCCGGCCGGGTACAATGGCCGCGTGATGCTGGTGGACCGGTTCGGCAACTTGATCACCAATCTGCCGCCGGAAGCATTGGAGAACCATACCGTGCAGATCGCCGGGTTCCGGCCGAGGTTTGTCGGCACGTTCAGTGAGGGCAACCCGGGCGAGACGGTGTGTCTGATCGGCAGCAAGCAGACGGTGGAAGTGGTGATCAACGGCGGCGACGCCGCGAAGATCCTGGGCCTGGGAGTGGGGACCACGGTCCGGGCGCTGGCAAACGATTGAGACGCTGAACCTCGGTTCGGCCCGAGATAACGAGAGGCCCGTATGGGGCAGCGATTGCAACTGGACATCACCCGGATGTTGTCGGACGTGGTGGGCGTCGATCACGGCGTCTCCCGCGACGCCATTGAGGAAGCCTGGCCTAAGGTCGAGGCGATCCTGCAGGGGCTGGAGGCGCGCCGCAGTTCGGGCGAACTCAAGTTTCTGAATCTGCCGGATGACCGGGAAAGTGCGGAACGAATCTTGGAATTTGCGGATAAGGCAAAGAGCCGGTTCCGCAACGTGGTCGTGCTCGGCATCGGCGGCAGCTCCAGCGGGGGGGTGGCTCTCCAGTCGGCGTTGAAGCCGCATTACTGGAACCATCTGCCCGATGACCAGCGTGACGGCCTGCGTTTATTCGTGCCGGACAACGCCGATCCGGAGCTGCTGAGCGCGGTGATGGATGTCTGTCCGCCGGAAGAGACGCTGTACAACGTGATCACCAAGTCCGGCCGCACGGCGGAAACCATCGCGACGTATTTCTCGATCCTGACGCCGCTGAAAGAACGTCTGAAAGACGAGTACAGCTCGCACCTGGTGTTCACGACAGATCCTTCGAAAGGCCAACTTCGTCAGATCGCACGGGGGGAAGGCATTACGACCTTCTCGATTCCGCCGGGCGTGGGAGGAAGGTATTCCGTGCTCACCGCGGTGGGATTGCTGCCGGCGGCGCTGGTCGGCATCGACATCATGCGGGTGTTGGACGGCGCCGCAGACCAGCGCGAACGCATCTTCAACCGCGATCTGCTGGCCAATCCCTCTGCCGCCTACGCGCTGCTGCAATACCTGGCGCACACGAAACGCGGCAAGGGCATTCATGTGATGATGCCCTACGCCAATGCTCTTAAGCCCACTGCCGACTGGTTCAAGCAGCTCTGGGCGGAATCGCTGGGCAAGAAGCTCGACCTGGGGAACAAGACAGTGCATTGCGGCCCGACCCCGGTTGCTGCGCTGGGCGCCACGGATCAACACAGCCAGATGCAGCTCTATGTGGAGGGGCCGTACGATAAGACCTTCACCTTCATCCTGCCAAAAGAATTCCGTCAGGATGTGACCATCGGTCGTCATCACGAGGATACGGAGAGTTCCCAGTACCTGGCGGAGAAATCCATGTCCCGCTTGATGCTGTCGGAAGCGGAAGCGACTCAGCACGCGCTGACCGCCGCACAACGTCCCAACATGGCGATCAAGCTGGATGACATTTCGCCGGAAACAGTGGGTGAGTTGCTGTACCTTCTGGAAGCGGCGACGATTACAGCAGGCGGCTTGTATGAGGTCAACCCGCTGGATCAACCGGGGGTGGAAGCCGGCAAAGTGGCGTCGTATGCCCTGATGGGGCGGAGCGGATACGAGGACATCCTGGCGGAGATTGAGAAGGAGCGTTCCCGGGAACCATTGATCATCGAATAGGCGACTCTGTCGTCGAGGGGCTGGCATGGAAGCCACAACCGAAGTGTATGCGGAAGGCAAGGTGTTTCCGGATGAGCAGGAGGCGCATCCGGTATTCTACCTGATCCTGGATGGTGCGGTTTTTCTGCGCAAGCGGGAAGCGTCAGCCTCGAGCATCGTTGGTGTGCTGTCGCCCGGTGATTTGATCTACGCTGAACGGGCCTTCCTGAAGAACCGCACTCCTTACGAAGCAGTGGCGTTGTCCGACTGCACCGTGCAGGCGGTTCGCGTCAGCGAGAAGGAAGCTCTGTTAGAGCAGGCTGGTGAACCTGTCCGCACCTGGCTGTCCTACAGGTTTGAACAAGCACGGCCCACCTGCGCACGCTTTGCGACGACTCGCACCCGCCTGTATGCCCGCTGCTCCGCATTGTATGCCCTGATGACCAGTTACAACACGGCCGGCGAACAGGAGAACCTGCTGAAGACACCTCTGGTCCCCTTGATCGAGGAGATCGGAAAAACCCTGGCGCCGTTGTCCATTCCCATCAAACCGATTCTCGAGCAGTTGTCCCATGTGGGCTTGGTGGACCTGAGGGACAGCGATATGCTGACGCCTACGCTGGTTCTGCCGGACCTGAACCTCTTTCAGGGATTCCTGTGCTTTCTCCAGACAAAAGAGGGATTGCCCACCGGGTTGACAGCTCATGTCGGCAAGTTGCCGGATGTCGAGCTGTCGGAGGACGCCGGTTTGTTGATGGACGCCATTCTGGTCAAGCCTGAGTACTCCAGCAGGCTGTTCGCTCCGGATCGCGCCATGGTGCATCTGTCGGAGGCGAACCTGCAGCAGATGTACCGGGAGGCCGGCGGTGTGGGCGATATTAACGTAGAGCATATGGCGATCAAACAATTGCAGCATTTCGGGGCTCTCAAGGTCGCTATTGATGCAACCAAGCGGTCGGTGTTTATTAACTTGCGGAACGTGCTTCGGCTGAACCTGCAGCGTGGGGTGGAGTCGAACTTCGAGGACATTACGGAATTCCTGTGCGAACAGATCGCCGAGTTGATGGTGCGCGCCTCGCCATGGTACCGTAAGAAAAGTGACCAAAGCATGGAGTACAACGAGTACATATGAGTGCCGAGCAACTGAAGGAGTATTGCGGCGTCATGGCGGTGTGGGGCAACGACAACGCCGCCGAGATGGTGTTCCACGGGTTGTATTCATTGCAGCATCGCGGCCAGGAATCCGCCGGGATCGTGTCGACCGACGGCGTAAACTTCCGGCACCGCCTGGGCATGGGGGTGCTCACGACGGTCTTCGATACGCCCGAGAAACTGCATGAGTTGAACGGTCATGCCGCCATCGGGCATACCCGCTACTCTACTACGGGATCATCCAGTCATTTCAACATCCAGCCGTTTTCCGTCATCCTGAAGGACGGCCCTGTCGCGCTGGCGCACAACGGGAACCTGGTCAATACCGGCCCGATCCGGGAGCAACTCCAGGAACACGGCGCCATCTTCCAGAGCACGACAGACAGCGAAATCCTGATTCACCTGATGGCGCATTCCCACGCCGACGGCTACACCAACAAGCTGATCGAAGCCATCAAACAGGTGCATGGCGCCTACTCCATGGTCATGTTGACGCGGGACGCCGCTTTCGCCATCCGGGATCCTCACGGCTTCCGTCCGCTCTGCATCGGCGAGAGGAACGGCTCGGTGGTGTTCGCCTCCGAATCCTGTGCGCTGGATCTGTTGGGCTATGACTATGTGCGCGATGTGGAGCCGGGCGAGATTGTCATCGCCGACAAGGACGGCTGGCGTGGGATCCGCTTCGCCGAAAAGCTTCAAAGCCATCACTGTATCTTTGAGCTGATTTACTTCTCACGGCCGGACAGTCGCATCTTCGGCGAATACGTGGACAAGAGCCGCCGGAAGATGGGCAAACAGCTTTTTCACGATCATCCGGCGGATGCGGATATCGTGATCTCCGTACCCGACAGCTCCAACACCGCCGCGCTGGGCTACAGCCTGGAGAGCGGCCTGCGGTTTGAGCTGGGGCTGATTCGCAACCACTATGTGGGCCGGACGTTTATCCAGCCGACTCCCGCCATGCGGGAGATGGGCGTGAAGCTGAAGTTCAACGCGGTCGGTGGAGTGCTGAAGGATAAACGCGTGGTGGTGGTGGAGGACAGCATCGTGCGCGGAACCACCCTGCGCAAGCTGGCCGACCTGCTGCGGCAGCACGGGGCCAAAGAGGTGCATGTGCGTGTCTCGTCGCCGCCGATTCGCTTTCCCTGTTATTACGGCATGGACTTCCCGACGCGTGAGGAACTGATTGCTCACCAACGATCGGTGGAGGACATCCGAACGACCATCAACGTGGAGACCCTGGGGTATCTGACCGTGGAGAGCCTGCTGGCGAGTGTTCCCCGGAGCGCCCGGCAAGGCTACTGCACCGCGTGCTTCACCGGCGAATACCCGGTTTCCATCGAGCCGGAGCTGGAAAACGGCAAACAACGCCACGAGCACTGATCCCGGTCATGGAGACCTCCCGGTCCCGGCGCTGGCTGGTTCCCGACACCTTTTTCGCACTACGCCCGACTCTGTGGTTTCCCGTCTGGACTCTGATCCTGGCGGGGATGAAAGCGCAGGGGGTCTTCGCCGTTCCCGGCGGGCGCCGCTGGGCGGTGGGCATCGGTCTCTCCGCCTTCATGGGAGCCGTCTACCTGCACAACCAACTCAATGATGAGCAATCCGACGCCGCCAACGAAAAACTTCCCTACCTCCGCGCGGGTGTGCTGACTCGCGATATTGCACTTCGGATCCTGATTGGTTTGTACATCCTTGGCGTTGCGGGGCTGGCGGCTGCTGGGGCCTGGTTGCCGTTGGGAGTGGCAGCGTGTCTGGTGCTGATCACTGCGCTGCTGTATAACCTGGGCGGGCGAGCCTGGAAGGACCAGCCGATCCCAGGGATTCTGACCACAGCCATCGCCGGGGCGGGGCTGTGGCTGCTGGGCGCCTGGTTTCGGCAACCGGCGAGCTTTGAGTGGTGGAACGCGGCGGGATATGGCTGTGCTTTCGCTGCCGTGGGTATCTTAACCGGTATCCCCGATGCAGCAGGGGACAGGGCGGCGGACAAAAAGACGCTGGCGGTATGGCTTGGCGCGGGTAATGCCGCTCGAGTCGCGTTGTTGCTGCTGCTCGCCGGGTTGTTTTTCGCATGGCGGGGAGGCGAGACTCTGCTTGTGGTCAGCGCGGGGCTGTCGCTGCCGCTGTTCATCTGGGCGGCGATCAAAGGCCGGACAAGGGCGGTGTTGGCGGCGGTCAAGGGATCGGTCCTGCTGCTGTCGGTGCTCGTCGCCATGAGGTGGTACCCGTATTATTTCCTTTGGATGGCGGCCTGCTACCTGGTCGCGCGGATGTATCACAAGGCCCGGTTTCAACGGGATTATCCTTCATTCACCTTGACGGACTGATGGGCGAAAAACTTTCACGCGAAGAGCGCCGCCGGATTTCACAGGCGGAAAAACGGGCGCGGACCCATTACAAGGGAGTCCGCGCCAAGGACGTGCTCCTCCTGCCCAACCTGCTCTCGCTGTCGCGGATGTTGTTCGCCCTGCCCGCGGTCTATCTCATCCTGTTCCACAGCACCCCGCAGAACGATCTGATCGCGGCGGCGCTCGTGGGGGTGGCGCTGCTGTCGGACGTGCTCGACGGCCTGGCGGCTCGCACCCTCAACATGATCAGCGACCTGGGCAAGATCCTCGACCCGGTCATCGACAAACTGATCGTCTTCCTGATCGCCTTCGCCCTGACCTTCAGCCAGCGGGAGCCCACGTTGCCCGTCTGGCTCATGGGCCTGATCCTGGTGCGGGATCTGACTATCCTTACGCTGGCCATTCGTGTACTCAATGAAGACAAACACCTGTTTACGAGTAGCTGGTCGGGGAAATCCGTAACGTTTTTCCTGGGCGCAACCCTGTTATTCTATCTGCTGGCGTACTGGCTTCCCGGTTGGTTGAGCCGTGTCCTCCCCTGGATGCCACCCATCGCGGCAGGATTGATCCTGCTCAACGCGATTGATTACTTTGAAAAGTATTGGAGTGTTCGACACAAACGATACCTCAACAGCGACGAAAGCACCGAGTAGATACGATGGCCATCCAATTCTTCGATACACGCAAGCGTCAGAAACTCCCCTTCGAACCGATCGACCCGGGCCATGTCCGCATGTACAACTGCGGCCCCACGGTCCATGATTTCGCCCACATCGGCAACTTCCGGGCGTATGTCTTCGCCGACATCCTGCGGCGGTGGCTGGAAGTGCGAGGCTTTGATGTCACCCAGATCATGAACATCACCGATGTGGACGACAAGACGATCCGCAAGTCGCACGAGCAGAAGCGGTCACTGGAGGACTATACCAAAGCCTACACGGCGGCGTTCTTCGAGGACCTGGACCGGCTGAACATCCTGCGGGCGCATGAATACCCGCGCGCGACCGGGCATGTCGATGAAATGGTGGAGCTGATCGAGTCGCTGCTGGAAAAAGATCACGCCTACCGCGCCGAAGACGGCTCCATCTATTTCAAGGTCACGTCCTACCCCGAATACGGCCTGCTGTCCGGCAAACGGCTCGAGGATCTGCGCGTTGGCGAACGGGTCAGCAACGACGAGTACGAGTCCAAGGATGACGTCCGCGACTTCGCCCTGTGGAAGGTCTGGGACGAGGAGGACGGTGACGTGTACTGGGAGACCTCCCTGGGTAAGGGACGGCCCGGATGGCACATCGAATGTTCCGCCATGTCGCGTGAATACCTGGGCGACGAGTTCGACATCCATACCGGCGGGGTGGACAACATCTTCCCGCATCACGAGAACGAGATCGCGCAGAGCCGTTGCGCCACCGGGGCGGAGTTCGCCCACCGGTGGATGCACTGCGAGTACCTCATCGTCGAGAATAAGAAGATGAGCAAGTCGCTGGGGAACTTTTTCACCCTGCGCGACCTGATCGAACAGGGCTATTACGCCCGTGAAATCCGGTACATGCTGGCGGGCACGCATTACCGCAGCCGTCTCAATTTCACCCTGGACGGGTTGAAAGGGGCGCGGAAATCCCTGCAACGGCTCGACGAGTTCAAGGCGAGTTGGGAGCACTACGGCGACGGCGAACCGTCGTTCGAGGTAGGCGACGCCATCGACAGGGCGGAGGCGACCTTCCAGGCGGCGATGGATGACGATCTCAACGTCAGCCAGGCGCTCGCGGCGGTGTTCTCGCTGGTGCGGGTGGTCAACTCCCTGGCGTCGGAGAACCTGGCCACCAGTAGCGACCGCGCCAAGCTCGAGGGCCTGTGGGACAAGTGGGACCACGCCCTCGGCTTGTTGACGCCGCTGGACGATGAGATCCACTCGGCCACGGATTTCGATGAGAGCTGGATCAAGGAAAAGATCGAGGAACGCCGGCAGGCGCGAGCGGACAAGGAGTGGGCGCGAGCAGATCAGGTGCGTGATGAGCTCGCCGAGCTGGGCATTCAGTTGAAGGACGGGCCGGAAGGCACCACCTGGGAGCGTGTCAAATGAGCCGAACCTTGAAGAAGATACTGCTTGCCATGACCGTCCCGGGTTTGCTGCTGGGCCTGCTGCTGACCACGAGTCTCTCCCGGGAGCCGGACACCCTTGGTGCTCAGACCGGTACGCCGGACACATCGCAGCTTAAGGACATGGATGTCTCAGGCTCCTCGAACCGGACACAGGCGCCCGCCGTACCTCTTGAGCGTAAAGACTGGAGCCTGAATTACTTCGCCGAGCCCCTCGACTCCATCCCGGAAGGAGTGGAGTTTTCGCCCGCTCCGGCAAGGCTGCCTTTTGGAGTGGGCGAGAGGTTGCGGTATCACATGGACTTCTCCTTCGTGCGCGCCGGGTACAGCGAGATGAGCATTCTGAGCGTGGACAGCAGTACGCTGGTCCCGTCGTATCACTTCCGCAGCCGGGTGCGCAGCACCTCGACCATCGACTGGGTATACAAAGTGCGCGATGTGGTCGAGGCCTGGTTCGCGATGGACGGCCTCTATTCCACCCGCTACGAGCGCAACGTCCACGAAGGCAGCTACCACAGCGTGAAGTTCTGCGACTACAACAACAATACCGCCTGGGTGTCGCTGTCCAACGAGTATGGCCCCAAGGGCATGTCCGAGTTCGAGCCCTTCAGCCACAATATTATTTCCGGCCTGTACTGGGTGCGCTGTCAGCCGCTGGCGGCGGGGGTCGACCTGCATCTGCCGGTGCATGACATCGAAAAGCAATACCCTCTCAAGATCGTTGTCTATGGCCGCGAAGAAGTGGAGGTTCCGGCCGGGACCTTCACCTGCTGGAAGATCGAGCCGATTGTCGAGTCGGAAGGCTTGTTCAAGGCCAAAGGGCGGCTCTGGATCTGGCTGACCGACGATGAAAACCGGCTGCCGGTGCTGATGAAGAGTGAGATTCCGGTGGGTACGGTGGACGGCAAGCTGGCGACCTACCGGCTCGGCGACCCCTGGACACCCGACCTGATGATCCCCGACGACGGCTCCGATTCAAAATGGGACTGGTGAGCAATTCAGCCCGACACTTTCAGTGTCGGGTTTCGCCTCTGAACGCCTCTCGCCTCTGAACGCCTCTCGCCGTTGTAACCCACCCTGCCTGACGCCCGTCCCATACCTGAACGGACCGGGGCCGGTACGGCCCGGCAACGTCTACGATTGACGGCGACGGGAGAAAAGACCATGAAGAAGACCATGTCCAGGATATCCATCGTCCTGCTGCTGCTCGGGTTCAGCCTGACCGACGCCGCCTGGGGCGGTGATTACGAGACCAGAACCTTCAGCGAAAGCAAAGGCGACATTCAATTCGCCGAGATTCAGGTGGAGATGGGTCTGGCTGAGATTACCCTCGCCGCCGGCTCCGGGGATGACCTCGCCAGTCTGAAAGCGTACTACGATCCGGAGTACACCGAGCCGATTCTCGATGTGGAGCGTGACGGCGACAAGGCCTATGTCCGCATCGAGACCAAAGACCGTAAAAAGCGTCGCGGCTTCGGCTCCAAGAACGTCGATGATGAATACGACATCCTTCTGAATACGGAAACCGTCTTGCAGATTCGCGCCGAGTTTGGCGTGTGCGAGAGTGAATTGGACCTCACGAACCTTCAAATTGAGCGGCTGGAAATTGAAACCGGTGTCGCGGAGACCAAGGTGGTCCTGTCTGCGCCCAATTCGCTTCGCGCACAGGAGGTGAAGCTCGCCGCCGGTGTGTCGGAAGTGGAGACCGAATACCTCGGCTACCTGCGTTTTGACCGGCTTTCGTACGACGGTGGCGTGGGCAGCGGCGTTCTGGATTTCCGCGGCTTCGAGGGAGAGGCGGAGGTCGAGATCAGTGTCGGTGTCGGCGATGTGGAAGTGTTGCTCCCGCATGATGTGGGAGTCAGGATCTACTACAAAAAGAGTTTCCTCGCGGGTGTGGATATGGATGATTTCGATGAGGTCCGCAAGGATGTCTACGAGAGCGAAGGCTACGATTCCAAGTCGAACCATATCGAGATCGACCTGAATGTGGGTCTGGGGGAAGTGGATTTCCGCTGGAAGTAATCACTCCTGCGTTTCACCAGATCAACTCGCTGACAGGACCGGTAGGCAGCCGGTCCTGTCTTTTGCCTCTGGAGTTCGTTTGGGCTTCCTAACTCGGCTTGCCGCAAGCTCCGTTTCGATGTACGTTGAGTATGCCATCAGGAAAAGCTGTCCCGGCATTCGGCCCCCCACGATGAAGGGAACAGCAGAACTGGTGGCATTTTTTCTCCCTTTCTGCATTGCGTTATGTTGATCCCTTTCTCTGAAGCGCAACGCATTCATTCTTTAGATATCGGTCGCATGGCCCGATTTGCTGGGTAGTCACAAGTTTAGCACTTGAGAATGCCGGCGATGTACGATTCTGGCGCACAGTCTCGAGTCGCCGGTAAAGCAAGTCGGGGAGAACACAAACTCACTCGCATGGCCCGATTTGCTGAGTCGCTACATGTCAAGCACTTGAGAATGCCGCCGATGTACGCTGCCGGCGCACAGTCTCGAGTCGCCTGTAAAGCAAGTCGGGAAGAAGCTGGGGTAGCTTGATCTTTGCATGTGACGAGCCGTTTCCCGACTTGCTCTCACAGAGATGCACAGATGTTGCCGGCGT
>CAZYOC010000055.1:19474-19557 GCA_964648415.1 uncultured bacterium | reverse complement strand
AAGTCGGGATTGTCACATGATCGTATCACCCCTCTTCCCGACTTGCTTATTCCCGTCACACGAACAGGAAACCAGTGTCATTC
>CAZYOC010000055.1:0-19374 GCA_964648415.1 uncultured bacterium | reverse complement strand
CTTGCAGACAGAAGCGGAGAGTCTTCTTTCAGCGAACTGCAAATCGGGCCATGCCACCTTCTCTACCCGACTTGCTTATTCCCGGCACACGAACAGGAAACCAGTGTCATTCCTTGCAGACAGAAGCGGAGAGTCTTCTTTCAGCGAACTGCAAATCGGGCCATGCCGCCTCTACGAAGTACAAAAGGTAACTGTACCACTTTTTCACGCACTATAAACTACTTCTTATATCTGTTCCTTTTTTCACTTTTTTCACTTTCTTTACTTTTTTCACTTGTTAGACAGGGGCCACATAGCTACCCCCAGAAAATTGGTACAGCTACCTTTTCCGCTTTATACTCGCAACCATCATCGCTGAAATGAATGTTATTATCTGTTATCACCGGCAACAATACGTCCACCAGCGGAAAAGTGTAGCAGTCCCATTTTCTTCAGCAAATCCCTGCCGGGATTCATCTCTACACTACCCTCGCTACCGAATCAACTGGATGGTCTTCATCTCGTTCAACTTGTTCTGCACCGTAGCCCGCACGAAGTACGTTCCGCTGGACAGGTTGGCCGCATCGAACTCGAACTGGTGATACCCCGGCGGGAAGGGGCCGGACGCCAGCGTTTTCACGCGTTCGCCACGGATGTTGAACACCTGCACCTTCATCCGCGCCCGCTCGGGCAAGGCAATCACCACCGTACAGGTCGGGTTGAACGGGTTCGGATAAGCCGCCGCCAGACGGTACTCCTCCGGCACCCCGACGAACTGGTGTTCCGCCACGCCGAGGCCGGTGAGGAAGCTCCACTCCTCCGACCAGGCGCTGGACGAGCCCACTGCATTGTTGCTCTTCACACGCCAATAGTAGGTCGATCCCTCGGTCAGGTTCTGAATATCCACATCGTACTGGTTCACGGTCGCGTTGATGAAAAGGTTCTCGAACAGGGAATCCAGCGCCACCTGAAGCGTGTAGTTCGCCGCACCAAGGCTCTGAGTCCATTCGAGGTGGACCGGTTGTTCGGTCAGCACTTCCCCGTCCAACGGCTCCACCAACTCCGGCTCCACCAGGTCAATGGTAAACGGGGCGGCGCTCTCGCTGGAAATGTCGGGATGCAGCGTGCTGCGAACCTTTATTGTAAATGCGTCGCCCGTCTCGAAATCGTTCGGGATGGTCCATTCGTAGGAAAACTCGCTGGGCGCGGAGCCGACGATCATGTGTTCCGGTTCGCCGCCGCGCAGGAGCTGGATCGCGATGTCTTCCGGCAGGTTGTCCATAAACAGGATGGCGTAGGTCACGCCCATGTGCCAGGTCTCGCCGCCGTTGGGCTGAATGATCGCCAGTTCCGGATTGGCCAGACTGAACGTGGTGTTGCTTTGGTCGGAGATGATGGGGTTCATTTCCGTCGCACGAATCCTCAGCAGCGCCTCGTCGGTGACGTCGCCTTCCGGGGTCCAGCTCACCACGCCGCTGTTCTCCACGTCGTCGAACAGCGTCTCCCAGGGATCGGCGGCGGACCGGCGCAGCTCGATATCCACGCTTCCCACGATCCCGTTGGAATCCCACAGGATGTCGTGCGGGAAGCCGATGTACCAGGTCTCGCCGCCGTTGGGCTGCACTACGGTCAGCGACGGGGCAACGATGGCGAACGAGGCGTTGGACACATCGCTCACTTCCGGGTCCATGCTGAGAGTGCTCACACGGACACGGGCGTTGTCGGTAATGTCGCCGTCAATGGTCCACAGGTAGCTGCCGTCATCCTCGGTGGACGCGACAATGGTCTCCCAGGCGCCGTCGGGGTAGTCATAGTTGACTTCCAGCATCACGTTGCCGGTAATAGACACCCCGCCCCAGCGAATCTCCACTTCAGCTTCCTGGGTGTACTCTTCCCCGCCGTTGGGCGCAAGGACTTGCAGGGTCGGGTCGGCGCCTGGAATCTCGGCGGGCGACTGCCACATCCCGCGGCCGTAGGTGCAGCAGACCACGGTATTCGACGGTTGGTGGATTTCCAACTCCTTCACGATGGTGTTCGGCAGGCCGTCGGACCAGTCTTCCCAGGTGTCGCCGCCGTCCGGGGAGAACACCACGCCGATTTCCATGCCCACGTAGAGATGGTCCGGGTTGTCCGGATGCACTGCGATGCACAGGGCCGGCAGGTTGGGGATCTCGCCGCTGATGTTGGTCCAGGTGTCGCCGCCGTTGGTGCTGCGGTAGACTTTCTGCCCGGCGTCCCACCCGCTAACAGTGGCGTACACGGTTTCCGGATCCGTGGGATCCACAGCGAGGTATGAAACGTTGTTGCGCGGGGTGCTGCGGGTCTCCCAGGTCTCGCCGGCGTCTTCCGAGACGAACAGGTTGCCGCCGCTGCCGCAGGTGTAGACCACGCTGGTGTTGGACGGAGCCAGGGCGAGAGAATAGAGGTAGTTGCCGTCAAGGTGGCCGCTGACGTCTTCCCAGCTGGATGCGTTGTTGGTGGTTTTGTAGATCCGGCGTGTAGCCTTGTACAGGGTCGAGGGATTATCCGGATCGATCACGAAAGCAGTAACCCAGGGGCCGCCGTCGCCCGCGCCGTTGTTGCATCCGGCCCAGTTCTGGCCGCCGTTGAAGGTCCGCGACATGTTGCCGAAATAAATCTCGCCGTACATGGTGTCGGGGTTGGTCGGGTGGACCGCGCATTCCATGCCGTCGCCCCCCAGCTCGCTGGTCCATTCCCCGTAGCGCTTCATGTTGGTGCCGTTGTCCTGGTTGCCGATCAGGGTATGGGTGGGCGCTTCGCCGCCGGCGAACAGGCCCATTCGGTAGGACTGGGTAATCACCAAGCCGTCGGTGATGTCGTTCCAGGTCGAACCGCCGTTGCTGGTATAGTCAATGCCGCCGTCGTGGCCGGCGTACACGTTGTCGCCGTTGGTGTCCAGGCAGTGCTGGTCGGCGTGGACATACGCCGTCCGGTCCCCCCACCAGTGCGAGCTGATGTCGAAGGTGAACGCGGCGTCGGAGGATTTCCAGATGTTGATCCCGCCGGTGTAGACGGTGTTGGCGTCATTGGGATCGGCGGCGATGGTGAGGTCGTACCACGCCTGCCCGCCGTTATCATCGCCCTCGTAGTTGTACCCCAGGAGGTTCGGGTTGTTGGCTCGCTGTTCCCAGGAATCGCCGCCGTCGTCGCTGTAGTACACCGCGAGAAACGTGCTGCCGGTGGAGTAGAGGGCGTAGATCACGTCTGTATCAGCTTCGGAATAGTCGAGGGTGATGCGGCTGAAGCCGCCGCCGGGGAGCCCGTCGGTCAGCTCGGTCCAATTCAGGCCGCCGTCGGTGGTGCGGTAAATCCCCCCGCTGGTCCGGCAGGCGAGGAACACATCGCCGTCGGTCGGGTGAGCGTCAATCTCCTTGTAACCGGTTCCGCTCTCTTCCAGCGTCCAGGTGTCGCCGCCGTCGTCGCTGCGGTGAATCCCGGCATTGGTCGTGGCGATCAACAGTTCCGGGTCCTCGGCGCTCATCTGCAGGCCGGTAACCATGCCGAAGTCACCGACGTCGTAGGAGAGTCCGGTTTCGTTCCAGGTCAGGCCGCCGTCAAGGGATTTCAACACGCCGAGGGAGTAGGTGTCCGACGCGTCGCGGTCGCCTGACGCCAGGTAGACGATGCTGGGATCCTCGAAATCGATCACAATTTCCGCGACGCCCAGCAGGGGCAGTTCCTCGGTCAGGTGGGTCCAGGTCTGGCCGTGGTTGAGGGTGCGCCAGACTCCGCCGGAGGCTGCTCCGACATAGATGATGTTGGGGTTGGACGGGTGAAACGCGACTTCGTTGAGCCGTCCCAGACCGCCCACGTAGCTGTCCTGGGTCAGGTTCGGGCCGATGCTGGTCCAGGCGGACTCGTCGAGCTCGTCCGGATGGTAATTGCGCGGGCCGAAGGTCTTCTCCCACTCGCGCCACCCCTCCACGAGACCGCGGCTGTTCATGTAGCCATTCTCATTGACACGGTCTTCCATGAACCACTCCAGCCGCTTGAACTGCTTCCAGCCGGAGCCCTTGCCGCCGATGGTGTCGCCGAAATAGTCATAGAAGGCGTCAAGCTGTTGATCATACGTGGGATGGACATCGGTTTCGTAGTATTTCTGCAGCCAGGGTTGAGCGTAAGTGAAGCCGGCAAACAGGAACAGACAGAGCGCAAGGACAGGCAGACGGTAGCGCTGCATGAAAACCTCCAGGGTAAGAAACGCCGCAAGCAACCAACCAACTTTTTAAGGTACAACATCCGGATGTAGAATGCCTGACGGTCGGCTATTTCCGGGGAGCAGAGGAGTGTTTCGAGCGACGGGACGGACGAATGAAATGTCCCATGATGTCATTCCTGCGAAAGCAGGAATCCAGAATAAACAAGTACTTAAGAATCTTAGTATGTTAAATTCTTTGCAAGAACCACTCTATTTCCGGGGAGCAGAGGAGTGTTTCGAGCGACGGGACGGACGGACGAAGCAGCTCATTCACGCCGGATATTTCACGAAAGAACCACGGCAGTGTTACTTTGCCATTGCCCAAGATTCGCGCCGTCCATTTGGCGCGAACAGGGAGTGACAATGAATCACCGGGCCGGATCGACGCAGTGAAAAAGATCGAAGCAGAAAAACAGCGGCTGACCATTACAGCCGTTGACACCTGTCTGGAGGCGGCCTAACTTCCATCAACCGGAAAAGGCGGATGTACATTTCCACTGAACCTCGGAACACGCTCCGCTCCCGCGCCGAAGGTGGCATCTTCTACTCATGCATTTATGCAAACGGCAGTTTCAGGCCTGAGGTGACAACAAGAAAACTACCGTCTGTCCCTGGTTTACCTGGTTTAAGGTTAACAGAACCGATTCGACCCCGGAGAAGGCCATGCTGAGTGTTATCATTCTTGCACTCAATGAGGAGCGTCGGCTGCGCGATTGTATACAATCGGTGCGCTGGGCGGACGAGATCCTTGTGGGCGACGCCGGTTCCACCGATGGCACCGTCGAACTCGCCAGAAGCCTGGGGGCGAGGGTGGTCGAATTTGAGTTTACCGGATTCGGAGCCGCAAAGCAGCAGCTCCTCGAACAGGCGACAGGCGATTGGATCTTCAGCCTGGACGCGGACGAGCGGGTGACTCCACGTTTGCAAGACGCGCTGCAAACCGTGTTGGCCGGTTCCCAAACGTATCCCGGCTATCGTGTCCGCCGGCGGGCCTGGTTCCTGGGAAAACCGATACGGTATGGTGGCTGGGGATTGGATTACCCGGTTCGCCTGGTACAACGGGGAAAAGGACATTTTACCCGGGAGGTGGTGCATGAGAAGCTGGTCGTTGCAGGCTCCCCGGGCACGTTGCCGGGCCTGCTGGAGCACCACACCGATCCCAGGTTCCCGCACTATCTGCAGAAAATTGACCGCTATTCGACCCTGGCGGCCCTGAAAATCATTGAGGCGGGCAAACGGTCCGGCGTGGCGACGGCCTTGGTGCGAGCCATGTTCAAATTCTTTAAGATGTACATCCTTAAACAGGGTTGGCGGGACGGTTCACGGGGAGCTCTGCTCGCCGCCAGCAGCGCCTACGCCAACTTCCTGCGATACATCAAAGCCGAGATGATCCGGCGCGGGGACAAAGATGTCTTTACCGCTTCCCGGCTGCAGGAGGTCTTCCCGGAAGACCATACGGCCGATCGTGAACCCGGATAGTTCGCGAAACAGATGGCATGGCCGGGATAGGCACTTCCGGAAAAAGGGACTGTTACCTTTTCACGAATCCGGTTGTTTCACGCAACAGGCTGCATGGCCCGGTTTGCTGTGCGCTTCAGGAGCGGTATGAAATCACGAAGAACGATGGATGACGCCGGAGGAATCTGCGAGTAAAGAAGTAAAGCAAGCCGGGATAGTGGGGCTTGGCAATCATTTCTTGTTAGAACTGGAACCGGAGGAGATCCCCGCCTGCGCTGGGGATGACATTGTTGTGCGCTGGAGATGACATTGTTGTGCGCTGGGGATGACATTGTTGTGCCATTTGCCCCGGGCAGCTGGTTGTGAGCAGCCGGATTTCCGGTACCCCATACCAATGAAACCCACTTGCTGTTGCTGATACAGACGCTTGATCGCTGCCCGGGGTTAAGCACGAAATCCAGTAAAACGGGCGGCCCGGGACGTCAGTCCCGAGGTGGATGTCGGATCAATGACGGAACATTCCCATGCGTGTACTGATGCTGAACACCGAAAAAGGCTGGCGTGGCGGAGAGCGTCAAACGCTCTTCTCGCTTACGGGACTGCGGGAAGTGGGAGTTCGGGCTGAGCTGCTGTGCCGTAGCGGCGCCCCGATGGAGGAGAAAGCCCGCGCTGCCGGGGTGGCTGTGTATGGAGCACCGGACCACCTCACAGCGTCGGCCTTTCTCGCGCTCCATGGACGCCGTTTCGACATCCTTCACGCCCAGACCGGCCGCACACACTCCGCAGCGGTGCTCACCCGGCCGTTTCACCAGCGGCCGATCGTCTACACACGGCGAGTGGATTTCCCCCCCAAAAACGGTTTTTCCACCTGGAAATATCACCAGACCAACGCAGTGGTCGCCATCAGCCACGCGATCCGCGAAATCCTGGAAAACGCCGGCATCACCGTTGCCGAGGTGATTCCTTCCGCCGTGCAACCCCGCCGTCTGCATGAGGAACGTGCACAGCAGTTGCGACATAAGCTGACGGACAGACGGACCCGCTACCTGATCGGCGCCATCGCGGCGCTGGTCCCCCACAAAGATCCCCTTACCATGGTGAAGGCGGTGGAGAGCCTGGCGCAGCGGAGAAAGGACTTCCGGTTTGTCCATTTCGGCGAAGGTCCCTTGCGGCAGGATATGGAGCGGGCAATCAAGGCGCGGAAACTGGAAGACGTCTACAGACTCCAGGGGCATGTAGAGCATGTAGAGGATTTTTACGCCGCCCTGGACCTGTTCGCGATGAGTTCACGTGAGGAGGGCCTGGGCTCGGCGGTGCTGGACGCCTTTCTCTATGGTGTGCCGGTTGTGGCGACCAGCGCCGGCGGATTGCGGGAAACGGTGGAAGGCAGAGGACTGCTGGCTGCGCCTGGCGATCCCGAGGCTCTTGCCAACCTCATGCACGATGTTTTGGAAAACCCTTTGCGGGCTCGCGAGCGAGCCCGCAAAGCCCGCCGCGAAGTACGCCGTCACTATTCGGTGAAACCAATGGCGACCGCCTACGCTGACCTGTACAGGTCTTTGCATGCGTAGTGTAGCGGGTGATCGGGCAGGCCCGAAAAAACTAGAAAAACTAGGGACAGACGGTAGTTTTCTTCAATGGTGGCAACAAATAAACTACCGTCTGTCCCTAGTTTTATTCACACCAAACACCGGGGATGTGTCCTCATTTACTGCTTGCCATTCTCCCTGTTGGTGGAATATATTAACAGGTTTAGTAGTCACAGGCCCGCAGCGAAGCGGGCGGTTTTATTGAGGAGAAAATGCTTAAAGATTCCGAACCGAAGATAGCCCTGTTCATCGATTACGACAACATTGCCATTGGCCTCAAAGATGCCGGCAGCCAACTGTTTGACGTTAACCGCGTCATGCGCCGTCTGCTGGACAAGGGCAGGATCATTTTCAAACGGGCGTACGCCGACTGGAGCCTGTTCAACACGCACAAGCAGCCCCTGCACGAATCAGGGATCGAAATGATCGACATCCCCATGCGGCGAAGCATCGGGAAGAATTCCGCCGATATCCGTCTCGTCGTCGATGCTCTCGACCTGTGTTACACCAAGGAGCACATCGACACCTTCGTGATCGGCTCCGGAGACAGCGACTTTTCGCCGCTGGTCTCCAAGCTGAAAGAAAACGACAAGCACGTGATCGGATTCGGGCTGCGTGGCTCCACCAGCCACCTGCTGGCCGACAACTGCGATGAATTCATTTTCTACGAAGACCTGGTAGACCTGCCGACGGTGCGTCCGCCGCTCCCGCCGGGCCTGACGCGACGGCAGCAGGAAGCCTTTACTCAACTGCTGGATTCCATCGGCTCGCTGATGCGGGAAAATAAGGACGTGCTCTGGGGCAGCCTGGTCAAAGACGCCATCCGACGCAAGCATCCCTCGTACAACGAGCAGCGGTACGGCTACAACTCGTTCTCGAACCTGTTGGAGGACGCCGCCGACTATGGCCTGATCGGGTTGGTGCGTGATCCCAAAAGCGGAGGAACTCCGGTCATCACCGGGTTCGGCCCGTATAACGGCGAGGGTGCGCAAGGAACCGAAGGCAACGCAGCCCCCAGCGCCGGGCGTGGACCGAGTCTGCAAGTCCACCGCGATGCGGCGCTGTACACCGCCCCGCTGGGCAACGTGCCCGACTCGCGCCCGCCGGCGCGCATCGGTAAGGCCGGCTCCACCCCCATCCGTAAGGAGAGGCTCTACGCTCCGGTGAAACCGGCGGCCAAACGAGCCAGCACCACCAGCGCCAAGAAAGCCGAGGACGAAGCCCGTACGCAACGCATGCCGGAGAAAGTGGCGAGCAAAACCGACGACGCCAAGCAGGACGACAAGGCCGACAGTAAAAAGGAAACTGCCGAAAAGAAACCTGCGGCTAAGAAAACGACTGCCAAGTCGACCACCCGGAAAACGGCCGCCAAGAGCACAACGACGAAGAGCGCTTCAACCCGTAAGACCCCCGCAAAAAAGGCAGATAAACCGGAAGAAACCGAAGCCGGGAAAACCACCACCCGGAAGAAAGTTGCCGCGAAGAAAGATGACGAGAAACCGAAGCGGGAGTCCTCGGTTGACCGGAAGGAGAAGGCGGTGAAACCGGCGCGGAAAACCACCCGCAAGAAGGCGGTACCGGCGAAGAAAGACGAACTGAAGGAAGAGAAAAAGGACACGCCGAAGGCGGAATCCGACGACAAGAAAACCGATTCTTCCAAGGAAGTCCCGGCCGCGCCGGAACCCAAAAAGGAATCCAGGGAGAGCAAGCCTGCGCTGGACAGGAGCGATGCGATCCCTCAAGCGCCCACCGGCTTGGTCGTAACACCGGAAAAGGCGAAACCGGCTGCGCCCGACAAGAAGGAAGAGGCTCCGCCCAGACCCACAGAGATAAAAACCGATGGGGAGACGTCACCGGCGAAGGACACGGCCAAGCCTGAGAACAAACAGGAGCCGAAACCTGAAGACAAGTCGGCTTCCAGCCAGGGGAACCTGCAACTGGATGAGGAAAAGGCCGGCGAGAGTAAACCAGACACCGAAGCGAACACGGATGAGTCCGGCAAGTCCGCCTCGCAACCGGAGCCTCCCAAGCCACAGGGGAAACCTTTGCGGCCGATCAGACGTGTACGTAAACGATAGACGGGCCATAACCGAGTCATTCAGGATATGCATTACCTCCTGAACCACATATCAGAAGTCCTCCGGCAGAGCCGCCCGCAAACAAGGAGTACGCCTAGCGCCGCTTGATCTCGAGGGTTGACGGATTCCACTGGAGAAGGACTCTGTGTGTAGGAGTCAACGAGACACGGTACAGGTGAAATACTGCGGTGTTGGTGCGGTTCTCTTTCTCCTGCTCCTCTTCTATGCGTTGCCGGCTCAGGGCCAGGTCGGGCTGACTCTGTCCCCCGAGGTTCCCAAGGATTTCGAACCCCTCGGCGACCTGCGAGCCGCAAAGCCCATGCGGCTTTACGCCAACGACTCCCTCGCCTGGTTCAACCACGAAGCCGCCCTGTTCCGCATCGAAACCGAATTCGACTCCACCACCGGGTACTGGGTCTCAACAAGAACCATGTTCGGCGATCCCTACGGCCCGGTGAAAGTCTATACGCCCGAAGACTGGCGCTGGTACAAGATCCAGTATGAACGCGAGGAGAAGCTGCAGAAAGCGTTCTTCGACGAGATCTACCAACCGACCACCACCAGCGAAGGCGGGGCCATCGAGATCCAGGTCCCCTTCCGTATCAAGAGCCAGGCTTTCCGGCGCATCTTCGGCGGAGACCGGGTCGGCTTGCGTGTGTCGGGACATATTACCATCGACGGCGGCATCCGAACGGAGAAATCCGATCAGGAATTCACCACCGAGACGGACCAGAATCAGACACAATTCAATATCAACCAGACCCAGCAGTTCAATATCGTCGGGAACGTCGGCGACAAAGTGTCGGTGGAGATTGACCAGGACTCGGAGCGTATGTTCGAGTTCGAGAACGCGGTCAAGATCACGTATACCGGCAAGGAAGACGAGATCATTCAGTCCATCGAGGCGGGCAATGTCAACCTGAACCTGCCGGGGACTCAACTGGCCACCCTGTCCACACAGAATGAGGGCCTGTTCGGATTTAAGACGGTCTCCAAGCTGGGCCCGCTCAGCATCACCACCATTACTTCTCTGCAAAAAGGCGAGAAAGACAAGATAACCATCCAGGGCGGCGCGGAGACGCAGAAGGTTGATATCAATGATCAGGATTATATCAAGAACCAGTACTTCTTCGTGGATCCCTATTTCCGGGAACAGTTCTCCCGCTACACGAGCAATTTCGAGCATGTCGCCGGCGGAGTCCAGATTGAACAAATCGAGGTCTACCGCAAGTACACCCACACCGCCGGCGACAACTCCACAAACAAATACCACGCGCTGGCCACCTACGCCAACGCGGACGAGTACGCTGACCTGAGTGCGGAAGAGGTCGCCGAGCTGATCGAGAACTTCAATTCCGATGACGTCGGCCCGGAAAACCCCACCGTGAGGCGCTATTTCCGGCGGCTGATCCCGGATGTCGACTATACCTACAACCCGATCCTGGGATACATTCGTCTCAATTACGCCGCCGGGAGCGAGGAGATTGTCGCCGTGTCGTTCCGGCTGAATCGCCCCTTCCCGGATGATACCACCAACTACTCCACGATGTACGGGACGATGAACCTGACCACGCAGGATCGTGTCCTGCGTTTGCTCAAGAATGAAGGGCAAACCGCATCGGACTCCCTGCTGTGGGATCTCGGCATGCGCAACGTCTACTTCGTGGGCGCCCGTGGCCTGGACCCCAAAGAATTCTCGCTGAAAATCGTCCGCAACGTCGCCGGTGACCCCGAGACTCACCCCGGCTCGCGTACGCCCTGGATCGAAATCTTCGGCCTGGATCAAACCGGCGGCGGCGAATCCTCCGCGCCCGACCAGAAAGTTGATGCGGCCTGGTTCAACGCCCAATACGGTGAAATCATCTTCCCGGATCTTACCCCGTTTGATCCGTCCGGGTATTACGTGGGCAACACCTTAAAGTCTTCCTTTGATGACCTGATCATCCCAGACCCGGAAGGCGACGGCAATGACACGTTGGTTAACCCGGCGATTTATAGCCCCGTCGGCAGCCGCACCATCACCACGCAGTTTAAAATGGTCGCCGAGTACTCCAGTGTGACCGCCACCTACGACCTGGGTTTCAATGTGCTGGAAGGCTCCGAGGAAGTTCTTCTTAACGGTGCAAAGCAGAAACGAAATATTGACTATACCATCGATTATCTTTCCGGTACGCTGACTCTGCTCAACGAGGCCGCTTTCGACCAGAACGCCAACGTGGAAATCAGTTACGAGTCGGGGGAGATCTTCCAGCTTGACCAGCGCACCATGATCGGCATTCGGTTGGAGTACGCCCTGTGGGAGGATTCGTTCATCGGGGCCACGTTCCTGTATTTCAATGAAAAACCTCTCGACCGGCGGGTCAAGGTCGGCAGCGAACCCACCCGGAACATGATCTGGGACATGAACGCCCGGTTGAAGTTCCGGCCCTATTTCATGACGCAGATGGTCAACGCCATTCCGTTGATCGAGACCGACGAGCCCAGCGAGCTGACCTTTGAAGGCGAAGTGGCGCAGGTCTTCCCCAATCCGAACAGCCTGGACAACGAGTCCACCGGCGATCCCGACGGCGTGGCGTACATCGACGACTTCGAAGCCGCCAAGCGCACCACCCCTTTCAGCGTGATGCGCAAAGGCTGGCACGCCGCCAGTTTCCCCAAGAGCATCCCCTTCCGTGACAACCCGGCCTATGACAAGCGCGGCAAGCTCATGTGGTACAATCCCACCCGGCGGGTTCCCATCCAGGACATCTGGCCCAACCGCGAGGTGAACAATAATGTCGCCAAAGATGTGCACATCCTCGAACTGGAATACAAGCCCGGTGTGAACAACTTCCGGGATCCCTCCATTGAACCGGAAAAGACCTGGAACGGGATCATGCGGTACCTGAGCGCCGGCTACTGGGATCAGCTCGATACCCGCTTCATCGAGATTACCGCGAACTGGTCCGCCGGCGGCCCGAATTCCGTGATCTACATCGAGCTGGGCGAAATGAGTGAAGATGTCATTCCAAACCAACGGCTTGATACGGAAGACAAACCCATCGGCGACGCTGGTGAAGGCAATGACATTCTGGACGAAGGGGAGGATACCGGTATCGATGGGATCGTCATCAACCCGGGAGATGAGGGCTATGTGGATGATCCGCCGGATGATTTTGACGCTACCACATATGATTTCGCCAGCAGGCAATATGACTTCTGGGACATCGGAGTCACGCAGGGAGACAGTCTCGTTGGCCGCGACAATGAAGAACACGATCCCGGCGAACCGTTTTCCGATGACGACTGGGATTTCGAGTTAAATTCACAAAATTATGAGGAAATCAACGGAACGCAGGGGAACAAACGCGAAGAGGGTGGACTGATTCCCGATACGGAAGACCTCACCGGCGACAAGCAGTTGTCCACCAGCAACCACTTCTTCCGATACCGGTTTCGCCTGAACGACCCGGTGGATTTCAACGAGTATGTGAAAGGCGGACTTGATAATCCCAAAGACTGGTATCTGATTCGGATTCCGCTTCAAGATGTGTTCGAGCAGGTGGGGCAGCCGGACCTGACCCAGATAAAATATGTCCGCCTTTGGATGACCGACTGCAACAGCACGACCACGTTTAAAATCGCTCAGTTCGAGCTGGTGGGCAACGAGTGGCTGGAAGACTCGGTCGCCACCGCCAGCGGTGATTCCGCGCTTTATCTGACCACGGCCACCGTCAACACGCACGACAACGAGGGCGTCTACAACGGCCCGCCGGGTGTCGCCGGGGAAGTCGATCCCGTCACCGACATTCGCAGCAAGGAACAATCGCTGGAAATCCAGGTCAAGCACCTGCCCAGTGTGGCTGAGGGCCAGGTGGTCAAGGTAGAGCACCGCTCCATGGACCTGCGTGAATACAAGCAGCTGAAGATGTTCGTCAACGGCGGCGGGGCCAACACAAGCCAGTTCGAGCAATATGACCTGCATTTCTATCTTCGGTTCGGCGCCGGTTTCGAGGGAGCGAACCGGGCGTATTACGAGTACTCCGCTCCCCTCAAACCCGGCTGGGCGGACAACCAGATCATCATTGATCTGGACCGCTTGAACCGGCTGAAGCTGGACGCGCAACGCACCGGCAAAGCCACAGCGAGCGAGATCCTGGCCAATGGCGCAGCCATCAAGGTCGTTGGCGAACCCTCCCTGGGGAAAATCGACGTCTGGGCCATTGGCCTGAGGAACTTCGGCAGACCGATCTACCTCGAGGATAATGTGGTGGTCTGGGCGGATGAACTCCGCCTGTCCGGAGTCCGAAAGGAGTCCGGCCTTGCCATGCGTAGCTCCATGAACGCCAAGTTCTCCGATTTCATGACCCTGCGCGCCGACCTGAACCAGCGCGACGCAGAGTTCCACCAGGTGGATAAACGCCTGGGCTCCAACCAAAGCGAGCTGAGCCTGCAATCCAGCGGCAGCATCACTCTGAACAAGTTTTTCAATCCCAACCTGGGCATCTCGTTCCCGTTGCGATTCTCCGCCAACAGCAGCCTGCAAATCCCCAAGTACACCGAATCCGGTGGCGACGTTCGGACAGAAACCGTCGGCGATGCGGGCAACCTTAACATCTGGCGACAGTTCGGCAAATACGCCTACTCCACCGAACACCTGCAAGATCGCTTCCTCTTCAACGAAGAGGGCCAGGTCGTGGTGGACACCGCCACCGGCTACCCCAAACAGGACCTGGCGGAATGGGGCATCGACACCCTCTTCAGCACTTCCCAGCAATACGGCTGGGGCGCCAGCTACTCCAAGTCCAAGAAAAGCCCGAACTTCCTGCTGCGCTATACCCTGGATAATGTCAGTCTGCGTGCGGATCACAAGCAGAGCTACGCCAGCAGTCAGCAGTTCCAATACCAGAAATCCTTCAGCAATACGGGATCCTTCAGCTACAACCTGCCGTTCGAGTCAGCCGATCTGCGCATCTTCAAGTGGACTGAAAACGTCCCCGTGATGAAGAAACTGGTGGATACTCGCTTTAACTACTGGCCCACAAAGATCTCGTTCTCCGTGGATGGGACCGAGACGCGAAAAAGCGATAAGTATCGAAACGCGGACGTGCGGCCAAACTATTCCATGACCCTCAAACGCAGTTTCTCAACCGGCATCCGGCCCTTCCAGTCGTTGTCGCTGGATTACAATTACAATGTGGATGCACGCTACGCGCGGGAGGACTCTACCAAGCAGACCATCTTCTTTACGTCAATGTCGGAAGAAGATAAGAACCTGCTTTATCGCCCCGGCACTCCCCCGGATGTCATCCTGGAAGACGCCATTTCGGCGCTGGACACCATGAGCGGCAGTCCGGACGGGCCGGCGAAACAGTTGCTGACGGAATTGCAGAGCCGGATCGCCGCCGGCGAACCTCCGGAAGAAATCGTGGACTACTTCTACGAGCAAAAACCCTTTATCCCCGGCCTGTTTGCCTTTAAAGATCGCTGGGAACCCGTCACCGAAGACGATCCCCGGTACAAGGAAACCTTCTGGACCGTGGGCGGCATGCCCTTTGTCAACACCGGCAAGCAGCAGCGAGTCAGCGGGAACTGGAACCCGGAGCTGGTGAACTGGTTGACCACAGGCTTCAATTATTCGACCGCGTACAGTTGGAACTGGTCCGGGTTTACCTATTCCGGCCGCACCGTCAGCTCGAACAACTCGCTTGGTGGCAACATGACCCTGCGCCTGCGGAATCTGCTCGGCTCGGATCGGGGCGGCGGCGGGGGCGGTAGTGATCGAAACAAACGAGGACGAGACCCCGGGCCGGACCCCAGCGACTTCGGGCGAACCGATGATGAATCCGGCCAGCCTCCCGGCTCCGGCGGTTCACAAAAAGAGGACGACGAGGAAGGCGGCGGCCTCAACATTAATCCACTCAAGGCGTTGCAGTTCATCACCAAGCGGATCCAGGATCCCTCGGTGAACTATACTCAGAACCTTTCATATACCAACCCAACGGTGGAAGAGGGCGACGCCAGTCTGGAATACCAACTTGGCCTTTCCGGCGATCCCGGCTTGAAGCAGCTTCCCGGATTCACCTCGGTCGCGTCCAGCCAGCGAACCGACAATTATCGATTCAGTTCGGGGATTGACTGGACTACGCGCGTCTCCAGCGGCCTGAGTTACGATCTGCGTCTCCAGAAGAGCAGCAGCAACAATGTCACGGGCAAGGTGGAGCGTAGCGGATTCTACATGATGGGCGATGACGGCATCTCGCCGCAATTGTTTGATCTGCCCAACTGGACATTGCGTTGGGGTGGGATCGAACAGTACGGCCCCCTGTCCAGTTTCGCACAGTCCATCAGCCTGGAGCACAGCTACACCGGGCGCTTCAGCCAGGACTGGGAAATGGTGCGAGCTGAAGCGTCACAGACGCCGGATGACGGAGGTGATGGTGGCGATAACACGACAGCGCCGCGACCCTTCGTCAAGCAAATCACACAGGAAAACTATGAAAAGGGGTTCAGCCCGCTCATCGGAATGAACATCACCTGGCGGTACCAGATTTCCACGTCCGTCCGCTACAACTGGAGCCAGCGCATGGGGGTTTCCCCCAGTAATGACTCCAGGAACCGGGACACCAACTCCTCCATTTCGCTCAACGCCAGTTACACACGAAAAACCGGGTTTCGCATTCCCATTCCGATCTGGCCGTTCAAGAACCGCCGATTTGAAAACGAGACCACGTTTTCCGTCGTGTTTGACTTATCCGAACAAACCAGCTCGACCCTGGAAACCATGGATACGGGCGAGAGGAGTTTTGTCGAGAGGAACAAGAGCACCAGTTGGTCGGTGGCGCCGTCCATCAAGTACAATTTCTCCCGCACTGTCTCCGGGGGGCTGCGCTACAAGTACGGCCAGTCGGAATCGAACACGCAGCACAACAGGACATACCAGGAGTTCGGTGTGAACGTCGACATCTCCATCCGCGGCTAACCCGGATAGTTCACGAAAGAGGCGGCATGGCCCTGTTTGCGTTTCGAGGTGGCTCCAATCCATAACGTTGGTGCAATGGACAAGCCTGCAGAACAGCGTGATCATGATGCTGAGCAAGCCGGGATCTGTAGTAAAGCCGATTTGCTCACACCTATCGTAACCGAGCACGGGCGGGACGTGGGAACCGGGCAAAGCCATACGAGTAGAATCAAGGAGCCGCACTTTATTACCTTGGGGCCATGAACCCGGGGCATACTCCGATCCCGGCCAACCGTTGACATTCTGGACAGCATGTTTTCCATACAACACCCCATAAAGCACAGTACATTCGCGCTCCTGACTGCGGCGTTCCTGGTGCTCCCGCCCGCCGGATGGGCGTTGGATAACGACCGCCTGCTGGCGGAGATCACCGGAAGCGACCGGCCCAACCTGGTCATCTCGCCCGTGGTCTCCGGAACGGTGTGGAATCCCCGCGGGTTGCAGCCATACGACCTGGACGCCTACCCACGCAGCTACATCGGAGTTGAACTCGGCCTGCACAACCCCCTGCGCATACTACACCATGAGGCCAACTTCCTGCAGATTCCCAGCCTTTCGGTGGAGAGCAACCTGGGGATGCACGAGTCTGACCTGGCCATGCCCGAACTGACCTCCGCCAACCGGGACCTGCCAAAGTACCGGGTCGGGATCTGGATCATGCTGTTCGACTATTTATCCATTCGTTACCAGGCGGAACGGTTCGCCACGGAATTGACCAACCCGACCATGTTCTTCTTCGCGCCGGGCGGCGGGAACAGCCGGGAACTGGAGAACAACTACCAGCTCCGCGCCGAGAACACGTACCGCAACATCGAGGTGGGGCTGATCGGCACCCCTGACGGCGAGGACTGGGACACCATCATCGAGGCGGGCTACTTCAACATGCGCTGGGAACAGCCGGTGGTGGTGGCGGTGGGTGGTGTCACCAGCGAACCCACACTGTACCTGCCGCAGCATTATATCCAGGGTTTCTACGTCAACCTCAGCAGCGAGCCGATCGAACTCCAGTGGCCGGTGCATACGAAGCTGGGGGCACGGGTGGGCAAAGGCCCCATCTGGACCTCGTCGAGTGGCGAGTTCCGCAGTTTTGTGGACAGCGACGAGCTGCTGGCCAACATGCTGCAGCTCGACCTGCGGCTGACGTTTGAACGGCCGGTGAAACCGTGGCTGTTCCTGGGCGGGGCGGCGTCGGCGCAGTGGCGGCTGATCGTCTTTGAATACTCCCCCGGCGGCACGAACTACAACACCTCCATCAACGAGTCCTACACGCGTTTCGGCATTACCCTCTTCACCCGCTTTTCCCTCGACCTCCCCGGACAGGGTGTTTTTTAAGACCCCGCGCCTTATTCAGCGTCTTGAGAATCCGTCCCCGGCCTCACTTCGCCCGTCTCTTCCCGCAAGCGCGCCAGCAGCTTTTCCTTCTCCTTCTCCGGCATGGTGGCAATGTTTGGGGCGTTGTTTTTTAGCCAGCGGATCTGCATGGGATCGAAGCCGAACCAATTGGTTCCGTATTCGCCCCGGAAGAAGAGAATCTTGTGGTATTCAGGATTCAGTTAGCTATCCACCCTCCAGGTCATGTATATTACTGCCCGAGTTGAGCTGCTATTCAGCGTACATTTGTCACATGGGGGGAGTGATGACCAGTTATCGATTCTTCATCTACTCGTTTATCGTAATTGTTACACTTTTGCTGCCGATTGGCTGCTCCGACGATGACAACGACGACGCTACCCCTGTCGGGCCGGACGCCCTGGCCATTCATGGCGCCCTACAGACGCAGGACGGAACCGGCATTGAAGGGATCCGCGTTATCCTGCACGAGCGCACCACCAATGCTAAGCTGCAGACCCTGACCAACGCGGGTGGAGCTTACAGCATCGAAGTGATCGAAGGCGCGTACGACATCTGCTTCTTCCACGAAGAGTATGTCACGTACTATTACGGCCCGCTGATTGTCGGGACAACGCCGGTGGAGTTCGACCAAACGATGCTTTCCGCCGGTTCGATGACCACCACACGGCTCACGGGCGCCCTGCGGCTCGAGGATGAGTCGCCGGCAGCCGGGTATACGGTGGCGTTGTCCTCCTTCGTCGCGGACACGTCGGAAACGGCTGAAGCCCATGCCACGGCAGATGAAGCAGGCGTGTTCGACATGACCATCGAGGGCCGCATTCACTGTGATCTCGATATTGTTTCCCCGGACGGCGATTCGTTGGAATTCATCGATATCATGAAGATGCGGCAGCCCTGCGTGGTCGAATTCGTGCTGGAAACCGGCCAGGTGAACGTAAAACGCCACCACTTGTCGGACGCTCAGCCGCCGTCAGCCAAACGACACACACAGACCGCCCCCGTTGACACCACCCGGAACACCATTCCCTTCACCTGGCATGAATACATCCAGGACTGCTACGTGTTCTGCAACGATTATGAATTCGAGGGCGATCCCTATTTTGGCCAGTTGGCCCCGGACGGCCACAACATGCGTATCTGCAACAACGGTACCGATTCCAGCGCGACGTCCGAGTTTCCCATCTGGGTATCACGTGACGGTGCGTGGATGGCGCCGTATTCCTTCAATCTTCACTATGACGGGAGCAACCTTCCGGTCGTCAACAAATCCGCTACCGCGATCTGGATCGCATATCCTTACTACTACTACTATTGGACCAATGCGCAAGCCCCCGTGGATGACAACATCCTCGCCGGCTTCACCATCACCTCCCGGTCGGCCACCAACCAGACCTATACCTGCTCCTACGGGTACAGCGCCGGTGGAACCATCTACCCCAACGGCTCCTTCCCCGCAGTCACGGACACGTCTGCGGTAAACGACGCCTGGATGAAGATCTGGTCGATCGAGATGGATTATCTGAATAGCCTTTGAGTGAGTGTTCGGTAGATGGTTTCGGCCACCATCGCCTGGTCGCCTGACGGAATCTGCGTTCGCAACTGTGTCGCACCTTCCACTGCATCATCCATTGAACCAACAGTCTGGAACGCAAGAGCGTCATACGGCAAATCGGGCCATGCAGCCGAACTCCCCAGGCC
>CAZYOC010000054.1:0-19565 GCA_964648415.1 uncultured bacterium | reverse complement strand
TGATGTCATTCCTGCGAAAGCAGGAATCCAGAATAAACAAGTACTTAAGAATCCTTGTGTGTTTGATTCTTTGCAAGAACCACTATATTTTAATGGTTCAAGATTCCTCGAGAGCGTCGTGCAGAGCCTGGGCAAATACCGACGCGGCATGAACCGGCGGCACCACCACACGAAAGATTCCGCGGCTGAATAAGGAAGATGCGTTTTTCGTATCATCCGCTGTTGCGATGAACCTGGCTTGGGGATTTACCTTCTTGACCTGGTAAGCCAGGTCTTCATTCCTTGTGCCCCGGAGGAACGTATTGCTGATCGTGGAGATCACCACTTTGGCGTTGGCGATGCCGTGGTGTTCCAACGATTCAAAATTGCTGATATCGCCGTAGGTCACGTGAAACCCATGCTTGCGAATCCGGGGATGATTCTGAAGATTGAAATCAATCACGAGAATGCGTGAAATCAATTCCGGATACGACTGTTTCAACTCAGCGGCCAGCGCTTCGGCGTTCAGGAAGAATCCAAGCATCACGATGTCATGGTGCGCATGAGCTTCCTGTTGCCTGGTCTCTTTGCTTTCTTCACCTTCCTCTGTTTTCTTAACCGGCAACACTTTTGACAGCCAGATCGCCAACTGATAATTCCGGCCGATAGTAAATGTGGATACCACAACCGAAAGCATCAAACCATACGATATGACGGACCCTTGTTCCATACTCAGCCCTCCGCTCGCAAGACCAAGCGGTATCAGGAGCAAGGTAAACTCACTGACTTGCGAAAGATTGATCGGTACGGCAAACGAAACAATGGGGCCAAGTTTTGAGCCGAACAGGGTTGGGGTGTACAAAAGCATGCGTACAAGAATAACAATCGCGACCAGCGCAAGCGCGTGCAGGAAGATCTCCAGCGTGGGGAACGGCAGTGTCATGCCAAGTGTCACAAAAAACAACGCCATAAAGAAATCGCGCAGGCTGGACACCTTCGCCAGGACATCCACATGCACCGGCAGAGCGCCTACCGTCAAACCAGCAATAAGCGCCCCCATTTCCGCCGACAATCCCACCATACTCATCGACTGAGCGCAGAGAAAACACCACCCGATGGCAAGCAGCGCCATCAGGTCCGGTGACTTGGCCAAGGTTGCAAAAACCCGACCAAGAACAAATCGTGAAAACACGACCAGTGCTATCGCCACCCCGATACCACCACCGATAAGCACGAACAGGTTCGTGCTTTGATCGCCCATTGTGGACGTCACATACGAAAGGGCGAAAACAGCCCAGATATCCTCCGCGATCAGGGTGAGGATGGTGATTTTTCCCGCCTTGGAATCCAGGTCAAACTTATCGCCTAGCAGCTTGACCACGACCGCGGTACTGCCCAGGGCGCACGCAACAGCGAAGAAGAAGAAGCTCTCTTTGGAAGATCCCAGTCCCGGGATGGAAAAGCCCAGCGCGTCAGCGCCGTATTGTACGCCCAATACGACCGCAATCGCGATGGGCGCCTGCAGCAGAACAGCCAGTGCGGTACGTGGTCCCAACCGGAGAATTCCACGTAAATCCATTTCCAGGCCGATAATGAACAACAGGAAAACCAGGCCGAGGTGGGAAATGTGTTCCATGGTCTCGATGGAATGGCCCAACACCGGTGCAGCGAAGGCGCCCAGCAGGAGGCCGGCCACAATGTAGCCCAACAGTGCGGGAAGGCGAAGCAAGTTGAACAGCACCATGACAACAGTAGCGGCGATAATCGCCAAACCGATCGCCGCAACAAGGCCCAAGCCACCCTCGGAAGAACCGCCCCCCGCGAAGGAGACCCCTGGCGCCAGGAGGCATACTGTCGCGATTATCATCA
Organism: uncultured bacterium; assembly: GCA_964648415.1. Classification (GTDB taxonomy): domain Bacteria; phylum Electryoneota; class Electryoneia; order Electryoneales; family Electryoneaceae. Next base: position 17,717 of record CAZYOC010000054.1, on the reverse strand, counting down.
GCAAACGAGTTCGCATGATCTCTCCCCGGACTGTTCATGACTTTCGTTGCCCGCGCCAACGACTTTATCAGAGCGACTGTACCAGGGTACAGCAATCAGCTCCACTGCACACAAGACGCCCTCGAAGGGGTTGACGAAGGTCGCCGGTTCGATCAGCCAGTTTCGAACCCGGATTCAAGGTGAGCACCGGGATCAGGTGAGAATGCGGAACAGGTGCGCGTCAGCAAGGCAGTGTACAGCTCCGACCTCGGCCCGCTACTCGCGCAACGTGGTTTCCTCCCCCGATCTTATTTTCCCTCGCCTCCCCTGCTCTCAATCGGACAATATAGGTTTGGCGAGTCTATCCTGCAATGCGGATGACAGGATTCGGCGATTTTACGCGGGGGAAACAACCTCACGGATATTCTGCATCAAATCACGCAAAGGTGGGGCTGTCACCACCAACCTGCCGGGTCAGCCCCTTATTTGATCAATACGACCTTCTGCATAGCAACCGCACGGTTTGGCGTGCTCGCCCGCACGAAGTAGACGCCGCTGGCCTGCCGGGTAGCGTCCCACGTCAACACATGATACCCAGCCTCAAACCGGTTCGTCGCGAGCGTGGCGACCTCCTCCCCCAGCACATTGAACACGGTCACGGTCAGCTCGCCCGTCTGCGGCAACGCCACCTCCACATTCAGCGACGGGTTAAAGGGATTCGGGTAGGTCGAGGTGATGGCGAATTTCAGGGGAAGAGCGGCTGCTTCAGACTCGTTCACATCCAGCGTCACCAGGAGCTGCCTTTCCTCAGTGGCGCGGCGGTAATCCAACCGATCATAGGCCACTACGCGCCAGAACCAGGTATCCTGTGCTAAGCTATCCAGGGCAAACGTAGTGTCGCTCCCCGTTTCAAAGACCTGAACCGGTTCGTTTTCGAAAGACGGGTCCATCGTCAACTGCAACTCGTACCATACGGAATCGAACAGGTCCGGATCAGTGGTGCTGTGCCAGGAGAACGTCAGCGAGAAATCGCGCGTGGAACCGATCTCGTGGTCGTCTTCCGGGCTGATCAGCTCAAAGGGTTCCGGCCGATCCGGGAAGTCGGATGTGAAGCAGAGGGTATCCGAAGCCCAGGTCCCGTCCGTGTTCTCATCATTGGCCCGGACCGTCCAATACCAGGCTTGACCACGTTCAAGAGTGGGTATCGGCCAGGAGAACTGCCCCGACACGTTGGCAACCCAGACACCGTCGGAAAGATCCGGCTCGTTACCGATACGAATGGAGTATGTCGGCGTATTATCAGGATCAATATCGTACGACGGTTCCCAGTACAAAGAATCAAACAGAGAGCGATGGTAAAGCCCTTCGCCAGGTTGAAGAATCGTAAATGGGGTTGGCGCATTGGGGCCAACGATCCAGGTGAAGCCGTCCGCATCCCACACCTGGTCCGGCTCTTCCCCGATCCTCACCTCAGCCCGATAAGAGCCCGGTTCTTCATCCGCCGGAATGTCAAGCGACATACTGTTTGTCAGCGTGTCACCCGAAGAAAGCTCATAACCCTCGTAGAGGAGGACGGGGTCATCATTGCCGCCATCCGGCCGGTGCAGTGTCAACCAGATATCGGCGGTAAGCGCCTCATCTGTCAGGTTTATGGCGGTCAAGTCCCAGGAAAGGGTTCCTCCCGCCTGGTCGTACCAGTTTGAACCGGATTCGGGTTCGGCAATCAGGACACACTCTTCACCGGTAAGATTTTCGTACCACCCCAGGTTCACATTCGCGCACCCTGCAAATAGCAGGTCTTTATCACCGTCACCATCAAGATCTACAGGCTCGGTATCTAATATGACATTTATGTCGTCTTCGATGACTTGGTACTCATACCCTTCATCGCCCCCATTGTACCAGATTGCGATGTTGTCAAAATCAAAATGGCCATCATATTTGGTTGCCACAATATCCTTCAAGCCGTCATTATCAAAATCCACAACATCAATATCTGTCATCAAATCGTAATCCTGTTCGATTTCGTCGAAGATAAAACTGTCCTGTTCCACCTGGGTAAAAACCACGACATGGCAGCTATATGTGCCGCCGACAATATCAAGGTCACCATCGTTGTCCATATCCGCAGCCCGTATCCCGGCTTTTCGTTCATTATAGTTGTATCCCAAATCCATGTATGTGAAATTCATGGCGCCATCATTGAGATAGATACAGAAATTGTTGTTGTGCTGAGCAAAAAGAATGTCCAGATCGCTGTCTTCATCAATATCGACGATATCAAGATAGGAATAACCAACGTTGCCTTGCTCGATATAAGCGTAGTCGAACTCTTCACTCCCGTCGTTTTCATACCATTGGACGCCTTCAGGAGAGGTCGTCACAATATCCATGTCGTCATCGCCATCCATATCCGCCACGACAATATCATTATAGCCTTCAGCGTCGGCGCGAATCACATGGGGTTCAAACAGATGACCGCTCTGTTGTTCCAACCATTGCAGGCTGTTGAAACCATCCCGTGTGATGAGGATATCCACATCTCCATCGCTGTCGAGATCGGCAGGATACGCGCCGATGTATTCAGATCCGGTAGCAAGTACAGATGCAGTAAATCGCTGACAGCCATCATTTTCCATCAGGAGAACACGACCTGTTTCACAGACGACAAGATCCAGATCGCCGTCACCATCATAATCCACACTCTTCACCATCAGACAGTCACGAGATGGGTTTGTCGTGAGATCATGAAGCAGGAATTGCGCAGGCGTAACCGTTGGAATACCAAACAGAAGTGCTGCTGTCAGGACAAACAGGCCGGTTGGGCGCCTCATAGAGTCCTCCCGTGCAAGCAGGTCATGCAATGACACAGGTGCGAGAAATGCGGGATGCAGTTAATCTACAGCGCAGCAGCGCGAAACACAAGGCTGAAGGGCCGTACTGACGCCCATCACTTCAACGATCAACCCGTATTCATCGCAGGTGGATTGTCAATGCCGGCCTTGTACACCGCCGCCAGCAGGATCAGCGGCGCCCAGGCGAGCAGCAGGATCCACAGCTCATACTGCGGAAACCGCAACGCCACCCAGGCCATGGGAAGCAGCCACAGCAGGTTGATCATGGCATAGGTCAGGCTGATGGCGTGATGCGGCCGCCCCGCCTGGTTGGCCTTCTGGTAGGCGTGGCTTTTATGCGCGATGTGAGGCGGTTTCTTGCGCGCCAGGCGGGTGAACAGGGTGAAAGTGGCGTCGACAAGGAAAGAACCGAACAGGATGAAACCTACCGGCAACGGCAGGCTGCCCCTCTGCTCTCCCCACAGCAGCAACCCGGCGAACAGCATCCCCAGGAAGGTGCTGCCCACATCGCCCATGAAAATTCTCGCCGGATGCCAGTTCCAGCGCAAGAAACCCGCGCACGTCGGCGCGATCACAAGGTAGGCGGTTGCGAGAAGAGGGTCGCCGTGGACAAACAACAGCACCGAAGCGCCCAGTGACATGGTCAACGCCTGCACTCCGGCAATCCCGTCGATCCCATCCATAAAGTTGTACAGGTTCAGCATCCAGACCGCGTAAAACACGACACAGACACCGACTACTCCCGGCGGCAGCACCAGCGGATTGAACGTCACTTCAGGGACCGGGGAGAAACCGACAAACAACAGGCCTGCGGCGATGAACTGGAACAGCAGCCGAACACCCGGGCTCAGGGGATTGCGGTCGTCACGCCAGCCCACCCAGGCCACCAGCAGCCCGGAACTATACAGCGTCGCCAGCCATTGCCAGGGAGCGTGCAGTAAAAACAGGGCGATGTAGCCGACCAGGACCGCAACGACGATGGCGATCCCTCCGCCCCGAGGGGTAGGCACGGTATGACTGCTGCGCTCGTTGGGGGTGTCGATGATGTGTTGTTCCAGGGCAAGGCGACGCACTCGCGCGGTCAACAGCATGGACAGGAAAAACAGCGCCGCCATGCCGCCTGCGATGATCGCGATCTGTACACCGAGGCTCATCGCTGCGCGCCTCCCCCCTTTTCACCGCCCATCGTCCAGCCCATGCGCTCCACCACCGGCGTGGAATTCCAGCCCAACTCGCGGCGCGCCCGGGTGTCATCAAACGTCAGCGTCTGCATCATCTTGCCCAATCGGCGGCTATCCACCGGCATGTGTTTGCCGGTCAAACGCTGCGCAAGGTCCATGGCTTTGCCCAGCATGAAAGCCGCCGGGCGGCATAAGTTGACCGGCTCTTTGCGTCCAAACTGCGCGCACATGGCCTGTTCGAGGTCACGAAACGCCGGATGCACTCCATCGGTCAGATGATAGATACCGCCCTGCAGCAACGCTGCAGGAAGGATCGCCGCCAGCTCATCGGCGTTTACCACACTGCGCCTGGCTTGGCCGCCGGCGATCCGAAGGTATTTGCCCGTTTGCAGGCCCTGAATCATCGCCCCGAGGTTCCCCGGCACACCGGGCCCGGCCACCAGCGGCGGACGAATGATCGCAGTGCGAATCCCATGCGTACGTCCCCACTCGAGCACCGCATCTTCCGCCATCCGCTTGCTCCTGCCGTACGGATCCTTCGCAGCGCGAGGATGATCTTCATCGATGCCGGTTCCTTCGTCGACTCCATAGACTGCCACAGTGCTGACAAGCAGCAAACCGCCCTGTGGCAATGCGCTCCCGGCCAATCCCTCCAACAGGTGCTGCGTCCCTTTGCAGTTCACTTCATAAAACCGACGTGCTTCTTCCTTTGTGCGAGGGACACGGTGCGCAAGACCGGCGAGATGGTAGACTTCGTGGAAGTGCAGCTCCCGCAAATCGGGCGGACCGGCAGCGAGGTCGGCAACAAGCGTGGGTAAAGCTTCGACGGGCGCGAGGTCCAGGACTGTCACCTCCCGTCCCTGCTTGCGCAGAGCTCGCACCACAAATCGGCCCAAAAACCCACCAGCCCCCGTCACCAACGCTCGGATCGGCGTAGAAGTCATCCTGCGCTCCTTCTCACTCGCTCGCTTCATGCATAAGTCACGCTCAACGCGCCCGTGAAAAGCCTACAAGCGCCGCCCGGCCACGTCGTCAAGCAACTCCAGATATTGCCGGTTTAAGAGATCACGATCAAACATCTCGCGTCCGAGTCGCCATGAGTTGGCGGCCATGCGGTCACGATCCTCGTCGTTCCGCGCCAGGTATTGGATTGCTTTCGCCAGCGCTTCAGGATCCTCGGGGTCAATGGTAATCCCGCATTCCTTTTCACGCAGTACATCTTTGATCCATGCCTGGGTTGTCTGGATAATCGGAACGCCGGCGGCAAAAGCGTCAAACAATTTGTTCGGAGACATGGTTCCCGAAACTCGAGTATTACGGAATATGGTCAAGGCGGCCCTGCTGTGAGCAAGCCAGGTTGCAAGCTCCTCTTTCGGCATGACATCCCGAAAATGGACATTGGTCAGGCCGTCGCGTTTCGCCGTGTTCTCCAGCAGCTCACGGTCGCGACCATCCCCAATCAAATAGAGGTGGACATCTGCCTCGCCCCACTCTTTCAGCAGACGCGCGGCATGCAGAATCTGATCACAATGGTTGGCGACGCCAAGGGTTCCGGTATAGAGAAAGACTTTTCTCCCCGCATATTCTTCGGGCGGATCCTGTTGGACCGCTTTGCCGAACAACGTGCAATCGGAAGCGTTCGGAATATTGACCACACGCCGGGGATGGTAGTCGCGCTCAATCCACTCCTTCATGGATTTCGACAACGCCACTGTCACATCTGCGGAGCGGTATGTAATCGCTTCCAGTTTGCGAATCGCGAACAATGCCCACTTGCTCTTAATCAGCTGAAGCTCTTCAATGCCTTCGCTGAACAGGTCACGGACTTCAAATATGAAAGGTTTTCGCCGAAACCATTTGGCAACCAGTCCTGGTATAGCTACGGTAAGCGGACCCGACGAAGCAACGACCAGATCGGCGGGAGCGCGCAACGCATACCAACTCGCCACCAGAGCATACCCCAGAAAGGTCAACCCACGCATCAGGATACCATGTTTGTTGGACAGACGAATGTTCACCACAATCACCCGGATGCCTTCGACTGTGAAAACATCAATCAGCCTGGTGGGCTTCAAATCTGACTTGTCATACACACTGGTAAGCACCGTCACCTCATGACCGGCCTTCACCCAACGGCGTGCGAACTCATAGACTCGAGTTCCCCACGATCCCTTGGGGGTGCAAAAATACTGGTAAAAGTACAAGATGCGCATGGTCTGTATGCCTGGTTGTATGGGAATGCCGGTTGTGCACCCGCCAAAGTACGATGATGAACCTTGCCAGTCAAACCACTCTCCACACCCCCACGCCTTGTGTCCCTCACATCCGGCGCTTTCCCTCCTTATGATAGTCTGCTTGGCATCCTGCGCCCGCTTCTATCAAGCGCGGGATGAAAACAACTGCTGTTCACAGATCGAGATCAAAGAGTAAACTTCAAGCCCAGAAGCTATCACCGCAATGTATCTGTTTGAGGTATGCGGGTCAGAGGCGTTTCGGACCGCCTACAGCACCAGCACCACGTTGCGTTGCACAGATTCCAGCCTGTCGGCCTCTGCCTCTACACGGTGCAGGAAAACATCGCAATCGCGCGGTGGGGCAGTAGAATCAGCATCATGTTCAGGGCTGGTAGAAGATCGTAGATTTGCTTGCCCGTTGATGGTCGGCATCTTATATTCACGCTGAGGCGGAAGGAGAAGGTGTACGTGGTTAAGGCGCCCGAAATGAAGCCATTCGTCGCTGGCTTGCCTCGATGGTCAGCAACTGTTTCCAGACGACAATACCATTCACCGTGGTAGTCCGGCGTCTGCAAGGGCCGCGTGTAGGAGATTACGATTTATGGCTTTACCTTCAGTAACCTTCATAGTGTAGTGTAAGGAGTTCAGTCATGCCGTTTTTTTCAGTGTGCATACCAAACTATAATTATGCCGCATTTGTGGGCGATACGATACAAAGTGTTTTGGATCAAACATTTCAAGACTTTGAAATTATTGTAGTTGACAACGCATCTACGGACAACTCCGCTGAAGTGATCCAGTCCTTTTCTTCGGACAAAGTCCACTTCTATCAGAATAATTACAACATCGGTTTTGCACCGAACCTGCAAAGAGCAACTTCTTATGCCAAGGGCGATTACCTCATCCTATTGTCTTCCGATGACATCATGTATCCTAATGCACTTGCTACATACAAGGAAGTCATTGATGATTTTGTTGAAGATGGTGAAGATTGTATTATACACAGTATGAATAAAGTAATCAATCAAGACGGCAAAATTGTGGGCATGACGCATAAGAAAAGAGGTTATAAGAGTTATAAAAGTTACCATTTATCCCATTTTACTCCCGATCCCACCCCAGATAAAGCAGAGATTCAAAACAGTCGCGATGTTCTCAGGGCTGCCTTGATCAATTCGTTTAATCCCACTTTTTTCCTGACAACATGCTATTCTCGTACGCTTTGGCAAAAGGTTGAAGGATACGACCCCCATTATACTATAGGGCCAGATCATGCCTTTAATCTAAAGATTTTATCCGAATACCCCATCATGATCTATGTCCACAAGCCATTATTTGGCTATCGCGTACATGAATCAAACCAAATGGCCCAACAAAAGACACTTGGCGCATTAAAGGAGCAGATGGACTCTTATATCAAAACATTCTCGTATCCACAGACTGTTTTAGATGATTTAGGACTATCTCGTAATGACCTGATAAAATCCGAATTACGCAAACATATTTTCCGTCGCGTTCTTAGCAGCATGGCAGATCATACCTGGCTGGAAGCTGTAAGGGTGTATCTCTTCGGACTGGCCACGTACCCAATACATATGCTTAAAATGCCGCATACTTATTCCAGTCTTATCTTGATTCTACTGGGACCTGTCAGCAACAGCGCGCTTTCGATTTTTCGGAAGATCCGCATGTATACAGGCTGGAATTACAAGGTCAGGAATTTTTGATGAAATCGGATTACGCAATCCGTGTGTTATATATCCTGAATGATGCGGCTGGCGGGGCATCTATGAGTTTGTGGCAGATGCTGCGCGTGCTGCCAAGAAAGCAGATAAGCCCCTATGTCGTTGCTCCGCCACCACGTCAAGATCCCGAGAGTTTAAAACGTTTTGATGCCTTAAGCGAAGGCGTTTATCCACTTCATATGCCCTGGTGGAATCTGTACTCAGATAGAAACGTTATCTATCGTTACCTGGCTTATGCGAACGCTCTCCGCATCAATCGTTTCTACTCTAAAACTGTGTTGCCTCTAATGCGACTGATTCGTCAGCAAAAAATCGATATTGTTCACACGAACACATCGGTTACTATTGATGGTGCATTTGCTGCAAAACTAACCGGAACACCCCACGTATGGCATATTCGCGAGTACCTGGGTCCCGGTTCAAATTTCCAATTCCCGATCCCCCGTCCCCTTCTGGGCCCTGTTTTTTTCAGCATGGCAGACCGTGTGGTCTGTAACTCAACCCCAACTCTGCGAGCAATTCGCAACGTCAGGCATGCAGAGAAAGGGGTTGTGATTCACAATGCTGTGGATTTGGACGAATTGAAGGATCCTGATGCAGCCAATCGTGGAAAGGTTCTGAGAAAGCAGCTCGCGCTGCCTGATGACGCCTTCGTGATCGCAATGGTCGGCAGTTTAATGGCAAAATGCAAGCGCCATGATCTCTTTGTTGAAGTAGCGGCTCGCATTGCTAAAAAGCTCCCGCACACTCGATTTGTCGTTTATGGAATGTTGCCCTTACCAGGCAGCAGACATTGGCCGTATTGGGAGCAAATCAAACGGCAGATTGCGGCTTATGATTTGACAGACAAGTTAGTTTTCGCCGGATTTCAAAACGATATTCCTGCCATGATGCATTCGATGGATCTTATGATCCATCCAGCCATTTTCGAAGGCTTCGGTCGTGCACTCGTGGAGGCTATGGCAGTGCGTAAACCTGTGATTGCATTTCGCAGCTCCGGTCCCACAGATATCGTCCATCATGGCAAAACAGGATACTTGATATCACCCGTAAATCTTGACCAAATGGCGAAAGCCGCTTGCTCCTTAGTGAAGGATAAGACCAAACGTGATCATTTGGGTACACAGGCGCAGCAAATTGCATTCACACAGTTCTCGAATGAAAGATTAGCAAATGAATTGCTCCAATTATACCAAAACACAATAACAAGGAAGCAATGACAGGATACGTTTCCGTTCGCACGTGGTTTCATAGCAAGCGATGATCTCGCAAGAAATTTTCGTCCGCAAGAATGCCCTTTGATTCTCCAATGGCAGCAACGCACCCCTGATCCAGCAGTAGCAGTCTATCGCACAATTGGCCTGCCGCATCCAGATCATGCGTGGCGACAACCAGGCTCCCGGGCAGTTCTCGCAACAACTCCAGCATCTCCCGGCGCCCGGCGGGATCGAGCCCCGAAAAGGGTTCGTCGATGGCGTAGATCTCCGGCTGCATCGCCAGCACCGACGCCAGCGCGACCCGTTTCTTCTCTCCAAGGCTGAGATGAAACGGCGGCCGGTCTTCGTAGCCCTCCAGCCGCATCTTCCAGATCGCATCATCAGTCCGTTGCTGCGCCTCATCCCCATGCAACGCCATCCGCTGCGGCCCGAACGCTACCTCCTCACGCACACTCAGGTTGAACAGCATGTCATCCGGTTGTTGAAACACCAACCCCACGGTGCTGCGGGCAAGCGTGCGATTGGACGGTGTAACGGGATCGCCGTGTATCATCAGACTCTTGCGGGACAGCAATGAACCATTCAAGTGCAGCAGCAATGTCGACTTGCCAGCTCCATTCGGCCCCACCAACCCGATTTTCTCGCCGGGATAGATGGACAACGAGACTCCATCCAGCGCCAGGCTGCCGTCGGGGTAGCGATAGCTCAGGTTCACGACCTGCAGAATCGGCTCGGTTTGGATCATGGCCACAACCGGATAAGCAGCATGAGGGCCAGTCCCAGTGCGGGAACCAGCCAGTCCATCACACGCAAGGCGGGCAAGGCGACAGAACTCACCGTTTCACCGTACCCTCGCGCCAGCATGGCGAGATATACCCGCTCGCCCCGTTCCAGGCTGCGCAGGAACTGAGCGCCGGCCAGCCGTCCCAGCGTGCCCGCTTGCCACAGGTGGCGGGCTCGATACCCGCGAGACGCCGTAGCAGTCCGCAACCGGCTCATCTCGGAGCTGAACAACTCGATGTACCGGACCGTCATTTCGAGAATCTGCACGAAGAAAGCGGGCATATGCAGCCGTCGCAACCCCTGGGCGATTTGCGCGGAGGGCGTGGTAGCGCCCAGCAGCACCAGCGTCCAGACACACAGCAGCGCCTTTGCCAGCGTCATGCCGGCGAACCAGAGCACGTCACGGGAGAACTCGGGCGCGCCGAGCGTGAAAAGGCTGTCCGTTTCGCCGGGACGCGCCAGGAACGGCGCAGAGACGGCGATGACCGCAACGAACGGTATTACAACCAGCAAACGCAGCAGCAGCCTGCGCACGGAAACACGGCTCTGCAAGGTGAGCAGCAGCAGGAGAAGAAAGTAAACGCTGAATTTCAGAGGCGCGTCAAGCGGGGTCGACACAATCACCAGCACAATAGAAAACACGAGCAGCAGGCGGCTCGCCGGTTGGATCGGAACAGCCTCAGACCGTGTTGCGCCCCCAGGCTCCATGCGCTATGCGTCCCCGGATTTCCGCGCAGCCAGGAGCTTGCCTGCGACATAGGCCACGGCGAAAGTCATCAGCACGCCGACCAGCCCCGCGACACCCGTAGCGAAAGCGTCATGCCGAACCAACGGGGCCTCGTAATCCGGGATCGGGGAATGCTCCCATGCGGGTGGCGTCTCCTCAGCAGCGTGAATGAAGCCCTGATTCTCCGCGACCTTCTCGAGGCCGTCGGGATGTGAAGACGCAAACGGCGACAGCAGCACGCCCAGCACCAGCGCAAGGGCCAAGCCAAGCAAGATGAAGTGCAGCGTTTGGTTCATGAGGACACCTCCCCGACTGACGAAGCGGCTGTCACGCCGTGCTGCAGGTCCGGCCGCACTCGGAGCACCAGAGCATAGGCTCCGACAGTAATCAACGCCTCCCCGACCCCGATCACCGCATGCACTCCCACCATGGCGGGCAGCACCAGGGGCAGCGCCGCCGTGCCCGACAACGCCAGTTCCAGAGCAGCGAACGCGGAAGCGGTCACCACCGAGACCCAGGCCGCCACTCCCGCCGCCACGAGGCGTCCTGTGCGGCTGTCCTGAAACGCTGACCGCAGTAGCGTGAACATCCCCCAGGCGGTCAGTCCGCCGACAATGCCCATGTTGAAGATGTTGCTTCCCAGCGCCGTCAGGCCGCCATCGGCAAAGCCCAGACACTGGATGATCAGCACCACCGCGAGGATGAGCAACGCTCCCGACGGCCCCAACAGTATGGCCGCCAGCGCCGCTCCCAGGAAATGCCCGCTGGCGCCGGCGAGGACCGGGAAGTTGAGCATCTGCGCCGCGAAGATGAAGGCGGCGGTGACACCGATCAACGGCGCCGCACGTTCGTCCAGACTTTTCCGGATCCGGTGCGACGCCCAGGCGAGCCCGCCCACACTGACTGCGGCGGTCACGCTGTTGATCACCGGAGACACGAAACCATCAGGGATGTGCATGGGCTTCCTCCTCCGCAAGAAACATGCTGATCGCACCCGCCGACACTTCGGCGTACAAGACGCCTTTGACATGCCCGATGCGGTCGGCAATGTCACGAATACGGTCCGCACGTCCTCGCACGACAATCACTTCGATACACAGGTCATGGGTCAGATGGACATGGGTGTTGGCGAGGATCATGGAGTGCGCCTGGTGCTGGATCGCGGTGAGCTTTTTCTGCACTTCGCGGCCCCGATGATCGTAAACCAGGGTAATGGCCCCGACCACATCACGGTCGCCCTCCCATTCCAACTGGACCAGCTTTGACCGCAAGAGGTCCCGGAAGAACTCGCTGCGGTTCTGAATGGCGCCGCTTTGCAGCAACTGCTCCAGCCGCTCGTAGAGATCCCGGTCCATGGTAATGCTGAGCCGGTGTAGATCCGCCATGACAAGAACACTCCCGGACGTGCATGCACGCCCTTGTTGACGAGGAAATATAGTATTACATATCTGCTGAAAGTAATATTTCAACAAGAAAAGAGTATTTATTCTGTGGCTCCCCTCCTCGAGACGATGGGCGGAGCGGAAATCTGAAACGATGTGAAAATGTTGGCAATTTTTATGGCTCTCCTGGAGCCTCGGGGGGCTGTGCTCTTGGCATAGCGCCAAAAAACCCGTAAACTTGGTACAGGAAGTGGACCAGTGGAGTGGTCTGCACAGTACTTTTTCAGGAGTAGGTTGATGCATGGTAAAGTGAAGTGGTTCGACAGTGGCAAGGGCTTCGGTTTCATCGAGCCCGATGAGGGTTCCGATGTATTTGTCCATTACAGTGCAATCGGCGGTGACGGCTTTAAAACCCTCGAAGAGGGCGAAGAAGTCGAATTTGACGTTGTGCAGGGCAAGAAAGGACCGGCGGCAGAAAACGTGATGCGGGTCCGCTAGGACAGCAGCAGCGAAAACGCCAACGCCCGGGCGCCCGCCCGGGCGTTTTCTCCTCACATGGCGAAACTAGGGACGAAACTAGGGACAGACGGTAGTTTTTTTGTTGTGAAACCATGAGTTGGCGGTTGTTTCGAGTGCTCGCAAGGTCCAGAGGGGACTTCCATCCCATTAGCGGTACATCAATCATGCCTGGCACACTGCAAAAAATTGCAGCCGGGCCTGCCCGACCCGGTTGCGTGCGACCGACATGCCCTGGATGGGGTAAGCGGTTAACGTATTAGAGTGGTTCTTGCAAAGAATCGAACATACTAAGATTCTTAAGTACTTGTTTATTCTGGATTCCTGCCTTCGCAGGAATGACACGACGGGACTCTGTTGCGCGCGACAACCTGAAGCTCGTGTCAGTTCAGATCAGGTTGACTCGTTGGCCTTGAAACCCGACAGTGAACAGTCGGGCCAAACAGCCTACGCTCTGCAACTCAACACTCAAACTCGATCTGAATCGGCGCTAGAGATCAATGCGTAAACTCGACGCTTTCGATGCTTTCCCACGGCACATACTGGGCGTCTTCTTCGTTGTTGCTGCCCTTGGGATAGATCATCACGCCATCGTTGGAGTCGCCCACGTCCTGCTGGTCGTACAGGCGCACCTCTTCCCCGCCGGTCAGCACGACCGTGCTGCTGTTACGGCTGCGCGGGGTGACGGATTTGACCAGGGCGAAGGGGATGAAGTATTCCACGTCGAAGCGTTGCCCGTTCAGAATCTCGTAGCTCGCCGACTCGTCCATGTCGTAGATCAGGCGTCCCTCGTAGACGTCGCCCTCGTTGGTGGTCACTTTACCGAAGAGTTTCGTCTGCTTACCGTACCAGTCATAGTCGCGCCCGCTTGAGCCGGCGTCGTCGAAGACCACCTTGTCGAAGATGTCCCACGGCGCCTTCACGCGGCCATAACGCTCATCCTCGACGAAGATCCCGCGGATACTCTCGTTGACATCGTTGGTCCCGCTCAATACGATGGTGCGGCCGTCACGCAGCTCGACCTTCGCGCTGCGGCGGTTGTTGCGTTCGATGCTGCGGATCGCGCCGAAGCTGATGGCCAGATCGCCGTCTTCCGATTCCCCGTCAAGGACATCGGTGGACAGGCATTCCTGGCTGTCCCACTGGATATAGCCCCGGTATTCGCCGGCTTCGGTGGTCATCACGCCCTTCATACGGAAGGCGTCCGGCTTGGCGGAGGACGGCGCCTCCATGAATTCAATCACGTCGATGTTGTCCCAGGGCAGGGTGATTTCGCCGAAGGCCGTATCGTTGATGAACAGCTTCCCGCCCACGTCGTTGGCGTAGCCGCTGACCTCGATTTCATCGCCGTTGCGCATGGTTACCAGCGCGTCCTCGTCGCCGGTGACCTCGATGGTCTTGATGTCGCCGAAACGCACCATGAATTGCCGGGTACCGCCCCAGGAACCCACTCGGATATTCATTTTCCCGTCGAAGAAGTTTCTTGTGATGATGCGGGGCATACGCGGCGTGGAGGGGATAACGATGGTGCGCGGTTGGCCGGAGCCCGTCTGGATTACAATCCGGTCGACTTCGTCATCGAGATCGTCACGCTTACGTTCCGATTCCTTCCGCATCCGCTGGGCCTGTTTGCGCATGTGCTCGGCCTGACGCTGGAGCTCACGGATTTCACGTTCGATCACCCGCCGGCTGTCTCGGTCATCTTCCAGCTCTTCCAGTTCTTCTTCCAGTTCCGAGACTTCGTCTTCGAGTTCATCGGCCTCGGTTTCCATCTCGTCGGCCTCTTCCTCGATCTCTTCCAGCGCCTCTTCCAGGGCCTCGAGAGCAGCTTCCCGGGCTTCTTCCTGGTATTCTTCCAGCGCATCCTCGTAGTTGGACCAGTGCTCTGAATCGGTTACGTCCACTTTGGCGGAATTGAACAGGTCATCCCAGAAGGCCTCTTCATCGCCCCAGCGAATGAGACCCTGGTAGGAGTTGCCGTTGACAGTCGTGACCTTCCCATAGATGAATCCGGCGTTGTCCGCCGCCATGACGGGAGCCGCGAGCATCATCACAGCGGCGAACACTACGCCGGTCAGTATCAGGTGTTTACGGTGAGAAAACATCGCCCACTCTCCTTCTATCACAAGTAAATCGTTCTGTTTCTTACCAGAGCCGGATAACCGGGTCCATCACACTGCCGCCGCGTCGAGTTCCACCGGCCTGGGGCAGTTCATCCCCGGCGCCGGCTCGTTCACTCCGTCCCCCACGATCCCCGATACCACCTTCCGGCGAGCCTTCAGGGATGTAGGTGGCGCGGTCCACTTCTTCCAGCACTTCCAGCATCTTGCGCCGGTAACGGCGGTCGGAACGGAGCAGTTCAGCGGTGAGCTCAACGAAGCGTTGCTCGCTCATGGAGCCTTCATCTTCGCCCAAGGTCACCTCGGTGACTTGAGAACCAGGCGTGGGACGATGGAATTCCATCATGCCGCCCCACCAGAGGCCGACAGCCAGCAGGATTGCCGCCGCCGCGCCCCAGACCTGGGTTCGGGTGAGGAGATGAATCACGCGCGCACCTCCCGACAGGCTCTTCCGCTCGATCTTCTCCCAGCCGCCGTCAGGAAGGGTCTCCTCCTGCACCGGGTAATGACCAGCGCCGTAGTCATCTTGCAGCTTGCGGGCGTTACGATAAAAAGTGCTGCACGTTTCGCTTTGCGCCAGATGATCCAGGGTCGGCAGCAGCGCTTCCGGCTCCAGTTCGCCGTCGATCAGCGCCGACAGGTTCATCTCGCACTCTTCGTCGGTCATCGTGTATGTCTTGTTCGGCTCACTCATCGGTCCACTCCTCCGCCAGGGAAGCCACTGCCTGCTTCCGTGCACGGTAGATGTTTATCTTCACCTGCGCCGGCGTCCAGCCCGTTACCCGGGCGATTTCCCTGTAGGGTTTCTGCTGCAATACTCCCAGGTCGAATGCGGTTCGGTGCGCTTCGCTCATCTCCGCCATCACATCGTTCAACCTGTCTTCCAATTCTGAGGCTTCAGCGGCTCGTCCCGGATCCACCGCATGTACGTCCTGCACCTGCTCCAAAGGGTTGTCGTCCTCCACCCCGTTGCCTGTCAGGATCACTTCGCGCTTTTTTCTGACGTGATTGACCATGACATTGTGCGCGATGGTAAAGAGATACGAGCGTGTCTTGGTGACATCGCGCAGGGGCTCTGTGGCGCGTATGGCCCGGACAAAGGTGTCCTGCAACAGATCCTCCGCATCCTGCCGGTCGCCCACACGGCTCTGCAGGAACGCGAAGACCGCCGGGCCGTGTTCCTCATACGCCCCTTTCCACTTCGATCGCTGTTCTCCCTGCGTCATCAAGCTGCTCTCCTTACCCCTTCACCTGCTAAGACACATGAACGGGCATCTGGTTACAATCCGGCGCTCTCCAAGAGAGCACAAGGCTTTGAGCGTTCTGAAAAGTAGCGAACTGAAGCATCAGGGAGAAGTGAATGCTGCAAAAGAAAGCAATTTCTCCGGCTCCGGGCCGCCACCCGCTGTGAATGCAGAAACCGGTCCAGCCCAATCCCCCGCTCCCGCCTCCTGCATAACCTGCCAAAACTTCGTATCTTCCGTGTGCCGGTTCTATCCTGATGGGCGTGAACGCGCCCGCACTGGCGTACTGTTTGCCCTGAAATTCAGTTGAGAAAAGCCTTAAGGGGGGCTTATGACGTTTCCCATCCACCGCCCGCGCCGATTGCGGGCCAACGACACCATGCGACGCCTGGTGCGAGAGAACCGGGTTACGGTTGACGACCTGGTGCAACCGCTGTTTGTGGTTCCGGGCGACGGAGTCGCGAAGGAAATCTCCTCCATGCCCGGGCAGTATCGTTGGCCGGTGGAACGGGTGGCGGAAGAAGCCGTCCGCATCCATGAAGCCGGCGTACCCGCTATCATCCTGTTCGGCATTCCCGAAAGCAAAGACGATCAGGGAACCGGTGCATGGATCGAGGATGGAGTTGTTCAACAAGCTATTCGTAACATCAAGCGAGAAGCACCCGATCTACTGGTGATGGGCGATGTCTGCCTGTGTGAATACACCAGCCACGGCCACTGCGGCTTGATCACAGACCGGGGAGTTGACAACGACTCCACCCTGACCCTGCTGGCGCGCACCGCATTGAGCCAGGCGCATGCCGGCGCCGATATTGTGGCCCCGTCGGACATGATGGACGGCCGCGTGGGCAAGATCCGCGCGGAGCTCGACGCCGCCGGATTCACCAACACGGCGATTCTGAGCTACGCGGTAAAGTACTCGTCGGCGTACTACGGCCCATTCCGCGACGCCGCCGATTCCGCGCCGCAGTTCGGCGACCGGAAAGCCTACCAGATGGACCCGGCCAACGCACAGGAAGCCATCCGCGAGGCGGAGCTGGATATCCTGGAAGGCGCGGACATGCTGATGGTGAAGCCAGGCACTCCTTACCTGGATGTGCTGTACCGGGTGAAGAAAGCCTATGGTCGCCCGACGGGAACCTATCATGTGTCCGGCGAATACGCCATGCTGGAGGCCGCCGCCGCCAACGGGTGGATCGACCGGGAGAAGGTCATTCTGGAAACGCTGGTCTCGTTTAAACGAGCCGGTGCGGACTTTATCCTGACCTATTACGCGCGCGAAGCTGCGGAGATGGTTGGGAAGCTTTCGTAGTTAGGAAGAATCCTTAACAGGATGGTTAGGATATCAAGGATAAGAAGGATGTTCTTTTTTAAGATATATAGTAATTCTCAAATGAAATGTCCCATGATGTCATTCCCGCGAAGGCGGAAATCCAGGCAAGGTTCAAGAATACAAGATGTTAGCAATTTTAACACCAGAGCAACATCCACAGTTTCGTTTTTGTGGCTAACCTGTTATAGTATATGGGCTTACCTGGATTCCTGCTTCCGCAGGAATGACACTCGTTGCCGATTATGATATAACGGTTCCCGAAATTGTTCCGACACGCGTGTTGCAGCTGACGTTTTCGGGGCACTCAAACCGACCGTGACGATGTCGGCGTAATTCCGAGAACCGCTATACAGACTGTTGCACAATAGGACCCGATCTCATTCCAGCGAAGGCTGGAATCC
>CAZYOC010000053.1:0-19667 GCA_964648415.1 uncultured bacterium | reverse complement strand
AACTTATTATATTCTTGCACCTTGCCTGGATCCCAGCCTTCGCTGGGATGAGAGTGGCGCCTATTGTGATACAGTCTGTTTCGCAGGAATGACATCATGGGACATTTCATTCGATAATTACTATAATTCTTAATTCTTATTTCTTAACTCTTAACTCCTATAGTGGTTCTTGCAAAGAATCGAACATACTAAGATTCTTAAGTACTTGTTTATTCTGGATTCCTGCTTTCGCAGGAATGACATCACGGGACATTTCATTCGATAATTACTATAACTCTTAATTCTTAATTCTTAATTCTTAATTCTTAACTCCTAAGTGACTAAGGAACCTCGATCCCATGCAGCAGTTCCCTCACCAGGTCATCGCTGGTCATCTCCTGCGCTTCAGCCTCGAAGGAGGGGATGATACGGTGGCGTAGCACATCCAGCCCGATGGCGCGGATGTCTTCCGGGATGACGAAGGCCCGGCCCTGCAGGAACGCCCAGGCGCGGGCGGCCTTCACCAGGTACAACGTCGCACGCGGGCTGCCGCCGTAACTGATCAGCTCCTTCAGGCTGTCAAACCCGAATTTCTCCGGCTGACGAGTGGCGAACACGATGTCCAGGATGTAGTTCTCGATTTTCTCGTCCACGTACACCAGATCGACCACCTCACGCGCTTGCAGGATCGCGTCCGGTTTAATCACCACGTCGAGCTGCGGCGGTTTGCCCTTGCCGTGGAGCCGCAGAATCCGCCGTTCTTCCTCGCGGTTGGGGTACTCCACTCTCAGCTTCAGCATGAAACGGTCCAACTGCGCTTCCGGCAGGGGATAGGTACCCTGCTGCTCGATGGGGTTCTGGGTGGCGAGGACCAGGAACGGTTGCGGGAGGTTATGAGTCTGTCCGCCCATGGAGACCTGGCGTTCCTGCATGGCTTCCAGCAATGCGCTCTGGACCTTGGCCGGGGCGCGGTTGATCTCGTCGGCCAGGATGATGTTGGCGAACACGGGGCCGAGGCGAGTCTCAAACTTGCCGGTCTGCTGGTTGTAGATCATCGTGCCGAGCAGGTCGGCCGGCAGCAGGTCGGGGGTGAACTGGATACGGCGGAAGCTCGCATCGATGGCCGAAGCGAGGCTGGAGACGGTCAGCGTCTTCGCCAGGCCCGGCACACCTTCCAGCAAAACATGCCCGTCGGCCAGCAACCCCACCAGCAGCCGTTCCACCATGTAACTCTGTCCCACCAGCACCTTGCCGATCTCTTCGGTCAGTCCACGGATCGGGGCGCTGGTCTGCTGCACCTGTTCGGCGACCGCATTGATATCCTGGTTCATGTCTGAAGCTCCTCGCTGTCCTGCGTTGGTTTCCTCTACATGCGAAGTTATGCTTTCACACTCACAGGAAAAACGCAAAGTTCCCGAATGGAGACAAGCGAGAGATCCAGCATGCGTCACCCCTAATATTTTTCCAGAATGGCGTAGTAAGGGAAATGGTCGCTGAATCCAAAATGAAAGGGTGTGGCGTACAGTGTCCTGAACCCACGTTGATAAATACAGTCGATACGGACGAACGGGAAGTTCTTTCGCCAGGTGTGACCGAAGCCATAGCCCGCCTCAAGCCAGGTATCGGTGAGTCTTTTTCGGACAGGACGAAGGCTGCGGTGTGTAGGAGTGGAGTTCATGTCACCGGCCACGATTACGGGGTAATCTTGTAACGTGTCGAGGACCGTGGCGATCTGTTCTGCTTGTTGCAGTCGACGGACCGTATGCTGGTAAAAACTGGCGCTCGGGTGAGTAACCATCTCCAGGTGAACATTCAAGATGTGGAGTGTATCGCCCCTGACAACAGCGGTTGTCAACAACGCATTGCGCTGATATTCTCCTTCTGTGAACGTGATCAGTGTAGAATAGAGAATCGTGCCTCGTACAAGTGTCCAAAGGCGGTATTCCCACGGTGCGTCCTTTTCCCAACACCAGGCATGCTCATAGCCGAGATCGGTCAGCCGTTTATAGGTCCACAGTTCGAATACATTGTTTGATTTGTGGGCAACGACTTCCTGGAGCGCTAAGACATCAATGGGTACGCCTTGTGTTTGATCCGCCAGCAGCTTGGCATTCCAATTTCGCCCCATATTCCAGGTCAGAGCTGTGAGGGTATTTCCGGTATTGGGCACATCCGGGGTGTGCATGGGAAAGAGACGTACGGCCTCGATCAATAACACCACAGAAATCGCACTATAGAAACCCACGCTCATCCGGCTGCGAAGTGTAAGAGCCGCGAGGAGTGCGCACAGGGCGCCCAAAAGCAGCATCAAACGGAAGAAGTGAATCCCGGCATAGATTTCCAGGAACCATAACCAGGGAACAGGGAGGTAGGGGATAATCGTAAGAAAGGCCAAACAACCGGCCAAGATCCACAGGAGCAGTCTGGTGACTCGGATGCCTCGCCTCTTTGGACTCGAGGTCTCTTTTGTTGTAGTATATGACGGCAAGATGGTCTGCCTGTTCGTGCTCGTTGTGTGGCGTACCGACGGATTCCCTGCATCTCGAAGAAACAACGTACGGAAAATTCATGGCCCAGTCGCCCCCTGCAATCCCTTCTCTACGGCAACTCGGGAACGCCGCGCTGTCCGGCCTTGGGATCGCTTTGTCGCGGATTCTGAAGAAGCCGTTCCCGCTGGGCATGCCGGTGCTCTTGATGGTTGAGCCGGGTACGGCCTGTCAATTGAAGTGTCCCCATTGCCCCACCGGACGCGGCGAGCTGAGCCGTGCTACCGGGCGGTTGACACTGGAACGCTTTCAAGGTTTCTGGGACACGATCCAGCCTGCTCCCCTAGTGTTGCAGCTCTGGAACCAGGGCGAACCCTTTACCAACCCGGACACGTCCGCGATCATCCGGCATGCCGCGGCCGGCGGTGCGCGGGTGAAATTGTCCACCAATGTCGAACTGCTGGCCAACCGGTCGTTGGCCAGGCGAGTGGTGGAATCCGGTTTGTACGAGTTGATCCTGTCGCTTGACGGGACCACACAGCAAACCCATGAAGAATACCGAACCGGCGGCCGTTTCGACAAGGTGGAGGAGGGGGTGCGCAACATCGTCGAGGAAAAAAAACGCCTCGGCCTCACCTATCCCATCATCACCTGGCAGTTCATCCTGTTTCGTCATAATCTGAAGCAGATCAAACGCGCCAAGCAGCTTGCGAAAGAGTGGGGCGCGGATCGGATCGTGTTCAAAACCGCGCAGCTCGAAGACCTGCGCCGGGAAGAAGGCTTTCAGTGGCTGCCGCGTCCGCGACGCTTGCGGCGGTATGAGTATCGCAACGGCCGCTGGGACTTGCGACGCAGGCGCAGCTTTTTCTGCGACCGGCTGTTCTCCAGCGCGGTGGTGTTGTGGGACGGTTGCGTGGTTCCTTGCTGCTTTGACAAGGATGGCGAGTTCGTGCTGGGCAATGCAGCGGAAGAGGGGTTCCCGGCGGTCTGGCATGGGGAGGCTTACCAGCGCTTCCGGCGGGAGTGGATCGAGGGCAAGCGCCCCTCCATGTGCGCCAACTGCACCGAGGGCCTGCGAGGGTTGTACACAGGGTTCTAAGGGATTTGCGTCTGGAGCGCAAATCACATTTTTCTGTATTTGCGCAGAGCAGTGCAACGCGTGGTGGACAGTTGCCTGATCAATAGCCTCAACATCTTTCCAATCGCCGGGTATAGCCTACGACACTGGTTTTTCTTCACGTGTGTAATGAAAAGTCCGGCGCTCAATTATGGATCAACAAGAAGTACAGCAGGCCACTCCACGGGGTTTGCTGAAGCTCGTCTGGTTTTCACTCCTCCCGCCTGATCTGCGGTAATACACGTAAAAACAACACAAAAGCAGAGACACAGAACAGGTTCTCCTTTTTCTTGAAAACTTCTTGGTTTTTCTTCCAGCACTTGCGCAAGAGAGTTCAACCTCTTAACTTTCTATCGGTTGTGTAGAATCGGGTCTCACCCACACTGCGAAGTTGCTGACCGACATGGGATTACCGGGCTGGGCCTGTTGATGTTCGGGGTGGGGCGCTCTACAGGGATGAAAGAGGGAGCGCCGGTAAAGGATTGGATCAACTGCGAAGCGAGGATGACCACAGCATCGTTGGAGCGGGTAGCCGGAGATTTCTTTGAGCGGCTGGAGCTGAACCAGGTGCAGCGCCTGGTGCTGGTTCTGGCGGCCCTGGCCGGTGTCAGCCTGATCCTGTTCCCGCCCTTCTGCAAGCCCAGCGGAGATGTCCTGATCTTCACCGGGTTCTATCCCATTTTCGAGTGGATGGGCAACACCTCCCCGGACGGTGTCGTGCATTTCCGGCTGCTTTCCTTTATGATCGTCGAGGTGATCCTGGTCGCCACAGCGATGTCCCTGGCCACCAGCAACAGCGCCCTCGCCGCCCACCGGACCTTCTTCATGAGCAAACGCGCCGCGATTAAATGCCCCGCCTGCGGAATGGATCGCCACGGCCTGGAGCAGTATTGCGCCTGCGGTTATGAGTTCGAAATTACAGATACCGTCGACGATATGACGCCGGAATGGGTGTCGCGGGCGGCTGTCACTGCGGAAACCCCAAGCCTGCCCGGTTCGGTGTCGCTGGATATCAACGAGGAGCCATCACGGGTGCGCCGGACGAAGCGAGTGGTTCCGCCACGACCACAACGCGAGCCTGCACAGCAGCCGTTGGAAGAGGACGATCTCGAGGCGATGAGGGAAGAAGCGGCAGTGAAGCCTGCCGCCATCGGCAAAGACGAACCGCTGCTGGTCGCCCCCGAGCTGGCCGACTACCTGCGCCGGTTCGAGGAGATCGACTTGCAGGACCTGGCGCCCTATTCACTGGAACAAGATGCCGACGTTCTGCCTGATCCGGCTCAGCTCAGCATCGCCATTTCCACACCCACGGAAGACGATCCCGATCAACTCGCGCTGGAGATTGAAGCTGAACGGCGTGAACGCGAACGGGTTGAGGAGCCGCTTGAAACGCCGCCCGGGTCGGCGTTTGCATTGGCCGATGAAGACCGTCGCGTACTGCTGCGTGTCGCCGCGCTTCGCGCTCAGAAGCACAACCGCACCGCTGAAGAACTGCTGCGCAATACGCTGGAAGCGAGGATCCGCGATCATGGCCGCAAACATCCGGTGATCGCAACCTACCTGACCCACTGGGCGGACATCGTGCAGGAACGCGGCGATGTCGGCATGGCGGAGGACATGTACCAGCGCGCACTGGATATCCTCCAGGCCCGCCTCGAGGACAACGATCCGCAGGCGCTGCCGCCGCTGGTGGGCTACGCCAACCTGCTGCGTAAAATGGCGCGCGATGAAGCCGCCGAAGCGTTTGAAGATCTCGCCAATACCATCCAGATCGCCCTGCCGGAGAGCATACGCAAACGCGACCTGACCAACAAGCTGATCCCCATGCAAGTGTGGCTCGCCGACGGTGAAGCCATCCCCGAGGAAGCACTGTTCGAGGCGAGTGAAGCCGCGAAGCTGAACTGATTCTACGTACGATAGAGACACCCAAGATCAACTCAAATCCCAGCTTGTAGTTTGGGTCTCTTGGAGCAAATATGTGCTGAAACAGGGAACAAATATCCAGTAGTACTTGTGACTTGAATGTGAATCGTGTAACTTATCGCAGTGATTGGAGGGACTACCATGGCTTACGATTCTACACTTGTAGCTGCATACATATTGCGCCAATCGCCTCGTGCGTTGACGCCTATCGAGATTCTGAAGCTCGTGTACATTGCACACGGCTGGAGTCTTGGTTTTTTTGGAAAACCCTTGATTACAGAACCCATAGAAGCATGGCGGCACGGTCCCGTTGCGCGTGAACTCTACGATAAAGTCAAACAATTTGGCACCGATCCGATCACACCCATTCCTGATGTTAATGCTTCAGATTTTGATGATGAATCAGCTGTAAAAGTGATGGATTGGGTGGTAAACAAATATAGTGGATTGACATGGTGGCAACTGGTTGATCTAACACATGAAGAAGACACACCTTGGCATAAGGTATATGTTGAAGAAGGCTTGAATCATGGTAGTGCCGTGATTGGAAATAGTTTAATAAAAGAATATTATCAATCGATGAAACAAAAGATGATTGGAAACTAAATGACAGATCCAAAATTACCAGATCGACAACCGCCTGATTTATCGAAGATAGCAGGAAAAGATAAACCCTCTACTGAAGCTGAGTCTTTCGAAGAGAAATTGGAAGTGGCTCACATTAATGAAATGAAAAGCAGAGAAAAAGAGTGGGAGGAAATTAGAAAGCTAAGAGTTAAGTTTTCAAACCGAACGTACTATTATCTTGTCGGTTGGACAATTGGTGTTTTTCTTATTGTTATTCTACAGGGGTTCGAGTGCATTGCCTTTGATTTGCCTGATACTGCTTTAAGCGTACTTTTGGGTAGCACTACAGCAAGTGCTATTGGGCTTGTGGGCTTCATTGTAAAAGGATTGTTTAGCAATATTAAAAAGTCGCCATTAGAAATCCCAGAATGGTATAATAGGCCAAAAGCGAGAATCATATCAGCAGAGGAGCTAACAGGAAAACCTCTTGCGAAAAGAACGGATACATTTGACGACTGAGGTTTCGAGAAGCACCTAAAACCCCACCGCCTCCCGCACCATCGCCATGGTCTCGTCGGCCAGCTCGTTGGCGCGTTTCGCGCCCTGGTTGAGCACGTCCTGCACGTAATCCGGATCAGCCGCCAGCTCTTTGCGTTTTTCGCGGAACGGCCCGAAGTACTCGTTGATCTTGCCAAGTAACTCTTTTTTCGCGTGGCCGTACCCGTAGTTGCCGGCGCGGTAGTTCGCCGCCATCTCCTTGATTTCTTCCTCGGTTGCGAAGAGCTGATACAGATGGTAGACGATGCACTTGTCTGGATCTTTCGGGGCTTCCAGCGGAGTGGAGTCGGTCTGGATCGCCATCACGGTTTTCTTCAGTGGCTTACCTTCCTGGAAGATGTCGATGGTGTTGTTGTAGCTCTTCGACATCTTCATAAAGCTGCCGTCCTCTTCTTTATTAGTGCCGATCACCTTGGCCGACTTGTTGAACTTGGGCTCGGGCAGCGGGAAGATCTCCACGTCGAAGGTCTCGTTGAAGTACGTCGCCATGTCGCGGGTCATTTCCAGATGCTGCTGCTGATCCTTGCCCACCGGGACAAGGTGGCTGCGGTAGATCAGGATGTCCGACGCCATGAGCACGGGATAAAAGTACAGCCCGGCGTTGGGAATGAGACCTTTTTGCACCTTGTCTTTGTACGACGTGGCGCGGTCGAGCAGGCCCTTGCCGGTCACGCAGCTCAGGATCCAGGTCAGTTCGGTCACCCGAGGCACGTCGGTCTGGAGGAACAGCGTCGCCTTCTTCGGATCGAGGCCCAGCGCTAAAAGGTCCAGCACAGCGTTCCAGGTCAGTTCACGCATCCGCTGCTTTTCCTGGATCGTGGTCAAGGCGTGGTAGTTGGCGATGAAATACAACGCGTCGCCCTGTTCCTGCAGCTCGATGTACTGCTTGATCGCCCCGAAGTAGTTGCCGATGTGCAGCGTACCGGACGATTGAATGCCGGACAAGATACGCTTGGTCTCGCTCATGATGGTTTGTACTCTGTATGTTTGTTTAACAACTCAAAAACCGAACAGGATATTAGGATAAAAGGATGTCAAGGATGAAAAAAGTAAAGAAAGTGAAAATAAGTGAAAATAAGTGAAAAAAGAAACTATCTTATTGCAAGGGCTAATTCCTGATTTCTAATTCCTGATTGATCAGTTATCCTTGATATCCTGAATATCCTTACCATCCTGTTAAGAAGTCTTGTTTGCGCCAGTCTATCCTAATCCTCCGCCGGATGCAACCCCCAGTAGCGGCCGTCGAGGTACACCAGCTGTTCCTTTGACAGCGGATTGACACGTCCCGAGGGGCGGACATACCGGTCCCGGCTATGGATGCCCACGATTTCCGCGATAAAAACTCGGTGCGTCCCCAGGTCAATGTCGTGCTTCACTTTGCAGGCCATGCTCAGGAAGCATTCCGGCGCCATGGGAGCGTGTTCGAGGGGTGGACACTCCTTCGCTTCCCAGCCGAGCGCGTTGAATTTGTCCACATCCTTGCCCGACTCGCTGCCGCAGAGCTTCACTGCGTCCAGATCGTCGATGCGCGGCAGGTTCGCGGTGAACTCGCCGGTCTCCATAATCAGGGGATAGCTGTAGCGTTCGGGCCGGATCGACACGCTGACCATGGGCGGCTCACTGCATACCGTGCCGAACCAGGCGCAGGTAATCAGGTTGGGCCTGTCCACCGTGCCGCAGCCGATGAGGACCACGGGAGCCGGTTGAGTATGCACGTAAGGCGGTACTGTCACTTTCATGCTTTCCTCCTCGTTTCAACGGTCGTAATATACGATCATGCAGCCGCCAATACGTTTCCTCCCCGCTCGCAAAGTGTCTTCCGAGCAACGCCGTCAGGCGCGGATCGCGCTCCTGGTCACGGGAGTGGTGGTGCTGGCGCTGACGGCGTTGCGAGCGCTGCTCGGGCCTGCCATCGAGCTGCTGGTTCCGCCCTGCCCATTCCATGCGCTCACCGGCTGGGAGTGCCCGTTGTGCGGTGTAACACGCGGTCTGCTCGAGCTCTATCAAAGCGACATCCCGGGGATGTTCAAGGCGAACCCGCTGCTGTTCGGGTTGGGAATGCCGTTGGCGCTCTACTGGGTTGCCGGGCGGGTGCGTGTGCTGACGCAAGGGCGAACATTGCCGGGAATCAAGCTGTCCCGTTTCGGTTGGGTGGTCGTGGCGGCGATGCTTGTAGTATATGTCGTACTGCGGAATGTGTGAGCGTGAAGCAACATCGCCCGGCTGCTTCCGCAGCCGGGCGATGTGAAGTGGTGTTTCTCGCAAAATGGATTCTTCTCTATTCCGCCAGCACTCTCTCGCCCACCTTCTTGCCCAGCTCCCGGCATTCCGCGAGGGCGTCGGCATCGGGCACATGCTTCGTCTGCACCGGTTTGCCCACAACCTCCGCGCCCATGTTTTCCAGCCAGCCGGCCAGTTTCTTGCCGACCACGGGGCTCCAGCCGTAGGAGCCGAACGCCGCCCCGATCAGAGGCCGTTTCTTCGGCATCAGCCCTTCGACGTAGGTCAATGCGTCGGCCACAGTGGGATAGAGGCCCGCATTGAGGTTCGGGCTCCCCACGACCAGCGCGGAAGCGTCCAGCAGTTCGGTGGCGATGGTGCTACGATCGCGTTTGGAGATGGGCAGCACCTTCACCTTTGCGCCGGTGGAAGCGATGCCGTCGGCCACCGCGGCAGCCATCTTGGCCGTGCTCTCCCACATGGTGTCGTAGATGACGACCGCTTTTTTCTCCGTCTCGGCGTTCACCCAGGAACGGTACCACTTGAACACGTCTTCCAGGAAGCCACGCCACACCGGGCCATGATCCGGCGCCACCAGGTCGATGGGATGCTCGAACTCGTCGATCTTCTTCATCACCGCGCCCACCTTGGCCGCCATGGGCCACAGGATGTTGGCAAAGTAGGCTTTGGTCTCGATCTTCAGTTCTTCGTAATTCAGCTCGTCGCAAAAGCGTTCCGTCGACGCCAGGTGCATCCCGAAACCGTCATTGCTGAACAGAATCTTGTCGCTGTCCAGGTAGGTGAACATGCTGTCCGGCCAGTGAACCAGCGCCGCTTCGATGAAGTGCAGCGTCTTGCCGTCGCCCAGCTCCAGCGTTTCGCCTTCGGCTACGGCCTCGACGTTTACCTTGCCGTTAAAGATGTCGCCCAGCGCATTCACGCCCTGCCTGGAAGCGAGCACACGTTCCGGCTTCACGGCGTCGATGGTTCTCGGCAGCGAGCCGGTGTGGTCCATCTCGCTGTGGTTGGAGATGATGGTGTGGATCTGGATGGGATCGATCACCGAGGCGATTCGCGCCATCATCTCATCGTAGTAGCGGGTCTTTACGGTGTCGATGAGGGTGATCTGGTCGGCCAGGATCAGATAGGCGTTGTAGGTGCTTCCGCGCGGAGTGGCGTAGCCGTGAAAATCCGCCAGTTCCCAATCAATCGCCCCGACCCAGTACACGTTATCGCTGATCTTAACTGCCTGAAAACCGGTGCTCATGGTAGATACCCCTGTTGAATGTCGTTGTTGGGTGAAACGTAGACTCCTTCTGAGACGGGGTCAAGTCTGCAAATACGCTCCACCGGGCTCAGAGCAACCGGCCTGTGTGTTCCCGTGGCAGGGTTTTCGCATCAATATGTGTTATCTTAGGGCAAACGAACACACGGAGGAGTGATGAAGAAAAACATTCCGATCACCTCGAAAATGTGTATGACGCGTGATGTGGGCACAGAGGGCAACCTGTTCGGCGGGAACATGATGGCCTGGATGGATGAGGCGGCCTCCATCTTCGCCCGGATCTACACCGGCATGCCGCACCTGGTGACTCTGAAGTTCAGCGAGGTGCAGTTTCGCCGGATGGTCAAGGTAGGCCAGATTGTCGAATTCTTCGCCTCCAACCCGAAGGTGGGCCGCACCAGTTTTTCGTTCGATCTGGAAGCGCGGGTGGACGAGGATGTGGTGTTCCATACCAGCACCACGTTTGTGGCGTTGGACGAGGAAGGCAACCCGACGGAAATCAAGCGGTAGTGGTCTTCTTGCGCCGTTTCAGATCAGGTTGACTCGTTGGGCTTGAAACCCGACAGTAAACTGTCGTGCCAATAACCGACAAAATGTGATTGAACACTCATACTGGATCTGAACCGGTACAGTAATAAGACTGTTATCTAACGAACGTGTCCGATGCTTCTGGGCCCGGCATGGAGGGGCTACTTCCAGGCTCGGCCCAGGAAGAAGGTCGCTTCGAAGATAAATGTGTTGAAGGAGTAATCTACCTCGCAGGGTGTGCTCACCTCGGCGTTGGGCTGAAACTCACGCGTGTACTTCTTCAGCTCATACGCCAGGTCCAGCCGGAAGAACTTCCTCGCGATTCCGGTTCCCAGGCCGAACGCGAAACCGTGGACCTGTTTCTTCGAACCGCCGTCGGTATCCGCCAGCAGGGTTGGGACGTTGCGCAGCCCGATCCTAACCGGAATCCGGTTCATGCCGAATTCGATCTGGTATTCGCTTGCGATTCGGAAAATGTGCAGACTCTTTTCTGCGCCGCTGAGATTGAAGTCGCGTTCGCCGTAAAGCTCGCCGGTCTCGATAATCTTCCGGTCGCCAAACAGGCGGGCCTCGTAGTCCAGGCTGAACAGCCAGTCAGGCTGGTAGCGCCATACCGCGCCCAGCGAGAGCATCCAGGGCATTTCTACATCATAGTCGAACGCCGAAGCTGAATCGCGTGACGCCCAGGCGGTATGGTCGTCGTAATCGAGCTTCATTGTGAACGGGGTCCGCAGGCTTGCACCCACCGTCACCGGATACGGCACACCAAGCTCCGTCAGGTCGGTCCTCGCGCCGAGTAAGACATCGAAACCTCGATACTCGGTTTCCCAGACAAATTGACGGCTGCCCAGCCAGCTGTTGAAATCCCGCCGTCCGGTCCACAGGGAAGGGGCGACGCCGACGCGGGTGGAGGGGTGTACCTGGGCAGTGAGCCCGAAGGTGAAGGCTCCCACGCCGCCGTCCACCGGATGATTGGCGTAGCGGGTTGTCAGCTCAATAGGCCGCACGTAGGTGATACCGGCGGCCATGCGGTGGTCCAGTAGTTGGAACGGCGTAGCGAAACCGATCAGCCCCGTGGCGTGGTGGCCGTTGAAGTTGTCGGACGGTTTTTTCAGTGCGCCCGGTTGGTTGCGGGTCTCGTCAATCCAACGGGAGGAATGGGTCACCTGGAACGTGGGAATCTCCAGCAGTCCGGCCGGATTCCAAAACACGGCGTCCAGGTTGTTGACCGTCGCCGTATTCACCCCGCCCATACCCAGGGTGCGCGCCCCGGGAGTCGCCAGGTCGAAGGTTTGCGCCGAAGCGCCGGAGCCAAGAAGAAATGCCGCCAGGAGGGCGGCATGGAGAAGCCAAACTATGCTGGGTCTCATCGTGCCTGCTCGCTGAATGTCTAGTTATCGTCGTATTTCCGGATGTATTCCTCGACCAGCTCCACTTCGTCGCGGTTGCCCATGAACAGGGGCACTCGTTCGTGCAGTTCTTCCGGCTGGATGTCCAGAATGGGGCGCCGGCCGTCGGAGGCATACCCGCCGGCGGCTCGGAGCAGAAACGCCATGGGGTTGGCTTCGTAAAGCAGCCGCAGCTTTCCACCCGGATTCTTCACCGTACCCGGATACATGAAAATGCCGCCGAACAACAGGTTACGGTGGAAATCCGCCACCATGGAGCCGATGTATCTCGATGAAAGCGGTTTCTCCAAACCGTCGGGACCAATGCCCTTGACCCGGTCCACGTAGCGCTGGATACCCTCGGTCCATTTTGTATAGTATGATTCATTGACGGAATATACTTTGCATTTGTCCGGCACCCGCATATTGGGATGGCTGAGGCTGAAGGTGCCGACAGACGGATCAAAGGTAAAACCATGGACTCCCTGCCCGGTGGAGTAGACCAGAATGGTTGAGCTGCCGTAAAGAATATACCCTGCCGCCACCAGTTTGCCGCCGGGCTGCAGGAAGTCACGCAATTCGCCGGGCTCGCCGGGATCGCTGACCCGGCGGTGAATGGCGAAAATCGAACCGATGGACACGTTGACGTCAACATTGGATGACCCGTCGAGGGGATCCAGCATGACCACGTAGTGCCCGCTGTTGGTATATGTCGGCCCCATGGCCATTTCTTCCATCTCTTCGCTCGCCATGGCGCACACGTGGCCGGAGTATTTCAAAATGTGAAGGAACAAGTCGTTGGCATATTCATCCAACCTCCGGACTTCTTCGCCCTGCACATTGGTCTCACCGGTCATGCCAAGGATCTCGACCAGACCGGCCTTGTTGACCTCACGGTGAATCACCTTCGACGTCAGCACGATTTCGTTCATCAGTGCGGTAAACTCACCGGTCGCCTGGGGGTACTTTCTCGCTTCCATGTTCAGGAAGCGTTGCGTGGTAATCAGCTCCTGAGGCATACTCGCCCTCCTCCGCTTGTCGCCGGACGATGTGGCACTCCTCCCTGGATGCCACCACCGGCGCTGTCAGGATTCTGTTAAGGTACGTTTCAATCGCTGCGGCTGCAACGAGTGCGGGGACCCGGGAGTTGGATTCGGGCCGGTTAGCATGTATTTTGAGAACGCGCATCGGGGGAAACCAGCATACTAGCTCAGGGGCGGCGAATGGGCTTCCTGTCCAGACTGTTTGGCAAAAAGAACCGCACCACCATTGTGATCGTGTGTCACGCCAACATCACACGCAGCCCTTATTTTGCCGCCTACTTGCAACGTAAGATCGACGAGCGCCCGATTCCTCTGGTTGACAACGTGTCCGTGATCTCCGCCGGCGTCGCCGCGCAGCCCGGCATCGCCGCCAATCCCATCATGGTCATGGCCGCAAAGATGCAGGGAGTTGTTCTGCACAACCACCGCGCCCGCAAATTTTCCGGCGCCATCGGCTCGAGGGCCGACCTTGTCCTGACGATGGAAAAAGAGCACAAAAAGATCATCCTGGAACACCATCCGGGACTTGAAGGCAAGGTGTTTACCGTGCTTGAGTTTGGTCGTGATGGCAAACCGGGACGCACTCTGGATGTGGCCGATCCCACCGGCAGGGAAGTGGAGGACTTCCGCGGTTTCCTGGAAATTGCCAACCGTGAAGCCGACCGCATCTACAACCACATCCGCCTGCATGGCCTGCCGGGGCAGGAACGGGAATCATAGTTTATCTGAGTCCCGCTTTGACAACCAAGGGGCCTTACTGCGTGTGAGCCCGAAGGAATTCCTGAAGCGCTTCCGGTGTGCCCAGATCCCACATTTTTTCCGCGATGCTGATTCGGATGTCTTTACCATCTCGCAGATAGCGTCCATACAACGGCATCACATAATACTCGCCCTTGGTTCGATCCTGTTCCTCCACCATGCTGTCGGCATAGTCGAGAAACTCGCTCGCATGAGAGAAGTAATACAGACCGGTACTGGCGTGGTTTGAGATTCGTTCCTTTTCGGCCACCTCAACGACCTTGCCTGAATCTTCCGTTCTAGCAAAGCTCCATCGGTCACCGGGAAGGTCCGCGACACTGATTAACCCATGTACCCGGCCAGGTAGGTTCTGAATCTCCGCTCCGATGTTCGATTGGGTATATGTGTCGCAATTGGACACCAACACGCCTTCGTCGGGTTTGAAGAACTCCCGTGCGGTCAGCACCGTGCAGAGTTGCCCCTCGGTGACTTTATCAAGCAGAACAGCCTCAAACGGGACTGATAGCATGGTAGTGAGCCGGTCAAGGATACCAAACTCCTCCTCGTGCTCACGTAGCATGACAAAAACAAGCATCCGATGGGGAACGGTCTCGACGCTTTTCAGCGCCCAATGCAACATCGGTTTGCCGGCGACCTCGATCAATGGTTTCGGGATAGTAATCCCTTTGTTCGCAAACCGGTTGCCGTATCCAGCCATGGGGACGACAGTGATCATCGGGGTTTTCCCAACTCGCTAAGGTCCTTTTCTATCAGTGTTTTCCAGCCCGTGAAACGAAATCCACGATCATCGATATAGAGATCGGCGTTCGGTTTACCGAAATAGATTTCATCGTATTCAAAGCCATGATTCTCCAGCCACTGGAGTGTAAGCAGGCCAAGCTTTTTCATAACCCTGCCGATGTTGCTGTCGCAGGTGGCCATGTGGCGGGCCGTCTGGATGATGACATAATGGCCCTCTGCTCGCAAAGCTCGCAGTCCTTCCACAGCGCCGGGGAGAGGCTCCAGCTCATCATAGGTCTGGTCGGGTAGCTTGATCGGGCAAAGCACACCATCCAAATCAATCACGATTCTCACCTCAACACCTCATTGATGAGTTGGACACCCCGTATGAACATCATCTTCTGGCGCTCAGGATAATCTTCGTGCAAGGGCGTCATGCTGATGAAAAGTAAGCCTTCGATGAATTTAACCTCCTCCATGTCATACCCCAGATCCATTACCATTTCATCAAAGTGATTCTTAACCGTCTTCAATTTTTCATTAAAGTAGATATTGTAGAAAACGCCGCTCGGTGATTCTACATAATCATACATGTCCGAGACAATATAATCATACAAGCCAACGACACTATGCCGCAGTTTAGCGATATCATACCGGGGATCACCATAAATGCCTTTTTGACCGAAGCTGCCCCGTGGATCAATAACCCGGATGACCTGGGATCCCAGGTCTAGCAAAATGTTGGAAAAACAATAATCACCATGAATAACGGTAAATCGCTTAAGCATTGAAAGCCTTTCGACCATGTTATTAATTTCTTGCTTCATAAAAAATACGTTTCTATAGCTGTTGCCATTGATCATCACGGTTTCGCCTTCAAGAAGATCCCAGTCTGATTTCTGTGACTTGAAACTCTCTAAACGTTGCCATGTTTTATCCAGATACATTTTATAGATGTCTTCCTTTGAACTTTCTCTTTCATACTGAATAAACTCCCGATGCAACATCAGAATACGCCGTAAAATAGTGCGCCAGGTTCCCTGTGAAAGGTCGCTGTACAAGTATAGCTCCGCAACCGTAGGATAACCATAGTACTCTTGCATGAACCACATGTCTTCAGGGTTGTCGCCATGTTTAAGAATACGAGGGGCCAAAACCTGCAAATCCACGGGCAGTTGCTTATACCAGTTCAGTTCATCCAGCAGCTTGGCGCTGTTCTGGCTGTGCTTGACAATCGTGTAAAGAAGAGTATTAATCTCAAGGTTGTTGAAATGCCGTGGACGAAGCAGTTTGGTACGCGCCTCTACCAGATTGTCGATATTCCCGAAATCGTACCAGCTGGTGATGCGCCGGGTATGGATCGGTCGCTTGTACGAGTACCTCCTCAGTACAGCGGACAGCTCACGTTCGCCGGCTGCAATGGCCTGCTCGATACAGATTTGCAGCAGTTGGTGATCATGCAGATGATAGTACCCAACCAAGGCCTGAAAAGGTCCGCCTTCGAGTTCTTTTTTGTCCTGGTACTCGGTGATGCGGTCTTCCTCGTCAACCTGAACGACACACCACCGGCTTGAATTCGGTACTTCCTGGACATATACGAAATCGTTTTCGCCCTCGTAGCTCTCTGGAATCAGGGTATCGCCAAGGATGATTCGCACGAGACCGTTCGAGGGGCGGCGTGCAAGACCCGCCCGCAAGGAATGAATGATGTCGCTTGATTCCTCCATCGGCGCCAGGTACAAGTCCATTCGCTTGACATAGGTGCGGTGTAGAAACTCGGCAAGCCGTTTGTCCTCCGAACGCAAAACCACCGTGGCTTCGTTGATTCCTTTCCCAAGCAAATCGTCGAGAATCCAGCCGATTACCGGCTTGCCGGCCACGGGAATCATGGCATTGGAGATGTTGGTGCCTATGGGCAGGTTCAGGTAGTTGATCGGCCCGGCACACAGTAGAATTGCTCTATCGTCCGCCATCGTGTGTCCTGTACTCGCTTGTGGTTGAAACCCAGGCTGCGTAGGCTTTGAATCGCCGGCAGATTCCTGCCGGCAAGAAATAGCAATATAGAGAAGATGTTGGAGTCGGGAAAGTGATCACCGTCATAAGCCAACCCCTGTCAGTGCGCCGTAGAGCAGTGGGTCGATTCTCCAGCAATTCTTCAAGCAGTCGATCTGGATTGCTGGGTGCTTACTTCAAGAATATCTGTCTCTCGGTTCCGGTTTTTAAGCGTCTCGCTCCAAGTAATCCTTCGGGTTAAGAGCCTGGTAAAACAAGAGTTGGCTGCACAAGTCCGATTATTCCTTTCAAAAAACCTCCAGTAGCGAGCGAGCTAGAATTAAAGTTTTGAGTGCGCTATCCCGATAAGAAGCGTAGAAGGAAAGCGAATCGTTGGCGCCCTTTTCCCCAGGCCTGCTTCTGATTCGTGAAAAAAGGCGTTGCTCACGCCTTGACAGTGTACCAACCGCCGCGGGCTGCTCACCCGCGGCGGCGGCTCGCAAACTTCGTTTACAGATATTGCTCCCACGCCGGGTGCTCAAACCCAGGCACAGGCCCGGCGTGGCATTTCAACCAAACGCGTAGCTATTCCCCAACGCTACCGACGAAGGAGGTGCCTATGAGTACCCGCATTAACCACAATGTTCTGTCGTTGTTCGCCCAGCGGGCGATTCACACAGCGCAGAGCGACCTGGACACGGCGGTCGAACGCCTCAGTTCCGGGTTACGGGTCAACCATGCCTGGGATGACCCTGCCGCGCTCAACTTGAGCGAACGGTTCCGTGCGCAGATCGCGTCGCACAAGGAAGCCGAGAAGAACGCCCAGTACGCCATCAACGTGATTTCCATGGTGGATGGCTCGCTGAGCGTGATCGACGAAAAGCTGGTCCGTATGCGCGCCCTGGCGATCCAGGCGTCCAACGGTCCCCTGTCCAGCTCCGACCGCCAGGCTCTGCACCTGGAGTTCGACAGTCTCCGCAGTGAGATTACCCGTATCGCCGAGTCCACCAACTACAACGGGAAGTTCCTGTTGGACGGGACGTGGTCTCAGGAGGACGCTCGGGGGATCAAATTCCACGTCGGCATTTTCAACCAGGACAATGTCGACTACTACTTCGTGCAGATGGGCAACGCCACCGCAGAAGCGTTGGGCATTCAGGGCCTCAGTCTGCTGAACACCAGCACCGCCCAGGCAGCGATCACTGCAATGGACGATGCGATCAACTCGAAGGACGAGTTGCGTACGCGTCTCGGTTCCTACGTCAACCGGTTGCAGAACACGATTCTGTATCAGCAGATCGCGCGTGAAACGTCGACAGCGGCGGAAGAAGCGTTGCGTGACGCCGACATTGCGGAGGAGATGAGCAACTTCACTCGCGCTCAGATCCTGATGCAGTCCGGTATCTCCATGTTGGCTCAGGCGAATATGGTTCCGCAAATGGTTGCTCAGCTCATCGGCTAAACAGATACCGTGTGAGGTCTTTGTATGCTCGATGAGCCTGCACGCCCGAACCGTCCATTTCCAACGAGGAGATAGACACTATGAGTTTACCGAACGAGAAACTCTATAGTATCGGGCAGGTTCACGCGATTACGGGCATTCCCAAGCCCACCTTGCGGTTCTGGGAAAAGGAGTTCTCCACCTATCTGCAGCCATACCGAACGCCTGGCAACCAGCGGAGATATGACGATGTTGCGATCCAACTGATCGAGAAAATAGATCAACTGGTTCACAACGAAGGTTACACGTTGGAAGGCGCCCGGCGAAAGCTTGCAGCGGAGGAGGCGGCGAAAGAAGCCGCCGAAGCAGCGATGCCCGGTATGGAGGAAGCTAGAGTGACCCAACTCGCCGAAACCATGTCCGATTACATTTTGCGGAAACTGTTCGCAAAGACACGAGGTGAAAACCCCTCGTAGAAGATTGCTTCCAAACATCGAGGCGGGCCCCAGTTGTACTGGACGCGCGCTCCGGTGGGCAAACACCCTGGTTCTTTGACACCCTGGCTTGATCGACTGTGACGAGATGCTCTTGCTCTCCGTGAGCGAAGTTCCCCCTTCGCCCACGTCGACACACGACTCAAGCCGTGCGAAGACATAGGGAAGCATACCGCCCGACGGTATCGCCCACGAAGGAGGCAGTCATGAGTACTCGCATTAACCATAACCTTCTCTCGATAGCAGCACAACGCAACATCTGGACCACTCAGCTGGCGATGGAAACGGCGATGGAACGCTTGAGTTCCGGACTCCGTATCAATCACGCCTGGGATGATCCGGCCGGCCTGGCCATCAGCGAAC
The DNA here is from genome assembly GCA_964648415.1 of uncultured bacterium. Classification (GTDB taxonomy): domain Bacteria; phylum Electryoneota; class Electryoneia; order Electryoneales; family Electryoneaceae. Next base: position 804 of record CAZYOC010000053.1, on the reverse strand, counting down.
GCATGCGCGCTCAGATCGCTTCCATGACGGAAGCGGAACGGAACGCGAACTACAACGTGAACGTGCTGGCCACCGCCGAAGGAGCGTTGTCGGTCATCGACGAGAAACTTGTCCGGATGCGCGCCCTGTCGATTCAGGCGTCCAACGGTGCTTTGACCAGCCTGGACCGTTCGATTCTAAACCTCGAATTCCAGCAGTTGAAGTCCGAGATCACCCGAATCGCAGCGACAACCAACTACAACGGGTTGTACTTGATTGACGGGACGTTTAGTGGTGGACCCGGGTTGAAGTTCCACATCGGAACGCACAACACTCATCTCGAGGACTACTACTACGTGCACCTCAACGACATGCGCGCCAGCGCCCTTGGTCTGTCGCCGACCAACCTGCTCACTACCGTGTCGGCCCAAGCGACCATCGATTCGCTGGACAGCGCCATCGACTTGAAGGATACGGAACGCACCCGCATCGGGTCCTGGGTGGAGCGACTGCAGAATACGATTCTCAACCTGCAGATCGCGCGCGAGAACACAGTAGCATCCGAATCCATGATCCGTGACGCGGACATCGCGGCTGAAATGAGCGATTTCGTGCGCGGACAGATCCTGATGCAATCCGGAGTCTCCATGCTGGCGCAAGCCAACATGATTCCTCAGATAGTGGCAGGGTTGATCGGATAGCGGAGTTCCCGCTACTCACCTATGCCACGCCTCGATTCAAAACCCACGTCACTGGGACGTGGGTTTTTGTCGTGTGCCCAGCATGATGTGATGTCCTTTGACATACACCCTGATCTGGGGGAAG
>CAZYOC010000052.1:0-19895 GCA_964648415.1 uncultured bacterium | reverse complement strand
TTTCTTGCACCTTGCCTGGATTCCAGCCTTCGCTGGAATGAGAGCGGTTTTTATTATGATACAGTCTGGAAGGCGGGAATGACACTCGTTTGGTTTTCTCATACAGTGTCTTACGCAGGAAAGACACTCGTTGGGCTTTCAAAGAAAATGGGACTGCTACCTTTTCCAGGGGTTATCGATGTCATAAAGATTCTTATACGCTACGTTCTTGCTTCCATCTATCACATCTTGATATATAAACAGGAAAAGGTAGCTGTACCAATTTTCTGGTGATGGAAAAAGGGGACAGTTACCTTTTCGCAAACATTAACAAGAATCTCTGTTTTAGAAAAAGTGGGACAGTTACCTTTTCGGCCCAATTGGCAAGTACGTATAGTATTGGAGCATTTTGAAAAGGTAACAGTCCCCTTTTTCTCCCCTTTTCTCATTAAAAAAGTGCCAGTTCGCCGCAAACAACGCTTACGACCTGGCACGACATTCAATAGTTTGACTCCGCTGACGGATAAGATCTTACTACTACACGGTTTCCGTCTCCGCCTCTTCCGTCTCCGCCTCTTCCGTCTCCGCCTCTTCCGCCTCCAGCCGTTTCCGTTCGCCGCGCGCTTCGAAGACCGCATACAACACCGGAATCAGGAACAGCGCCATGGCGGTGGATACGATCAACCCGCCGATCGCCACAATCGCCATGCTGCTGCGGAAGTCGCCGCCCTTGCCGATGCCCAGCGCCAACGGCAGCATCCCCAGCGAGGTCGCGGTGGTCGCCATCAGGATCGGCCGCAGCCGGATCGGGCACGCTTCCAGAATTGCCTCGAGCAGGCCCCTGCCGCGTTGACGAAGCTGAACGGTATAATCCAGCAGCAGAATCCCGTTGTTGACTACGATCCCCACCAGCATGATAATCGCCATTAACGAGATCATGGAAATCGCCTTGCCCGTCATCACCAGCGCCATCGAAACACCGACCAGTCCCAGCGGCAGCGTGGTCATGATAATGAACGGGAAGCGGTAGCTTTCCAGGATCGCCGACAGCAGCATGTAGGTCAGGATGATGGCCAGCACCAGCGCCTGGAACATACTGGAGAACGATTCAGCCATCATCTCCGCCTGGCCGCCGAAATAGGCTGTAACCCCCTTCGGCAGCATCGGGCTGGGGCGCGGTCCCACACTGCTTGTCCCGCTGAGAATATCCCGGATCTGCTGTGAGGCCGGAACCGGCGGCAACTCGATCTGCTGGGCGATCAGGCTCTGCAATTCGCCCGCCGTGCCGGACGCCACGTTCGCATACACCGTCACCAGACGCTGCTTATTCTTACGAGTAAGCTGCGTCGGCCCGGAAGTATAGCGAACTTCAGCCAGCTCCTTCAACGGCACGAAACCGTTCAGGGTCGGAATCAACAGGTCGCCCACGCGGTCGATCTGGTTGCGGTCCAAAGAATCCAATTTGACACGGACATCAAACTCGTCACCGCCTTCACGGAACTTGGTGGCGACGTTGCCCTCGTACAGGGTGCGCAAGGTCATGGCGATGTCCATTACATTGGCGCCGACATCGCGCAGCCTCGCGCGATCCGGGTACACCGCCACTTCCGGCTTGCCCACTTCCCAGTCGCTGCGGACGTCCACCGCTTTGCCGGTCTCCTGGATCAACTGAATGGCCTTTTCCGCGGCGCGCACCAGGTCGTCGATATCGTCGCCCAGAAGCTGGAGTTCAATGTCCGACTGCTCCCCGCCGCCCATCATGGAGCGCTCCGCCAGCACAATCTCCGCCGCCGGAATATCCGCCAGCATGGGACGCAGTTCTTTAAGCACTTCAGATGTATGCGGATAGACCTCGCCCTCCGGCGCTTCTTCCGTATCCGCCAGGTTGACCAGCACAGAACCGGTCTGCACGCCCTGCGAGCCGCCGAAACCGCCGGAGTTGCTGCTGCCAAGCGCCGTGTAAATCTTTTGCACTTCCGGGAACTTCGCCACTTCTTTCTCTATCCGGCTCAGAACAGCGTTCGTCTCTTCCATTCGTGTCCCGGCCGGCATCTCCACCGACACCCGGAACATGCGCTGGTCGCTGCTCGGGAAGAACTCCGATCCGATAAAGCCGAACAGGCTCAGTCCTCCGACAAACAGGACGACGGTGCCAATCATGATCAGCAACCGGTGCTTCAGCGCCCATTCCAGACCGGCGCGGTAGTCGGCTTCCAGCTCTCCATACCACTTGTCCCAGAACTTGCTGAATCTGGCGACCCCGCCCATGCGTTCCGCCACCGCCAGCAGCAGCACAATCACCGCGGTGATCACAGTCGCCATGGGGCTGAGGAACACATACACCGCGATCAGCATCACCAGCGCCGCGATGACATAGAGCTGCGCCTTCATCTTGCGCGAGGCCATCATCGGGGTAAGTGTAAAGCTGACCAGCAGCGAGAAGATGGTCGCAAACGCCACCGTCAAACCGAACTGACGGAAGATCGGGCCGATGATCCCGGCCATGAACGCCATCGGGGTAAACACCACGATGTTGGTCAAGGTCGACGCCGCCACTGCGACAGTCACCTGCTGCGTTCCCACCGAGGCGGCTTCTTTCGCCTCCAGCCCTTCCTTGATACGGAGACGTTCGATGTTCTCCAGCACCACGATGGCGTTTACTACAAGAATACCCACGGAGATGGACAGTCCCATCAACGACATGATGTTGAGGGTGAAGCCCGCCGCATCCAGCAGGATGAAGGTCGATACGATCGAGGTCGGCATGGCCACCGCCGCGATCACTGTTCCACGCCAACTGTGCAGGAACATGAACAGCACCACTGCGGTGAACAGAATCCCGAGCACCAGGTTACTGGACACGTCCGCGACCGAGTTGCGGATGAAATCGCTGGTGTCGTTGGCGATCTCGATCTTCATACCTTCCGGCAGCATGCCGCGAATGCGTTCCAGCGCGGCGTAGGCGTCGGCGGCGATCTGCACCGTGTTGGCGTCGCTCTGCTTTACAAGATCCAGGCCGATGGTCTCGACGCCGTTGAACCACGCCAGCTCCCGTCGCTCCTCGAAGGAGTCCGTCACTTCCGCGATCCGGTTAAGCGGTACCATGCCCACCGGCGTCTGGATGCGGGTGTTGGCGATCTGCTCGACGGTATTGTATTCACCGTCCACACGCAGCGTGTATTCCTTCCGGCCGGCTTCGATACGCCCCGAGGGCAGCGTAATGTTCGCCTGCGCCAGAGCGCCCACGATCTGCAACGGACTCAACCCGTAGGCGCGAAGTTGCCGGTTCGACACCGTCACACGGATTTCGCGTTCCTTCGACCCGGTGATGTCCACACTCGCCAGCCCGGAGATCTTGGACAGCTCCGGCTTGATCACCTTGTCCACCTGGACATAGATGTCTTCCAGCGGATATGGCCCTGTGACCGCCAGGTTGATAATTGGTTCGGAGCCCATCTCGAACTTCTGAACCACAGGCTCCTCGATGTCTTCCGGCAACTCCATGCGAATGGCGTCGATCTTGTCTTTCACGTCGATCGCCCGCATGTCCACATCCTCCTCGAGTTGCAGCTCGACGAGGATGATGCTGACACCTTCCTGCGAGATGGAATAGAGGTTCTTCACGCCACTGACGGCGCTGACCTCCTCTTCCAACGGTTTGTTGATCAGGGTCTCGATCTCCTCGGGGCCTGCGCCGGGATAGATCGTCATGACGCTGATGAACGGGAAGTCCATCTTCGGCATCAGGTCGATCCCCAGCCGCCCGAGGCTGAAGATGCCGATCACCACGAAGGTCATGATCACCATGGTCATCATGACCGGACGCTTGATCGATAGATCTGCTAGTACCATGAAACCGTGTCCTGTATAGAATGGCCGGTGTTATCCCTGACCGTTTTCTTCGACGATCTTGACCTTGTCGCCTTCTTTGAGGGAGCCGTGGCCGTAGGTGGCGATCTGCCGGCCCTCATTGAGCCCCGCGGTGACCTCTACCATCTGGTTGCCCCGAAGCCCCAGGGTGACATCCTGGAACACCGCCTTGCCGTTGTCGATGACCACCACAAACGGACCCTGGCCGCGATCCAGAACGGCGTCCTGCGGGATCGCGATCACGCTGTCGCGGCTTTCCACGGTCACATCCACCACCGCCAGCAACCCGGCGTGGTAACCTTCCTTCGCCGGAATGCGGGCGTACACCGGGAACAGACGGCTATGCTCCGCCGTCGCCAGGCTGACCTCGCTGATCTTGCCGGATACACCCGGGTCGTCGTTCGAAAGATGCACCATCACCGTCTGGCCGGGCTTCAGGTATTTGCGGTCCTCACGCGACACCTCGAACATGACTTCGAGACGCTGCTGAGTGATCAGGGTGAGCACCACCCCTCCCGGCGCGGGAATCTGACCTTCCTGGACGTTCACCAGGGCGACCCGACCCGCCTGGGGAGCGCGAGCTTCCACCATGTTCTCCGACACGCGCAGGTTTTCCTCGGCGATCTGCCAGGCCATCCTGGTCTTCTCAAACGTCTGCCGACTGACGGCGCCGGCGTCCAGCAACTGCTTCATGCGCTCGTAATCGGCCTCCGCGTCCGCCGCCGCGAGACGCAACTGGTAGACCGAGGACTGGCTGGTAGTCGTGTCCAGTACGAACAGCACCTGGCCCTCTTCCACCCAATCGCCCGCTTCCACTCGCATGTCGACAATCCGGTCCGGCAACTTCGCCGGCACCGAGATCTCACCTATGGAACGCAGGTCGCCGTAAAAACTCTGAGTCAGCGTCACAGTGGAACGCTGTGCAGCCTGCGCCAGAACCGGCACACCCTGTTCCTTCTGGATGTTCTTGATGCTCTTGACCTCTTCGGTCTGCTGCGAGCGAAGAACGCCGAGTGTCATAAAGACCACGACCACCGCAGCAACCCCCACTCCAATAATCTTCTTGACCATGATGACCCTCTATTCGAAGTCTTCCGCAGTAAAATGCTGTCCAATCGCCCGGTCGAACTCGGCCTTGGCGATACGCAGGTTGTACTCCGCCTGCAACACGTTCATCTTGGCGTTGCTCAGCGACGAGTGCGCGTCGAGCACCTCGAGCTGCGTGCCCACGCCTTCACTGTAGCGCACTTCCGCGATCTCATACCCGCGCTCCGCCAGGTTGCGCGCCTCCAGCGCCGCCTCGAGCTGCTCGCGCGCTTTTTCGTGCTCCTGCTGCGCGGCGTACACCTGCATCTCCACGCCCCGCTCCAACTGTATGCGGGCGCGCTGAGTATTCCTGATGTCTACTTTCGCCTGCTGGGCGCGGTGATGAGAGGCCAACCCGTCAAACAACGGAATGCTTACCCCTACCGTTGCACCGTACCCGCCCAGGAACTCGTACTTCGCAAACTCCGTGTCGTTCTTCTGCGCCATAGTCTCCCACTTGAGACTGGCAAAGAAGTTCGGCCACAACCAGCTCCGCTGATGCACCTTGGTCTGGATCTCGTAGAGATTACGAGTGAAGTCCAACTGGCGGAACTCCACACGCTGCTGGTTGGCCAATTGCACCGCCTGCTCGTAGCCCAGCAGCAACTCACCAGAATCCATCAGGTCGCCGTCCACCTCGATCTCCTGCTCGAGATCCATTCCCAACATGTTTTTGAGAGATTTATACGCCAGATCCAGCCCGGTTTCGGCCTGAGTGACCATGGGCTTCATGTTGGCGACCGCCACCTCGGCGCGGATCAGGTCGTACTCGCTGACCATCCCCTGTTCGTGCATGGCCCGCACCTGCTCCAGGTAGGCCCGGCTCATCTCGAACATCTCGAGCGTAACCGTCAGGCCTTGTTCAGCGAGCACCGTGGCGTAGTAGGCTTTCACCAGATCGACCCGCAGGTCCTCGCGAGCGACCTGCACCCCAAGCTCGCTCATCTTGCGGTACTGCTTCGCGGCATCCAGTCCCAGGCCGACCTTTCCGGCCGCCCACAAAGTCTGCTGGAGCTCCACATTGGCGACGACGTTGTTTTCCTGCGAGAAAGCGGTCTTGATGCGCAACGGCCCCATGCTCTGGCCGGTCTGCGGGTCGATGTTCATCTCCGCCGGCAATACGAAAATCGTCTGCGGCACCTGGAAATAGTGCTGGTAGGCTCCGGTGGCGCTCACCGTAGGCAGCGCCGCCGCCCAGGCCTCGCCGACCCGTTCCTTCGCACGCACCAGCTCGTCCTCCGCCGTCGCGTAGGTCTCGTTGTTCTCCAGCGCGATCTCCCAGGCTCTCTCCCAGGTGAGCACTACCGGCTCCTCCTGGGCCAGCGCCGGTGCGCCCGCTAACAAGCCTATCAATATCGGGAGATGCAGCAGTCTCACTCGCATCCGTCCTCCCATATCCTTTATGCATCCGCCACGTCGGACGAATCCACCTGTTGTGTGTAGTATCGGCCAATCATGATGTCTACAAAAGTCTCATACGAAGGCATCTCATCACCGTAAATCTCCTCCATCAGGATGAGGCGTTCATGTTGAATGTCCACCATCGAAAGCATCATCGCATGGGCGTTGATATCAAGCGGTTTCAGTTGTCCTTTATCGACAGCCTCTTGCAACCGCTCTTTTAAGGCATCGACACGTGATCTCGCGAAATTGTACATGTCTTCCTTGATTAATGGGAAGAACTCATCAAATTCTCCCAACAGGAAATAATGCGCGTTGTGCATATCCCGGTGAAACTCAATGCTTTGGCGCACATAAGCCACCAGGCACTCCTTGATATCGGGCGAACTGTACAACGCTTCCATCCCTACTTCGGAGCCCTGCTTCATGGTGTCGCCGATCACGGCTTTGAACAGGTCTTCCTTGTTCTGGAAATAGTGATACAATGCGCTTTTACCCAACCGGACCGCCCGCGCCACATCATCCAGCGTGGTCTTCTTGAAACCATAGTTCACGAATAACTCGCGTGCGGCCAGCACGATCTCTTCTCTACGGTCCAGCTTGTCCATGTCGCCTCATGAAGAATTGAACATGTTGGTGCAAAGTTCAAATCGGTTACAGAGAAACGCGCCCCGTAGTGTTGCTGCACTCCTCACACTGATCCTGGATGTGGACAATGAACAGCGGCGAGCAAAAAGTGGCGGTGGCGTCTCCTGTGAAAACCGTGCTACCTGAGATTTGAACATTCCGTTAAAATGTTCGGGAAGTATACGAATCGTTTGTTGGGATCTCAAGAGTTTTTTGTCAGGCGGCTCTGCGAGGGAGGCTTGAGACAAAACAGCGGAACACGTATGTGCTCCGCTGCCTTGTGTGCCGGAGGTGGGACTCGAACCCACACGTCCCGAAGGACACTGGTCCCTGAAACCAGCGCGTCTGCCAATTCCACCACTCCGGCAAGACACTGTAAAACTAGCTTGTTACTGCGGCAAATGCAATACCGTCGCCTAAGGTCCGACCCCAATGCACTCGATAGCATTTGCCAACAGGCATCGAGTATACATCAAGGAATGGGGTCACTGCAAGCACTTTTCGCTAAGCGGGCTCCTGAGAAAAATCGGGACCGACAAGAGCCGGTCCCGTAAGAAAACTCAAGAATTCTGTGTGGCTTACTTCACCGCTCCGCGCATCGTCAGCGCCACCTTATACAAGGCGGTAATGATGAACGCTCCGATGCCGAACACGCCGAACATGATCAGCCATTCCGGTAAGGTGGGCATGTAGAAGGCCACCTGGTGGGTCGGCGTGGGCGTGAATCCGGCGATCATCAATCCGAAGCCCTTGTCGATCCACAGCGACAGGAAAACTGCGACACATGCCAGAAACAGCAGCGTGTGGTTTTTCCTCGTCTTCGGGATGTAAAGGATGATCAACGCGAAGATTGCCAGGATCGATGATGTCCACATCCACGGCACCATCTGCATATGCGTGACACCGTTCGCATCCGTCAAACCGGTATACAGGAACTTGAAGTGGTCCAAATGCTCCGGCATGCCGCTGTAGGCCGCGGTGAACACTTCCATCAGGATCAGGAAGACGTTGACCGACATGGCGTAGGTGATGATCACACTCAGCTTGTTGATGGCGGTCTTGCCCGGGTCGAACTTGGTAAACTTGCGCAGCAGCAGCGCGATCACCAGCAGCAGCGCGGGTCCGGCCGCGAACGCCGACGCCAGGAAACGCGGCGCCATGACCGCGGTCATCCAGTACGGCCGCGCCACCAGCCCGGCGTACAGAAACGCCGTCACGGTGTGAATACTCACAGCCCAGGGGATCGACAGAATAATGAACGGTTTGATCCACTTGGGCGGCGCGATGCCCTTCTTCTCCGAATCGAGCGCCACGCGGCTGATCAGGATATTCAGCAGCATGTAGCCCGACAGCACCACCGTATCCCAGAACATCATGGAATGCGGCGTGGGATACAGGAAGATGTTCGTGGCGCGCATCGGTTTGCCCAGGTCGACAAACACAAACAGCACGCACATGATAACCGACGCGATGGCGACAAACTCGCCCAGCACGGTCATCTTGCCGAACGCCTTGTAGTCATGCAGGTAGTACGGCAGCACGAGCATCACCGCAGACGCCGCCACACCGACAAAAAAGGTCAACTGGCCGATGTACAGCCCCCAGGAAACATCCCGGCTCAACCCGGTCACCGTAAGACCGGTGGTGTACTGGTAGAACCAGGTGGCTGTGCCGACCCCGATCACCCCGAGGATGATCACGATCAGCGTCCAGTATGCCTTCCCTCCTTGTAACGCTTTTTCAATCATGATCTACCCTCACACGATGTAGTACACTTGCGGTTTGGTGCCCAAACCGGGCTTCCGTCGAATGCTGTTGTTGCGCTCCAGGATCTTGCGCACGTCGCTGTGCTCATCCTCCAGGTCGCCGAACGCCAGGCCGCCGTGCGGACAGACTTCCACACACGCCGGCATCTGCCCCTTGGCCAGGCGGCTGTCGCAGAACGTACACTTCTCGACCACGCCCTTCTCCCGTGTCGGGAAATCGGGGTTGATGTTCTCCAGCCCTTCACGCGGGTCGCGCCAGTTAAAGGAACGCGAACCGTACGGGCAGCCTGCGATGCAGTACCGGCAGCCGATGCAACGGTGCCAGTCCATCATCACGATCCCGTCTTCTCGCTGGAACGTGGCCTGCGTCGGGCAGACCTTCACACACGGCGGATCGTCGCAGTGGTTGCACAGCAGCAGGACGTTCGAGTGCAGGATGTCGTGAGGAGTGAACTTGTTCTCCTGCGCCAGGAAAGCGTGATGATAGCTTTCCTGCCACATCCACTTGATCTCGTCTTTCTTCTCTTCGAAATCGGGGACGTTGTGAACCTCGTGGCAGGCATGGACACACGCATCGCACTCGGGGTGTTCCCGGCATTTACGGGTATCAATCACCATCGCCCACCGCTTGGCGGTCGCCGGGTTCTCCTGCGGCAGCTTGTGCGCGGTTCCGGCGGGAACCTGCTCGACATCTTGACCGAACAGCTCTGTGGCCGGTTTCGCCGCCAGCGCCAGCATCCCCAGGCCCGCGACCTTTACGAATTTTCGTCTATCGACACTCATCAGTGACCCTCCCCATGTTCAGCGGTCGGGCGACCGGTCTGAGTTGCCTGGTGTTCCATCGAGTGGGCGTCTTCCAAATCAATGCCACTCATCTCCTCCGCCGGTTCCACAATCACGCGTTCGCCATAGAGATCCGGCTCCACGTGGCAGGTCCAGCAGTACGGGGTCACGTCCAGGTAGTCATGGCATTTGTCACAGAATTCTTCCTTGTTGCTGTGACAGTCCATGCAGGTCATGGACAGGCTTTTGTTGAACTTGCGACCATCTTCAGTCACATAGACACGGTCGCTGCGCCGCACCACATCATCCCGCCAGTCGTTCAGCAGGTCCATATGGTGCTTCTTCATCCATTCCGTGTCTTTGACACACTGGTCGCGTCCGGGTTCGTCCGCAGTCGCGATCACCGGGTTGACCTCTTCGCCGGCTTGGCCGCCGATCAGGTTGTACCACACCGGCGCGGTGAACAGCACCAGGAGGATGATCACGAACAGGATGATCTTGCCGCCATCATGCATTTTCGCTCACCTCCTCGTTCTTTTCTTTCCCGGCCCCTTCCGGCTCCGGGTAGGGTTCGCCGCGCAGGTCGGTTTCACGCCGTTCTTCGCCCGGCAGGATCAACGCGTTGCCCAGCATTTCGTGGACACCACCGACCTCCACGCCTTCCGCCCAGAAGTCGCACACCGCCGGCAGCGTCGCTTTGTCGATCGCGCACATGCACAGCAGGATATTCGCGCCATGTTCGTCGCGCGCGTATTTAACAGCGTTGCCGCGAGGCAGACCGCCGCGCAGCCGCGCTTCCAGGTTCTCGTCGGTACCCAGACCCGCACCCGATCCGCAACAGAACGTCTGTTCGCGAATCGTGTTCTCCGGCATCTCCACGAAGTTGTTGCAGGTTTCGTTGAGGATGTACCGGGGCTCGTCCAGCAGCCCCATCGCACGAGCCGGGTTGCAACTGTCGTGGTAGGTCGGCGTCCAGTGATCGTTGCGGCTCTTGTCCAGCTTCAGCTTGCCGTGCTTGATCAGGTCCGCGGTAAACTCCGCGATGTGGATCATCTTGGTCGCGGAAGCATGCTCAAACACCGTACCGGTATAGCTGCTCTTCGGAACTTCCAGGTTCGCCGGTGTCTTGCCCTGCATGGTGTGCATGTATTGATGATACACGCGCCACATGTGACCGCACTCACCGCCCAGGATCCACTTCACGCCCAGCCGCTCGGCTTCGGCATAGGTCTTCGCGTTCAGCCGTTTGATCATCTCGTGGCTGTGGAACAGGCCGAAGTTGCCGCCTTCCGAGGCGTAGGTGCTCCAGGTGTAATCCAGGTCCAGGTAGTGGAACAGCGCCATGTACCCCAGCAAGGTGAAGTAGTGCGGTTCGCCGAAGTAGTCCGCCGACGGGGTGATGAACAGGATCTCGCGGCCCTTCTGGTTAATGGGCAGTTCGATCTCCTGGCCGACAATGTCCTTCAGGTCGTCGGCGGCGAATTCCAGGCTGTCCAACACACCATGCGGCTGGATACCCAGGTGGTTGCCGGTCCGGAAGCTGTTCGCCACCGGGGTGACAATCCAGTCGACGCTGATGTTCAACAGCGCCAGGAGTTCACGCACCAGCATCGTGATCTCGGCAGTGTCGATCCCGTAGGGGCAGAATACGCTGCACCGGCGGCATTCGGTACACTGGTAGAAGTAGTAGAACCACTCCTTGATGACATCTTCGTCCAGATCCCGCGCCCCGACCATCTTGCCCATCAGCTTGCCGGCCAGGGTATAGTTCTTGCGGTAGATGGAACGTAGCAGCTCGGCGCGCAGCACCGGCATATTCTTCGGATCGCCCGATCCGATGAAGAAATGGCACTTGTCCGCGCAGGCGCCGCAGCGTACGCATATGTCCATGAAGATCTGCAAGGTGCGGTACTTCTTCAGCCGCTCATGCAGACCGTCCATGATGATCTGCTTCCAGTTTTCCGGCAATGGCCACTTGTCCTCGTCGGGCGCCCACTTGTGATCCGGGGTGGGCAGATCGAGGTACTCCAGCGATTTCAATACGCCGGAATAACACCAGTTGCCCCGCTTCTCCTCGAAGTCGATGGAAGGATCGGTCCAGTCCTTCTTCGGGGGACGGGTGTCGATCTGGAGCAGGCCACTCTTCGTATATCTTGGTTCTGATGACATGCTCACTCCTTCTCTGCTTCTTTGGCGGGTTTCTCTTCGCTGTGCTCGTAGTCCAGCGGCAGATCCGCGGCCTGCATCACCTTGTAGAACTCGTCCTCATACTCTTTGTAGGTATGCACCTTCACATCGTAGTTCCACGGGTTGACGTGCAGCTTGGCGCGGTTGTTGTTCGCCAGGTTCCGCGTCGGACTCAGGAACACTCCCGCCATGTGCATCAGTTTGCTGAACGGGAAGTAAATCAGCAGGCAACTTACCAGGAACAGGTGCACCCAGAAGATGACGCCGATTTCCGCGGGAACCACCGGCTGCCCGCCGAACAGGCTGACCGCGTATTCCTTCACGCTGACCAGATCCACCTTCCAGAAGTAACGCATCAGTACGCCGGTCGCGCCGATGCTGAAGAGCAGCAACAGCGGGAACCAGTCCTGGGCCAGAGTGAGATACCGCATTTTCGGATCCCAGACCCGGCGCAGGAACAGGTAGAACACCGCCGCCAGGAAGATCACATCGGTCATGTACAGCACCGGCAGGCCGATCTCCACCCAGCCGTCGAAGGCGTTGATCCAGTCGACAAAGAACGGGGTCGGTGCGGCGAAGTAATCAAAGTGCCGCAGCACAATGATCAGAAAGGTGTAGTGAAACGCCATGCCGGCCGCCCACAAATACTTGCTGCTGCCGTAAACCACACGTTCCTCGCCCTTGCGGTCCTCCTTGACATCCGACGCCGTGTTCTTGAACAGCGACCGGAAGAACAGGATTTCCAGCACCATGCGCCAGAAGGTCCAGAACGCGTTGGGCGGGTTGTCCAGCTTGCTGGTCTTGATCCAACTCAAGGACTTCTGCTGGCCGCTGGTGGTGGGAATCCGGAACGGCACCGCCGACCGGCTCCACTTCAACAACTTGGCCACGATACCGACCAGGAACACCAGCAGGGCCAGGTAGGGCATCACCACGGCGAAAAAGACCGTGGCCGACCCCGCCAAGACCCAGGGAATGGCGATCAGGATCAGCATCACGAAGAGGGAAAACCAAAATCGCATGCGGTCTTTCCTCCTTTCCTGTTACGGTCCCCGATCCTGTCGGGGATAAGTGTATGGTTGTCAACTCGTGTCTGGTCTACGATTGCGAGGGCGGCTCGCCGCTTTCCTCCAACGGCGAACTGCCGCGCATTACATGGTACGCGCCGGTTTTCAATTCTCGAATCCGGATGTCGAACAGCTTCTCCCGCGCCACCGAATATGCGTCAAACGTCACAAGCGCCAGGTAATCCACACGGTGATCCACCTGGAACCATTCCTCCGCCGTCGGCTCGATATCCTTTTCGTTTTCCAGCAGTTCGATGATCGCCTGCTTGAGGAAAAAGACAAACCCCACCGCCTGCGCCGCACTGAACTCCTGGACTGCACGAATTTTCACAAAGTTGAGCAGAGAAGACGGCGGCTCGTCTATCGCATCGCCGGACAGCAGCAGGTGCGCCAGATCCTGCGTGACCATGGTGATATTATGCCCGACCGGATTGGCGAAACGGTTCTTGCGTTTCTGCAGGAATTGACTGGTTTCTTTGGGGTAGGACTCGGCGATGAGAGCCCGCCAGCGGTCGAGCAGAGCCAGCTCCCTCTCCTGCAACCGTTGCCAGATCCTCATCGGTTCGCCCCCTTACCGGCGTGGTTCAAGCGGTTTGTTGTCACGTGCTCACGCAGCCCGACGGCCATGCTGAGCCTTTCCGTCCTGTAGTCTTCACTCCCCTCCTCAGGATCAGGAAATGTACAAAATATCGTGAAGGATTTCACGATTAAGAGAGGTTAACTCGATGGTATTCAACGCTGCTCTGTGGAAAACTGGAGAAAGAATGGCATACACAGGATATGCAGGATAGTAAGGATCGTAAGGATTGACAAAAACAAGGCGGGGCGTGTATTCCCGTTCACACTCCCCGCTCTGAGCAAACCACCTCAACTGTACCCTCAGTTCTGCTGTGCGCCATTTTAAGTGCGCTTCAACGTTCTGTTTTGTTATGACTGGAAACGGTGTCGTTCTTTCGATTGTGAGTTATTAAAAATCTATACGTTTTCCACATTTTACACGTTCTTCACATTTTTCACATCAAATCCTTCATCCTTATTATCCTAAACATCCTAATCATCCTGTTAAGAATACCTGTAACTACTGATCCCCCTGCACCGTGCTGAAGCGCACTCCCAGCGCCTCGGCCTCTTCGCGAAGTGTCGTCGCCTTGGCCTCGTCGCCGGTCGCCTTGTAGCACATGGCCAATGCACCCAGCGCCGCCGGGTGTTTCGGCTCGACCTTGCGCACCTGCTCCAGTTCGGTGATGGCGTCCGCGTGCTTGCCCATGCGCATCAACGTGATGCCCAGGTTGGCGCGCGCCGGCAGGAAATCGTCCTGGATCTCCAGCGCCTTGCGCATGTGCCTGACCGCCGGCTCGAACTCGCCCTGCTGGAAATACACCGCGCCCAGGTTGACGTGGCCCTGCAGGAGCTCGGGATCGTGACGGATGGCCTGTTCAAACGCCCGCTGCGCTTCCTCCCACTCCCCCACTTCCAGGTAGGCGACGCCCAGATTATAAAACAACTCGGCGGCGCCCTCGCCCGCCTCGATCATCTCAATGTACCGGTCAATCCGCGCCAACGCTTCCAGACGTTGCTGCGCGCCGTCCGACTGTTCCTGTGATGGAAACTTGATGGCCATGGTATCCCTCGGCGCTTCGTGTTGATGGTTGAAGTATGGGAGGGAGTATACGGCTTCGAGCGGCTCGGCTCAACAGGATAAACCGAAAACTCATATTGAGATAATATGGGTGCGGGCCAAGCCGTCTGCTATTTCAGCCCACTTGGCTTTTCATCGTGCGTGTCGACCATTTCCCGCCGGTAGTCCTGAACCGTATTCCAGGCAACCTGCTGGAGAAAGCGACGCTGCTCATCCGTGATCGAATCATCAACCACATAGGCAATTCCTTCAGGAGTCTCGCCGTACAACATGGCATAGAAGACACAGGCGTTAAGATACACACCATGGGCATTGGGATGGCTTCCGTCTTGCGAATGGAGAGTTAATTCAGGATTCTCCTGTTGAGATCGTTGCCATGCACGGCCTGCCGGAGCAACCATTGCGTCCAGCTCATTTCCAATACTGTCATAAGCCGCAGCCAGGGGGTCAATCATCCCAGGCTGGTCAGCATAGGCCCAGGTCATGAAAAACCCGGTCTCGCCGCCGCCGATCTGGATGAAATCATCCAGGTTCCTGGCCGCAGCATACATCAGGTTGGGTTGCGCCACGGGACGGTAGCTTTGCTCCTGCAGGAAAACCATATCCCAGTGGCCGAAAGTTAAAGCCCAGATGGTATTCTGGTTTTGGGAGTGTTGCTGCAGGGTATAGCCGCCGGGTGCAATCATATCCATATACGTGGGCCAGGAAGGATGCGTTTCGTTGAGCATCGCTTCCAGATGGGTGTAGATGCCGCCATGACTGGCGGTAAAGCTGTTTCCCAGGAAGAGAATACGGACTGGCGGCAGTGCGAACACGGTATCGGAAAAGGGTCCGTTAATTCCGTCAACGATCGTTCGTTCGAACTCCATCGGTTCAAACTGTTCACCCGCTGTATCGGGTGAAAGGCTGACCGTAAATTCAACGCTTTCCATCAATCGTCTTTGTGGCTGGTTCGTCTTTCCCGGCTCTTGCGATGAGAGTGGCGATTCCAGAACCGGCCTGATTTGCGGAGAAGCTGGACCTCCCTGGCTCAGGTGCAGAAACGGCTGAACCGGGGCGCTGCCGGCGACAAAAAAGTAGCGGCCATCCGACACCGGTCGCCCGCCGCCACTCCTTCCATCCCAATGGCCGGTCGAGAGCCAGCGTTTCCCCCCCAGCGGGGTTGATTGCAACGGTAGGACAGTTACCTGCCGCCCCAGGATGTTGAACACACGCGCCTGCCGTAACGGTTCTTCAGAAACCACATAGTAGCCAGTCGAGCCGCCCACGGGATTCGTAAGAGAAGCCTGCAACTCCATTACAGGAGTTGACTGCACATTCCTGCTTGCAGAAAGCGCCATTCCGATGAACTCATAGTCGCCGTTCTCGTCAACCATCGCTGTATAGGTTGTGTCCATAACAGGATTGTAATAGGACACCCATGCGCCTGTGGCAATGCTGGAATCGTTCGTCACGACACGTCCGCTGATATCAGCCGTGTACTGTGCATCCGCGCTCGTTGTTATGCAAAGCAGCAGACCTATGCACAGTACAGCGGAAAAACGGGTAGAACGCATGCTGTTCTCCGACAGACTCTTGTGGACAAGATTACCTTACGATTCCCGGGGACCCCTACTTCTCTGCAACGATCAACTCAGGTCAGGATTCAGCATCTCCGTTGCAGCGTCAAGCTAGAGAACTCCCGTGCGAATTGTCAATTCCTTGTGAGAAAAAATACCATCGGATCCTGGTGGATCATTCCTTCGAAATATCCACTATGCCTTCTTGGACTCAACCAGGCAATTCATGGGGGGAGTAATACCATACAGGAAGAGATCGGCTCCACTGCGGGCCAGGTGTGGGAATACCTGAATACCAACGGTGAAACCAGCGCCGCGAACCTGAAGAAACCGCTCAGCGTGCCCGTACGTCTCGCAGCCGCTGATGCTTGTGAATGCGAAAACCAGGGTTAAGAGCCATTACAGTCTCAGATACATGTCAATTCCCGCCTTGTGGATCCTCGCCGGCTACTTGCTCGCCTGTATCCCCGGCCAAGCATGGCCGGGCTACTGGCAGTAAACTCCCGGAGAACCCTGTCTTGGAAACGCTCCCCTTCTGTTGCATCTTCCAAGCCTGTGTAGTTCGGAGACCGTGCTTTCCTCCGGAAAGTCAGCACGTTACATACCGAAGCATTGAGGCATACCATGGCCATAAGCATTACCGGCAAAGACCTGACCATTGAAAACGTGGTCGCTGTGGCGCGCGGCGGCGAAACGATTGAACTCCACCCCGACGCGGTCCAGCGGATCAAGAAATGCCGCGCTTTTCTGGAAAAAAAGGTCGCCACGAAGGAAGTGATGTACGGCGTGAACACCGGCATCGGCGAGTTCAGCGAAATCGTGCTCGACGACGAGCAAACTCGTGAGTTCCAGAAGTACCTGATTTACAACCACGCGGCGGGCATCGGCGAACCGGCCCCCATCGAGCACATCCGCGCCGCCATGCTGTCGCGGATCAACATGCACGCTCATGGCAATTCCGGCTGCCGTCCCGAGATCACCCAGACCTACGTGGACATGCTGAACAAGGGCGTGACCCCGGTCGTGTGCGAAAAGGGCAGCGTGGGCGCATGCGGCGACCTCGCCCCCATGAGCCAGGTGGCGCTCTCGCTGATGGGTGAAGGCGAAGCGTTTTACCAGGGCGAACGCATGCCCACCAAAGCCGCCATGGACAAGGCCGACATCCCGGTCCCGGGGCTGGAAATCCGTGACGGCCTCGCGGCGATCAACGGCTCCAACCTGATCACCGGCATGGGCTGCCTGGCGCTTTACGACATCGAACGCTGGCTCAAACAGGCGGAAATCACCGCGGCCATGAGCCTGGAAGCCCTGCTGGCGAACATGAAGCCCTACGACGCCCGCCTGCACAAGTTGCGCGGCTTCACCGGCGCGGTCACCTCGGCGATGAACATCCGCAAGGTGATCGAGGGCTCCGACCTGACCACCGGCAAGATGAAGGTGAAAGTGCAGGACGCCTACTCCATGCGCTCAACTCCGCAGGTGATCGGCGCGGCGCGGGATCACCTGAAATGGGCGCGGGCGCAGTTCGAGACCGAGCTGAACGGCGTCGCGGACAACCCGATCTTCGTGCCCGACGACGATGTCGTGCTGTCCGGCGCGAACTTCCAGGGCACTCCGATCAGCCTGCCGCTGGACATGGTGGGCGCGAGCGTGACGATGGTGAGCGTGCTGAGCGAACGCCGGCTGAACCGTCTGCTCAACCCGGCGCTGTCGGTGGGGCTGCCGGCCTTCCTGACCAGGGGCGCGGGCATGTTCAGCGGCCACATGCTGAGCCAGTATACCGCCGATATGATGATCGTGGAGCAGCGCATCCTGTCCGCCCCGGCGTGCGTGCAGTCCATCCCCGCCGCGGCGGACCAGGAGGATTTTGTCAGTATGGGCATGAACACGGCGCTGAAGACGAACCAGATCCTGGACAACGCTTACGGCGTGCTCGGCATCGAGATGATCGGAGCGGCGCAGGGGCTGGATTTCCGTGACTTCACCCCCGGCAAGGGTACGCAGGCGGCCAGGGCGGCGGTGCGTGAGGTGGTGGAGCATCTTGATGTTGACCGGCCCCTCTTTACCGACCATAACAACATGAAAGCAGCGGTGAAAGCACGGCAGGTGCTCGACGCGGTGGAAACAGCCATCGGCGAGCTGGCGACGTACTGATTCACTGGCTGACACAGCAATCTAAAGACTCTGGAGTGCGTTGGTGCTCCGGAGTCTTTTCTATTCACAGGATGCAAGGATGTCAAGGATGACAAGGAAAAGACAGGAAAAAACAATTAAGATAGCAGCAAGATAATGGTTATATATCCATATATCACAATTGTTTAGAACAAGCATCAGAACTATCCGGTTGATTATGTTACTTTTCTTGGTTGATTTTTCAGGGGGTTACTCTGTTTTCGTTTTGGTCTTTGAAAGGCTTGCCACGCTTGGGTTAAGGACACGTCAGTGAGGCAGCGGATGGCGATGAACACCAGCAGCAGCCTCTGGGCAGTGATTGCGTCTTTGGGCGCGCTTCTGTGTATCAGGTGGACGAGCAGGTAGGCGATCATGGCGATCCACATCTGCACCAGCACCGCATTCAGATCGGTTCCCAGATACGTCTTGATCTTCAGATTCTGCTTGATCCACTTGAAGAACGTTTCGATCGCCCAGCGTTCCCGGCAGAGATCAGCAATCACCCGTGCATCCACATCCGCCATGGCTTGGTCCTCCGGTCATGGTGAGAAAACTTGTTCAAAAGCAATCTCTACACACGAACGGCTGGATGTAAGCCATTATTATTTATAGATCTCTACGGCTCCACATGCAAATCGCGTACCGGACAGTTCTGGCCAACAACCATTCAAATCGATTTAAGCGAGTTTCTCGAAAGCATTGTCCCATTGTGTCATTCCTGCGAAGGCAGGAACCGGAACGAAGTGTAGCTTGCCGTGTCCCGTAGTTTGGGACAGCCGTGAATCCAGAATAAACAGCGATTTAGAGAATTTTGTATGTCCGATTCCTTGCAAGAAACCCTTTATAGTAAGGGCTATGTTGACGAAACATGAATACTCGTGAAATAACCGGGCTGTGATGTCATCCCCAGCGCACAATCATGTCATCCCCCCCGGTTCCAGCTCTGACGAAACATTTTTTCAAGCATCCATCGCTGATTGTGATGCCAGACCGCCCGCAAGCGCACAGCAAACCGGGCCATGCCAAATGTTTCACGTCATCTCTGAGATAGTGTATTCGCTATGGAGCTTCTGATTCACTCCGTCTCCGGGTAGACTCTCGCCTGTTGCTCAAGGAAAACCTGAAGCAACACTCTCAGAATTCTTCGAGCCCCTGCAATAATTTTCCTCTCCGAGACGCATTTCAACTTCTTTCTCTATAACTATTTACCACTCGCCGAGCAGGTTGATCCGGATCCGGCTAAAGGTGTGGGTCTTCTCAACCGATAGGTATAAATGAGGATCCTTCGCAGGAATGCAGTAAACGAAAGGAGTACATCATGGAAGGTGGCATGAACGGTGCAGCTCAGGCTCCTCAGGGCCTCAGCGATGCAGAAATGTTCCGTGCCGCACTGCGTGGTGAGACCCACGGCGGCGGTTCGCAAGTGTTCGCCGGTATCGCGGCGCAAGCCTCCGGTACGGGTCTCAACCCCACCGACTCCGTGAGCATCAGCCCCGAAGCGCAAGCTCTGGCGGCTGCGGCAGCGGATACGGAATAAGCTGACAGCCTACACGTCAGCCATTTCCACGGCACACGTTAACGTGTGATTTGAAGAGAGCCTTCGAATCACTTACCCCGGTAGCCACACGGTTATCGGGGTTTCTCTTTCTCACACCGTATCCGTAGTGCAAGAAGTAAAGAAAGTGAAAAAGGTGGAAAAAGCAGTAGTGGATCGTTTCACCTGAATTGGGTTGTTGTATGAGTTTTGCCCCGGGCAGCT